>CAUWIH010000009.1:0-50592 GCA_963558795.1 uncultured Megamonas sp. | reverse complement strand
ATGTTGAAGCAAGAGAATTTTCTCTTACCCCAACATTTATTATAGAACCATTTTTTTTAGAAAAGATTAGGTGAATATGATGAGTATAATAAAAATAGCAGATGAACAAGAATTTTCGCAGAAAATCACTTCTTTAGGTGGCACATTATATATTGTAGGTGGTTGGGTGCGTGATATGATTCGTGGTGCGATAGCTAAAGATAAAGATTATGTAATTTGTCATTTAAAGGAAAGTATATTTAAAGAAAATTTTCCCAAAGCTAAAAAAATAGGAAAGGCCTTTCCCGTATATTTAGTAAAAATAGGAGATAAAGAATGTGAAGTAGCTTTTGCTAGAAAAGAACGAAAAATAGGGCGAGGTTATACAGGTTTTGACGTTGTTTATGATGATGAAGTAACACTTGAACAAGATTTATATCGTAGGGATACTACGATGAATAGTATTGCATATTGTGTGAATACAAAAGAAATTATTGACCCTTATAATGGTATAGAAGATATAAAAAAAGGATTAGTAAAAGCAGTATCTAGTCATTTTAAAGAAGACCCAGTAAGGGCTCTCCGTGCAGCAAGACAAGCATGTGAATTAAATTTTGAAATAGATGATGCTACATTAATTTTAATGAATAGTTGTAAATATGAATTGAATTTTGAACCACAAGAGAGAATATTTAATGAATTGCAACGTGCGTTAAAAACCACGAAGCCTTCGATATTTTTTCGTGAATTACAAAAAGCTAATTTATTAGATACCTTATTTCCAGAAATATATGCTTTAATAGGGAAGATGCAACCTGTGGTATATCATCCTGAAGGTGATGCTTTTGAACATACAATGGAAATAGTTGATTTGGTATCTAGTATGACTGAGGATTTAGCAGTAAGATTTGCAGGATTGGTACATGATTTGGGAAAAGGTGTGACGCCAATAGAAGTATTACCACATCATTATGGTCATGAAGATAAAGGTGGAGATGTTTTATTAAATTGGAATAAACGAATGACTTTACCAAAAAAATGGGTACAAGGTGGATTGTTTGTAATAAAAGAACATATGCGAGCAGCTCGTTTGGGTAAGGCAAGTAAAATAGTGGATTTCTTGTTGTTAGTGGAAAAAAATCCGTTAGGTTTTGAAGGTTTTAACCAAGTTGTTTTAGCAGATAATAAATCTTTACCATATTATTTGGCAGATTATAAAAGTTATTTAAAAAAATTGCATAGTGTTTCGATGAAAAATTGTCCTAGTCATTTACAAGGAAAAGCTATTGGAGAATGGTTGAGAAACGAACAAATAAATATATTTAAGAGTGTTGAATGATATTTATTATTGATAATTAACATAGATTTTATCTAGGAAAAAGAAAATTTACTGTAGCTTAACAAAAATTATATTTAAATTTCTTTTTGATATAATAAAATAACACCGATGAGCTTAATAAATAAAGCTTAATTTGCTCTGGGAAATGTTTATCAGAAGGGAATGTACATTTTATGAAATTGACTTTATCTAAAAAAATGTCCAAAATGACAGCCGTTGGAATTTTAACAGCTATCGGTGTATTTAGTTATGGCATGGTAGCAACTCCTGCTTATGCAGCACAAACACAAGTAAAAGCAGGATATACAGTTCAACAAAAATCTCCAATTACAGTATTACCTATTGATAATGCTAAATTCTTAGCTGGTCAAAAATTTGATTTTCTTATTGAAGTATCTGATGCTACAACTGCAGATATGACAGTAAATATTAATGGAAAATCCGCTGATAAATATTTTGGCAAAGATGCTAAAGTAAGTTTAGATGGTACAACAGCAAGATATCGTATTGATAATGTGTCTTTAAATGAAGCAGGCACATATGATATAAAAGTAAAAGCCGGTAATATTTCGCGTGAAGTTAGTTATAATGTAGTAAAAGCTAATCCACAAAAAGCAAAAAATGTTATCTTAATGGTAGGCGATGGTATGAGTTTACAGGCTCGTGAATTAGCTCGTATTATCGGTAAAGGTATGCAAGAAGGTAAATTTAATGATGTGTTAGAAATGGAAAAAATGCCAAATTTAGCACTCATTACTACTTCAGGTTATGATTCTTTGGTTACTGATTCAGCAAATAGTGCCTCTGCTTATGCAACTGGTAATAAAGCTGCGGTTAATGCTTTTGGTGTCTATGCAGATAGTACAAAAGATCCATTAGATGATCCAAAAGTAGAAAACATTATCGAAATTACAAAACGTACTCGTGGTATGGCAACTGGTTTAGTTACTACAGCTGATGTTACAGATGCGACTCCAGCAGCAATGCTTTCACATACTCGTCGTCGTTCTGAAATGAATTTTATTGCAGATTCTATGCTTAATCCTGAACAACGTCCTGATGTAATCATGGGTGGTGGAGCTCAACATTTTTATCCACAAAGTGAAAAAATTTCTAGTCGTAAAGATGATAAAAATTTAGTAAAAGATTTTGCAGATTTAGGATATGTAGTTTCTACTAATAAACAAGAATTAGAAAAAACTTCAAGAAATGCTGATAAAATTTTAGGTTTATATCATAAATCCACAATGAATGTATATGTTGATCGTGAAATGATTAAAAATCCTAAAGTTTTAGGTGATTATCAAAATCAACCAGGTTTAGTAGAAATGACAGATAAAGCAATTAATGCTTTGGATAAAAATAAAAATGGGTTCTTTTTAATGGTTGAAGGTGCATCGATTGATAAACAACTTCATGAAATGGATTGGCAACGTGCAACATATGATACGCTTGAATTTGATAAAGCTGTAAAGCTTTGCCGTGATTATGCTGAAAAAAATAAAGATACATTAGTTATCGTATTAGCTGACCATGCTCATGGTGCAAGTATTAGTGGTACTTATTATGAAAGCGATGGTAAAACAGGTCGTGAAGCAGTTCGTTTAGGTGCTGATTCAAAATTCCCTACATTTGAAGATAGAGATGGTGATGGATATCCAGATAATCCAAATCCAGATGTAACAATTGCTGTACAATATGCAAATCATCCAGAAGCAATGATGGATTATAAATTCAAAGCTGAACCAACTCCAGTAAATATAAAAGTTGATGGTAAAGTTGTAGCAAATCCAGCAATTCATGGCGAATATGAACCAGGTAATCTTCCAGTAGCTACTGCAAGTGAAGAACATGCAGCAGACGATATTATCTTAAATGCAGAAGGCCCAGGAGCTGAATATTTTCATGGAGTAATGGATAATACAGAAGTATTCTTTGGTATGGTAAATGCTTTAGGTTTAGATGGTACAAAAACTATAAATAAATAATTTTATACAAGATAAATTTAAAACTTATCCCGTCTTTTAGGCGGGATAAATTATTTATAGCTAGATTTTATTTATAATCACGTTGAAGAATTTTGTTTTTTACAGAAATGTAAAATAAATGTAAAATTTTTGTAAAAAGATATAATAACTATTATAAATGATATAGAATTTACGATAAAAAGATATTATACTAAAACAAGAAAGAGGAGATGATTTAATGTATGGAATAGTAGATATTGGCTCAAATACTATGCGTTTAGTAATTTTTAAAGTGGAAAATGGAAAGCCTAGATTACTTTTAAATAAAAAAGAAATGCCGGAATTAGCTTCATTTATTAAAGATGGAATGATGGTGGCTGAAGGTATAAATAGAGCTTGTTATATTTTAGATAGTTTTAATTTATTAGCAAAAGATTTAGGTGTAGAAAATTTAAGTGTATTTGCAACAGCATCTTTACGTAATATTACAAACAGTCAAGCAGCTGTTAGTGAAATTGAAGATAGAACAGGGCTTGCTATAAATTTATTAAGTGGTGCACAAGAAGCAGAATATGATTTTATTGGGGCTGCACGTACTGTTGATTTAAAAAGCGGAATTTTAATAGATATTGGTGGCGGTAGCACAGAGTTGGTTTTATATAATAATATGAAAATCCAAAATTCAATCAGTTTACCAATTGGTTCACTTAGTATGTATACAGCATATGTGAAACATTTATTCCCAACAAAAAAAGAACGTAAAAAAATTGAAGCCTGTGTAAAAGAAATGCTTGAACGTTATGAAGTAGATAAATGGGGCGATTGTCCTTATGCTTGTGGTGTAGGTGGAACTGTACGAAATGTAGATAGATTAAATAGTTATTTTTATAATTTAAGTAAAAATAATCGTTTTGTAATCGCTGAAAATTTAAATTGGATGGTTAAAAAATTAGAAAACCGTGAAAATAAAAAATTAGTACCACGTGAAACATTAGAAACTTTATTAAAAGTAGTTCCAGAACGTGTACGTACGATTATGCCTGGTATGATTATTTTAAATACTTTAGTAAAACAATTTAAAATACAATCTATATATGTAAGTCGTGCTGGCGTACGTGAAGGATATTTATATAAAAGAGTGTTAGCTAGAGAGGAAGAATAACGTAATGTATAAATCAATAGATACATCGTATACCCAAAATAGAGAATTATCATGGCTACGTTTTAATGAAAGAGTTTTAGAAGAAGCTATTGATGAAAATGTTCCTTTATATGAACGTTTAAAATTTATAGCTATATATGGAAGTAATTTAGATGAATTTTATCGTGTTCGTGTAGGTAGTTTATGCGATATGGCTTCTTTAGAAACAAGTGGTTTTGATAATAAAAGTTTCATGACTCCTAGTCAACAGTTAGATAAAATTTTTGTGGCAACTAAAAAATTAAATCAAAAAGCAGATAAGATTTTTACTACAGTAGAAAAACAATTAAAAACATTTGGTATTGAACGTAAAAAAGTAAAAGTATTAAATAAAAAAGATTTGGCATATATTAAAGCGTATTTTGATAATCAAATCAGTCCATTTTTATCTCCTCAAATTATTAATGTACGTCATCCATTTCCACATTTATTGAATAAAGTTTTATATGTAGGCGTAATGTTAACACGTAAAAAAAGAAGTGTATTTGGTATGATTCCAGTACCAAATAATGTGCCTAAAATAATATTTATTCCTAATAAATCTAAGATTCGTTATGTGATGGTAGAAGACATTATAGCTACTTTTGCTGATAAAATTTTTGATGGATACGAAATAAAAAGTACAGTAACTTTATCTGTAACTAGAAGTGCAGATATTAGTTTAGATGATGAACGTTTAGATTTAGGTGAAGATTTTTTAGAACATGCAAGAGAAGTATTACTAAAAAGACAAAGATTAGCTCCTGTTCGTTTAGAAATTGAAGGAACGAATGTGGATAATAATATGATTAAATATGCAATAAAGCAATTTAAAATTACAGAAAAACAAATTTTTGTATATAAAACTCCAATTAATAAAGGGTATATTTTTGCTTTAGGTAGTAAATTTAATGATGAACAGAAAAATAATTTAATGTATCCTGCTTTTGAACCATCGCATCTTTGTTGTGTACCAGAAAATGCAAGTGTAATGGATTATGTAGTAGATAATGATATAATGTTACAATATCCATATCAGAGCTTTGATATTTTCTTGAAATTTATAAAAGAAGCAGTAACAGATAATAAAGTATTTGCAATAAAAATAACATTATATCGTGTAGGTAGTCATAAAGCTCAATTAATGAATTATTTAGCTATGGCAGCTAAAATGGGTAAAGATGTTACTGTATTGATGGAACTTCGTGCTCGTTTTGATGAGGAAAATAATATTAACTGGGCAGAATTTTTGCAAGATGCAGGCTGTAAAGTTATTTATGGTATGGAAGGATATAAAGTCCATTCGAAAATTTGCTTGGTAATGAAACAAGAAAAAGCAGGTATAAAATATTTCACCCAAATTGGTACAGGTAATTATAATGCGTCAACGTCGGCTTTATATACAGATATTTCATTAATTACTAGCAATGAAAATATTGGTAAAGATGCTGTAGAATTCTTTAGAAATATGGGCATTGATAATTTATATGGTGAATATAATAATTTATTAGTAGCACCAGTATCTTTAAAAAATAGTATGATAGAATTAATTGAAGGTGAAATAGAAAAAGCTAATAGAGGCGAAGAAACAAGCATTTTCTTAAAAATGAATTCCTTAACAGATAGACAATTAATCGATGCTTTAAAAGATGCATCTCAAGCTGGTGTAAAAATAAAAATGATAATTCGTGGTATTTGTTGTATTTTACCAGGAATTAAAGGAAAAACTGAAAATATTGAAGTGATTAGTGTTGTAGGTAGATTCCTTGAACATTCTCGTGTATTTTGTTTTGGTACTGGAAAAGATATGAAAATGTATATTGCATCTGCTGACTGGATGACAAGAAATACCGAAAATCGTGTAGAAATAGCAGCACCAATTTATGATAATAAAATTAAGCAAAGTATTTATGACACATTATGTATAATGTGGAAAGATAATTTAAAAGCTAGAATTTTATGTAGTGATGGAACTTATAAAAAACCAGAAATAAAAGATGGCGATGAATTAATTGATTGTCAAAATTACTTACGTCATGAATATAAAGTGGGAAGAAAAATTAAATTATAAGATAAAAAGGACGGATGAAAATCCGTCCTTTTTTGTTGGAGTTATAATATAAAAATATTTTTGAAGTTATTAGAATAAAAAAAGCTAGAATAAACAATAATGTTATTCTAGCTTTTTTAGTATTATTTTTTAAATACAGTAGATTTGAAATAAACGATAGTCCAGAAAACAGCAATTATAATGCCGGCAGGATAAGTGATACTAGTAGATAAACCAAATCCTTCTGGAGCTTGTAAAATATAAGTGAAAGTAACCATAGTCATGAATATTGCAGGAATAACAGCAATATAATGTTTCCAGCTACCAGGATATTGTTTCCAAAGATACATAGCACCTGTCCATAAAGCAATCATAGCAAGAGTTTGATTTGCCCAGGAGAAATAACGCCAGATAATATCAAAATTCATTTGAGATAAGATACCACCGAGAACAAGAAGTGGAAGTGCTAAAGATAAACGTTTTGTATGAGAAACTTGGTCGAGTTTAAACCAGTCAGCTAATGTATAACGTGCACTTCTAAATGCAGTATCCCCAGATGTTATAGGACAAGCAATAACACCAATCATAGCAAGAAGACCACCAACAGCACCTAAAGTACCAAAGGAAACATCATAGACAACGCTACCAGGGCCACCATTGGCTACAGCAGCAGCAAGACCGCCTGTTGTTTCGTAAAATGCAATACCTGCAGAAGCCCAAATAAGAGCGATAATACCTTCAGCGACCATAGCACCATAGAATACAGTGCGACCATTACGTTCATCTTTCATACAACGAGCCATAAGTGGAGATTGAGTTGCGTGGAAACCAGAAGTTGCACCACAAGCAACAGTAATAAACATTAATGGCCAAATTGGTAAATCTTTTGGATGAAGATTTTGTAATGTCATTTCTGGCATTTGCCAGCCACCAGCGATAATACCACCAGCAACGCCTACTGCCATGATGATTAAGCAAGCACCAAATAATGGATAAATTTTACCAATAATTTTATCAATTGGTAATAATGTAGCTAAGAAATAATAAACAAGAACAACAATTAACCAGAAATTGAAATCTAAAGTGTCTGGTGTGAGTTTGGCAAGAAGTAAAGCAGGGCCTGTCATAAATACAGTACCTACAAGAACTAATAATACAACAGAGAAAATACGCATAACTGTTTTCATTGTATCGCCAAGATAAATACCAACAATTTCAGAGATACTTTCACCATTATGACGAAGTGAAATCATACCTGATAAATAATCATGTACGGCGCCAGAGAAAATAGTACCAATGACAATCCAAAAATAAACAACAGGACCCCATAAAGCCCCAGCAATAGCACCGAAAATTGGACCTAAACCAGCAATGTTTAATAATTGAATCATGAAAACTTTCCAGGTAGGAAGGGGTATGTAATCTACACCGTCATTATGGGCTATAGCAGGTGTTGGTTTGGTAGTAGGATTAAAAACTTTTTCTACGAAACGGCCATAAATGAAAAATCCTAAAATAAGACAAATAAGACTGATAAAAAAAGTAATCATATGAGAGCACCTTCTTTGATAATTTATGAGATACGATATAGCTCCGGAACTATATATATGAGATAAATAATAAAATATGAAAACTATGTTAAAAAAATAACATTGTCTTGTATTTATCAACATATTAATAATATTTATAATACTTTTATGGTGATTTGTCAAGGATTTTTTTAATTTTTAAAAAATTTACATATTTACTAAAGGAATAGTAAATTTTTACTATAGTTTTAGCGAAAATATCAAAATAAAAAACTAGAAGTAAAATTTATAAATATTTTACTTCTAGTCTAGAATAATATATTATTTTAAAACAAAATGATTAGGTGAAATTTCAATCCATAATCCTTTTGGAGAAAAGGTTTGCGGATCGAAGTTAATAATTTTTTTATTACGTTCATAAATAGGGTCTGTAGTACAAATTGTGGAAATTAGGTTTTTTGTATATTCATGTTGAGGATTAGCGAATAATTCGTTAGTTGGTGCTAATTCGACAAGATGTCCTTTATACATGACCCCGATACGTTGCGCAATAAATTTTAATAAAGCTAAATCATGAGCAATGAATAACATAGAAAATTTATGTTTTTGCTGTAAATCTAAAAATAGATTTAAAATTTGAGCTTGAATCAATAAATCCAAAGAGGCAACAGGTTCATCAGCGATAATTAGTTGGGGATTTACGCTAAGGCAACGAGCGATATTTAAACGTTGCTTTTGTCCACCTGACAGTTCATCAGGATAAAAATTTAAAAATTGAGGAGATAAACCTGTTTGCAATAATATATTAGTGATTTTTTGGGTTAAAATCATTTTATCGTGGATTTGGTGATGTATTTTAAGGGGTTCACCAATGATTTCTTGTATAGTCATTTGAGGATTTAAAGAGGCACTAACATTTTGAAAAATAAGCTGGATAAGAGAAGCATATTTTTGGGTAGATAAATTTTGGGATAATAAATCTTGACCGTTAAAATATATTTTTCCTGTAGTTGGGGTGTACATACCAGCAATAATTTTAGCTAAAGTTGATTTGCCAGAGCCTGATTCACCAGCTAGACCCAAAATTTCACCTTGATGAATACTGAATGAAATATTGTGTAGAGCTTTAATCATTTTGTGACTATTTAATTTAAATTGTTTAGAAAGCTGTTTGATGACTAGTAAGTCATTGTTCATAAAAATCAATCCTTAATTAATTCCCATTGGGGTAAAATTTTAGGTGCATTATCATCATACAGCCATGAGGCGACTTTATGTGTTGGTGATAAATCGTAAAATGGTGGGTGCTCTATGTAATCGATATTTAAAGCATATTGATTACGTGGTGCAAAAGCATCTCCTTTTGGTAAATTTATCATAATTGGTGGCATACCAGGCAATGTATCTAAACGTTTTTTTTCGGTATTTAGTGATGGTTGTGCACTAAGTAACGCTCTAGTATAAGGGTGTGCTGGGTGATAAAAAATATCTGTAGCCAAGCCAAATTCAATTATTTTACCTGCATACATGATGGCAACCTTGTCTGCAATTCTAGCTATAGTGCCTAAATCGTGAGAGATAAAGACAATAGACATATTTAATTTAGTTTTTAATTGCATTAATAAATCTAGTGTTTGAAGCTTCGTACTAGCATCAAGAGCAGTAGTAGGTTCATCAGCAAATAATATTTTAGGTTTTTGAGCAATGGCGATAGCAATGACTAAACGTTGAAGCATACCACCAGAAAAACAATGTGGTTTTAAATGAAATCTATCTTCAGCAAAATCAATATTTACCAAACTCATTAATTCTATAGCTTTTCTTTTGGCTTTAGTATAAGTTATTTTTTCATGAGCTAAAATAGCTTCAACTAATTGTTCACCAACTGAAATAACGGGATTTAAAGATAACATCGGGTCTTGGAAAATCATAGAACATAATTTTCCTCGAATTTTTTGAAGTTGATGTTCAGTTAATTGTGTGATGTTTAGATTATTTAAGTATATAGAGCCTGATTTTAACACAGCAGTAGAAGGTAATAGACCCATAGCTGATTTACATAAAATAGATTTACCACTACCAGATTCACCAACAATAGCTAATGTTTCTTGTGGATATAAATCTAGAGAAACATTGCGTAAAGCTGTGAGCTCCCCTTGTGGTTTAGGAAAGCTCACAGCTAAGTTTTTTATAGATAAAATAGGATTCATGATAAATTAGCCTTCTAAAGACCAATCTTCAACATTCCACATAACACCTACAGCATGATGACCAAGAACACGTTTTGTAGAAAGACCTTTTAGTTTTGGTGTAGCAACATAATTGCCTTTTAAATAAGCAATCATAATATATGCAGGGTCTTGTGCCCAAGCTTGTTGGAAGTTATCATAAGCAATTTTTCGATCATTAGTATTGATTTCTTCACGTGCAAGTTTTAGGTCTTGGTCAACTTTTGGATTACTGTAGTGAGTATAGTTACCACTAGCATCAGTCACAAATAATACATAAGTACCATTGTCTGGATCAAATGGAGCAGCTTGACCGATTAGGAAGGATTCTAAAGAGTTCCAATCTAATTTTTGTACAATATTTACTTTCATTTCAACACCAGCTGCTTTAAATTGTTGTGAAGCAATATTGGCAATATCGATACGTTCTTCTTCGTTTTCACGAACATCTACACTGAAAGATAAACGTTCGCCATTTTTTTCGTATATGCCATCAGCACCTTTTTGCCAACCTAATTCTTGCATTTTTTGCGCAAATAAGGCAGGGTTGTAGTCATAGTGATTAACATTTGGATTATTAAATACAGGATTTAATTGAATAGGGCTGTAGGCAATTTCACCTTGACCATTCATAGTAGCATTAATGATAGCTTGTTTATCTAAAGCATATCCAAGTACAGACATCAAATTAGCATTTTTTTGCCAGAATTCATCTTTAAAATTTGGAGCGATAGCACGATAATCAGCTGTGGTAAAATCATATACAGCAAAATTTTTATCATCACGGAATTTATCAGTATTTTGAGCATTTAACCAAGCAAGGTCTAATTCACCAGATTTTACCTGTAAAGCACGAGCATTTTCATCTGGAACAATTTTGAAAATGATTTTATCAATTTTTGGTACGTTTTTATAATAATTTTCGTTTTTAGCTACAATAATATTTTGACCAGGTTCCCAGCTTACGAATTTATAACGACCAGTACCGATTGGATTTTGGTTGAAACTATCAGTCATGATATCTTTACCTTCAAGTAAATGTTTAGGTAAAATACCAACTGTTAAGTAGTCAAGCATAGCGGCATTAGGTTGTTTTAAAGTAATGCTAATAGTATTATTATCAATTACTTTTATATCGGAAATATCTTTATAATTATCAGTGATTGAAGCTGCTAAAGTTTTATCTTTAGTTAATACATCAAGAGTGAATTTTACATCTTCAGCAGAAAAATCTTTGCCATCGTGCCATTTGACATTAGGACGGAGTTTAAATGTATAAGTGTAAGTATTTTCATCATAAGTATAACTTTCAGCTAATTCTGGAATAGGATTACCATCAGCATCATAAGTCATAAGACCGGAGAAAATAACATCGGGTAATTCATCATGTGTGTTTAAAATTGGATTAATAGTAGTATAATCGCTACTTGCATAACGTAGAGTATTTTTATCAGAATTGTTTTCTTGACCACAGCCAGCAAATAGACAGATACTACATAAAAATACGAGTAGAAGTGTAAATTTTTTTAACATGAAAAAACCTCCTAAATAAATAATGAATTATAAATTGGAACATTTATGTGTTGTTTTTACTTTAAAATGTTGAATGATATTTGTGATACATAATAAAGTAATAACAATAAAAATACCAGGGAAAAAAATTACCCACCAAGAATTGGTAAGTAAAGCACGATTAGCTAAAGAAAGCATGCTACCCCAAGATATAATATCTACAGGTAATCCTAGACCTAAAAAACTAAGTACGGCTTCATTCAAGATACAAGTATTAATACTGGAAATTACCATAAAAATGATAGTTGCCCAAAAGTTAGGTAAAAGATATTTGCTAATTAATTTAAATTTGGATACACCTAAAAGTTTAGCTGACCAAAAATATTCGGTATTTTTTATTTGTAAAACTTCATTGCGAACCATACGAGCAAGTGGCATCCAATTTACAAGACCAATAAATAAAGCAAGAGTAAATACATTTTGACTAGGAAGTAAACTAGTTAAACAAATCAGTAATAAAATAGAAGGGATGCTACACAATAATTCAGCAAAACGCATTAATAAATTATCAATAAATTTTGGAGCAAGCCCTGAAATACAACCGTAAAGTAGACCTATAGTAGTCAAAATAATTGTGCCTAAAAGACCGATAAATAAAGAGATACGTCCTCCATACCAAATAATAGAAAAAATATCTCTACCAAGTAAATCAGTACCAAAATAAAATTCACTGTTTGGCGATTGATTTAAATTATTAACATAAAAAATAGAAGGGTCGTGATTAGCAACAAATTCTGCACCTAAACAACAAAATATAATAAGCATTAAAAAAATAGCAGAAAAAATAGGTTTAGATGTTTTTCCTTTAGGCAAACAGATAGAATTTATATTATTTGTTGATATACTTGAAGATTGTTGATTATTAGCTAAGGAAAATAAAAATTCTTTATTATGTTTATCACTAAGATTGGGATTCATGCTTGTGCCTCCTAAAAGAAATTCTAGGGTCAATTAATTCATTGATGGTTTGTGCTGTTAAACTGAAAAAGATGACTATTGTACCAGTAAACAAAACCACAAGCATTAATAAATTATAATCATGATATTTAGCACTTTCGATAGAAAGCATACCAATTCCAGGATAAGAAAAAACGGCCTCTACAATATAAGTACCACTTAAAATATGAGTAGAAGAAATAGACATGATATTAATAATCGTAGGTAAAGAATTTTTGAGACAATGTCGTATGATAATTTGTAATTTACTAAGGCCCTTAGCTTTAGCAAGTAATACATAATCTTTACGAACTTCAATTAGAAGTTTTTCACGTATCATATAAGCGTAATACCAAAGATGACTAACGGTCATTACGATAAGTGGTAAAATCATATGTTCTAAACGATTAAAAATATTATTACTTTGACCGATATCATAAGCACCACTGGTAGGGAAAATATTAAAATTTATACTAAAAATCAAAATAAGAACTAAACACAGCCAAAAAGATGGAATATAATAAACAATAGTGCCTAATTTGCAAATAAATTTATCAATGAATGTATCTTCATAATACACACATAAAATAGCAAGTAAAATAGCTAAAGCAAAAACGACAATATATGCAGTAATACCTAAAATGATAGTATTATCTAAGAATTTAAAAAATATATCTAGTGCAGGTTGTTTATATTTTAGTGAAAGACCAAAATCACCTGTAAAGATATTGGTAAGCCAAGAATAATATTGTAAGTAAATAGGTTGGTCTAAACCGAGTCTTACTAAAGCCTGTTGATGTTCAATACTACTCATTTTCTCAACTGCATCACCATAAAAAGCAAATAAAGGGTCTCCAGGAGAAAAACGAGAAAGGCAAAAAACTAAAATAGAAAGAAAAAATATAAATAAAATAAAAGTGCTTAATTTTTTTATACAATAAATAAACATAATATCTCCTAGATATAATAAAATAAACGATATATTATTACTTATTTACAGTATAGAATTATATATTATAAATAACAACCTATGTTAAGGGATAATATTATAATAAATTTTAATAGTAAAACATCGGCGTTATAATTAAATAATAAATATGAAATATCCCTAACCCTAGGATAAAAAAACCACTATGCTTAATTTATAAGAATAAAATAAACATAGTGGCAATCTTTATATTTTTTGGTTTTTAAAGAATTTATAATAATAAGGTTTCATTTCTTTACGATTTTTAGTAGGTGGCCATAAATCGCCAATAGCTGTTGTACGCATAGCAGCACTTAAATGTTCATATAAAAGAGGATTTTCTTTAGATAAATTTTCAATTAAATCTTTAGCACGTTGACGCATGGTATTACCATTGAATGGACAAGGTGGAGCACATGGCTTTTGTCCATGAAGATGGATAGCTTCTTTTATTTCAGATTCACGAAAATAAAGTAAAGGTCGAATTACGGTAACATCAGAACGACTAAGATACGTAGAAGGCATAAAAGTTTTTAGTTGACCTGAATATAATAAATTCATAAAAAATGTTTCCACCGCGTCATCGTGATTATGAGCATATGCTATTTTATTATAACCATTTTCTTTAGCATAACCATTGATAGCACCACGACGGAAAAAAGCACAAGAATAACAAGCATTTTTATTATCTTGTTGGCGGATAGTTTCAGCGATATTTACTTGATGAATATGATAAGGGATATCTAATTTGGCACAAAAATTTTGCATATCTTCACAAGAAAAATCTTCAGTGAACATAGGATTAATAGTAATTGCACCTAGGGTGAAATTTTTCTTTAATGTATTTTTTAATTCAGTTAAAGCATAAGCCATAAATAGACTATCTTTACCACCAGAAAGACCAATTAAAATTTTATCATTATCGTCGATTAGTTGAAATTCAACTACAGCACGGATTAAGCGACTTAAATATTCTTTAGGTAATGGTTGCATAATAGATTCCTTTCAGAAAAAATATAAAAATAAACTAAAAAAATTATACAAAAGATAGTTTTTTTTAGCAATAATAAAATAAAGTGTTTAGTAGCTGAAATATTGTTATATTAGTACAATATTGCTATAATATAACAATAGAAAGTTATAATTTTGTATTTTGTAATGGAGGGTTTTTGAACCTATGAGTGAACAAAAAGTTATTTATGCTATTGGTCATAAAAATCCAGATACAGATTCTATCTGTTCTGCAATAGCATATGCTAATTTAAAACGTACTATGGGCATGACAAATGTAGTTGCTGCTCGTGCTGGTGAAATTAACAAAGAAACTGAATATGCTTTAAATCATTTTGGTGTTGAAGCACCTGAACTTGTAAAAAGCATTGCTTGCGAACAAGAAGTTATTTTAACTGACCATAATGAATTAGCTCAAGCTGTAGATGGTATTGAAAATGGTAAAATCGTGGAAATTGTAGACCATCATCGTTTTGGCGGTTTGGAAACAAGTGAACCTATTTGTATTACTGTTCGTCCTGTAGGCTGTACTTGTACAATTGTAACTAATTTATATAAACAAGCTGGTGTAGAAATTCCACAAAAAATTGCAGGATTATTAATGTCTGCAATTATTTCTGATACAGTATTATTCAAATCTCCAACTTGTACACAAACAGATAAAGATACTGTAGAATATTTGGCTAAAATTGCTGGTGTAGATTACAAAGAATATGGTATGGCAATGCTTAAAGCTGGTGCAGATATTGGTGATATGACACCTGCACAAATCGTGAAAAACGATTCTAAAAAATTCCAAATTGGCGATTATCCAATGCTTATCAGTCAATTATCTGTTATGGATACAGACCAAGTTATGGCTATGCAAGATGATATTTTAGCAGAAATGAAACGTGTTTGTGCTGATGAAAATTATGCAATGACTATTGTGATTGTTACAGATATCATTAATGAAGGTAGTTATTTACTCTTTAGTGGTGAACCTACAAAATTAATTAGCGAAGCATTTAAAGAAGATGCAAGCAAAAATGTAATGTATTTACCAGGCGTAATGTCTCGTAAAAAACAAATTATTCCACCACTTTCTGAAGCAGTGAAAAATCTTTAATAAAGTATAACGATTAAAAAGAATTGCTAAATAAGCTATATAAATAGTATTTATTTGGCAATTCTTTTTTTATTTCTTGACATAAAGCTAAGATTAATGGTTAATATATAATATAAATTAGTAGTTATACTTAAAGGAGTTTGATGTATGGAAAATATATTATATTTGGAATGTTATTCGGGAATTAGTGGAGATATGTTTGTAGGTGCATTATTAGATTTAGGAGTAGATAAAGATTATTTATTATCTAATTTAAAAACATTACCTATTGATGGATATAAGATAGAAATTTCTAATGTAAAAAAAATGACAATAAATGCTTGTGATTTTAATGTGATTTTAGAAACAGATAACCATGATCATGATATGGAGTATTTATATAAAGCTCATCATGAAAAGCACCATGCATATCATGAAAATCATAATCATCATGAACATCGTGGTTTATTAGAAATAGAAGAGATTATAAATAAATCTAAGATAACCGATAATGCAAAAAAAATATCCTTAAATATTTTTAATATTATTGCTAAAGCAGAGGCGAAAGCTCATGGAGTAGCAGTAAGTGAAGTACATTTTCATGAAGTAGGGGCTATTGATTCTATAGTAGATATTGTAGCTGCTGCAATATGTATAGATAAATTACATATCAATAAAGTAATTTGTCCTAATTTATATGAAGGTAGAGGTTTTGTACGCTGTCAGCATGGTAAAATGCCAATACCTGTTCCAGCAGTAGTGAATATAGCTATTGAACATAAATTAAAATTGCATTATATGGATATTGAAGGTGAATTGATTACGCCAACAGGAGCAGCTATTGTAGCTGGTTTAAACTCTAAAATGGATTTACCACAAAGTTTTAATATCAAAAAAATTGGTATTGGTGCAGGAAAAAGAGAATATAGTATACCAAATATAATGCGTGCAATGTTAATAGAAGAATAAAAAAATGTCGTAGATGAAATAAATAACATCTACGACATTTTTATTTGAAAAACAAAAAAAGCCTTAGTAAAAACTAAGGCTTTAATTTCAAAATGGTGCGTCCAGCAGGATTCGAACCTGCGACCGCACGCTTAGAAGGCGTGTGCTCTATCCAGCTGAGCTATGGGCGCGTTCCTTGAGAACATTTAATATTATATCTATTTATAATACATTTGTCAACAAGTTTTTTTAAATTTATAAAATTAATTAGTCAAGCTACGAATTGGAGCTGGAATACGACCGCCACGAGCAATGAATGCATCAGAGCTGTAATCGCTACGAACTTTGATAATTGGACAATATCCAAGTAAACCACCAAAGTTTACAACTTCCCCCACTTTTTTACCTGGTACAGGAATAACACGAACAGCAGTAGTTTTGTTATTAATCATACCAATAGCAGCTTCATCGGCAATAATACCAGAAATAGTAGAAGCAGGAGTATCCCCAGCAATAGCAATCATATCAAGACCTACAGAGCAAACACAAGTCATAGCTTCTAATTTTTCAATAGAAAGACTACCACAGCTTACAGCGTCAATCATGCCAGCATCTTCACTTACAGGAATGAATGCTCCACTAAGACCGCCAACATGAGAAGAAGCCATAAGACCACCTTTTTTTACTGCATCATTTAATAAAGCAAGGGCAGCTGTTGTACCTGGAGCACCACAAGATTCAAGTCCCATTTCTTCTAAAATATGAGCAACACTATCTCCAACAGCAGGAGTTGGTGCTAAGGATAAATCAATAATACCAAATTGAACTCCAAGACGGCGAGAGGCTTCTTTAGCAACTAATTGACCAACACGAGTAATTTTAAATGCTGTTTTTTTGATTGTTTCAGCAACTTGAGTAAAATCAGCACCTTTTAAATCTTCAAGAGCATGTTTTACAACGCCAGGACCACTAACGCCTACACTTACAACTTTTTCAGCTTCACTAACACCATGGAAAGCACCAGCCATAAATGGATTATCACCAGGAGCATTAGCAAAAATAACAAGTTTTGCACAACCAATAGCTTCACGGTCACGAGTGAGTTCAGCAGTACGTTTTACAATTTCACCCATTTCACGGACGCAGTCCATATTGATACCAGCTTTAGTAGAACCAAGATTTACAGAAGAACAAACTAAATCTGTAGTAGCTAAAGCCTGTGGAATAGAATTAATAAGAATTCTATCACCATTAGTATAACCTTTTTCTACAAGAGCGGAAAAACCACCAATAAAATCAATACCTATTTCTTTAGCTGCTCTATCCATAGCTTCAGCAACAGGAACATAAGTATCTGTTTTACAAGCTTCAGCTGCGATAGCGATAGGAGTTACAGATACACGTTTATTAATAATGGGAATACCGTATTCACTAGAAATATCTTCACCTGTTTTTACTAAGAATTCACCAGATTTTGTGATTTTATCGTAAACATTATCACAAAATTGTTTTAAATTAGGGTGAGCACAATCACGAAGGCTAAGACCTAAAGTAATAGTACGTACGTCCAATTTATTTTCCGTTATCATACGGTTTGTTTCTAAGATATCATTAACAGTTATCACAAAATTTCCTCCTAAAATAAAAAACTAAAAAATTAAATAGTGTGCATAGCGCTGAAGATATCTTCATGCTGAGCTTTGATATCTACATTTAATTCTGCACCTTTTTCTTTAAGAAGGTTTTGTAAATCATGTAATTTAATAGTTTTATCAGTCATTTCAGCAATTAAGACCATATTGAAAAATCCGTTCATGATATTTTGATTGATGCTGATGATATTTACTTTATTATCAGCAAGAACCTTGCTTACAGTAGCGATAATACCTACGCTGTCTTTTCCAACAACAGTTATAACAAGTTTCATTTATACTTCCCCTTATTAATTTTATAGAGTTACGAAAATTATTGTAACATTGTTATTATATCATTAATAATAATTGGGTGCATTATTTTTTGCTAAAAATACATAGTACATATATAATATAACTATTACTGTAGGAAACTTGAATATTTTTAAGTAAAATATAGACATTATTTAGGACTCAAAGGAGATTTTTATGAAATTATTATTAACAGCAATAAATGCCAAGTATATTCATTCTTCATTAGCAATTAGATATTTAAATAAAAATTGTCAAGATTTAGCTTGTTCAATAGAAATGCTCGAAGTTTCGATAAATAATCATTTATTAGAGATTGCTAATCAAATTTTTGATGCAAGACCAGATGTTTTAGGTTTGTCTTGTTATATTTGGAATATCGAATTAGTAAAACAATTATTGCCATTAGTACATAAATTATTGCCAGAATGTAAAATTATTTGTGGTGGGCCAGAGGTTTCATACGAAACAAAAGAATTTATGCAAGAGTTTTCAATGGTAGATTATGTAGTTCGTGGAGAAAGTGAAGAGGCTTTTCATGAATTAATGCAAGCTTTAATTGAAGATAAGTCAAATGAAGAAATTAATATAAAAGGTGTAGCTAAAAGAAATTTAGATAATATTATAGATGAAAATGTTGCAGTAACTGTGGCTGATTTAGATAGAATAAAATTTCCATACGATGATGAAGATATTGAAGCGTTAAAAGATAAAATAATTTATTATGAAAGTTCAAGAGGTTGTCCATATTCCTGTAAATATTGCTTATCTTGTGCAACTCGTGGGGTAAGATATCGTAGTTTGGATAAAGTTTTTGCTGAATTAAATTATTTTATTCGTCATAATGTGCGTCAGGTAAAATTTGTGGATAGAACTTTTAATGCAGATAAAAAGCATTATTTACCAATTTTGGAGTTTATCGCTAAACAAGATTGTAGAACTAATTTTCATTTTGAAATAGTTGCTCATCATATTGATGATGAAATAAAAGAAGTATTAAAGACTATGCCTAAAGGAAGAGTACAATTTGAAATAGGAATTCAATCTACTAATATAAAAACTTTAGGTAAAATAAGTAGAGCAAATCCGTGGGAAGAAATGACAAATAATATTAAATCTATTATGGCATATGGTAATATTCATTTACATGTAGATTTAATAATTGGACTTCCTTATGAAGACATTAATTCATTTGCTAAGTCATTTAATGATGTATATTTATTACAAGCGGATATGTTACAAGTAGGCTTTTTAAAATTATTAAAAGGTGCGGCGATGAATAATTTAATTGAAGAACATGATTATGTATATATGCCACAAGCACCATATCAAGTTATCAGCAATAAATATATGGATTATGCGACTATGCGTAAATTACAGATTTTTGTAGATGTAGTAGAATTGTATTATAATGCTGGTCGCTTTAGATATACGATTACAAATTTAATAGCAAAATATCAGCAAAATGCGTATACTTTCTTTTTTGATTTAGCAACATATTGGCAAGAAAATAAATTGCATTTAGCACCGCATGCACCTAAAAATTTATATGTATTTTTATATGATTTTATTGCACAAAATGAAAAAGTAACAGATAAAGAATATATATATAATGTACTTAAATTTGATGCTTTATTAAGTGATAAAGGTAAAATCAAACCAGAAATGTTGCCTTGGCAAGAAATTGAAAAACAAGCAACTGATGAATTTTATATGAGTGAACAAGCACTTAATTATATTAAAGATTATAAATTTAAGTCTTGGCGTGATTTGAAAAAGAAATTCTTCATTGAAGTATTTGCTTATGATATGAATAAAGCTAAAGAAAATGAAATTGTAATGAAAAAGAATGCAATAATTTTTACGTATGATGATAAAATGAGTGAAGTTGTTTATCAAGAAATAAGACAAGGAGATATAAAGTTGTAATGACAAATAAAGATATAACAAAATCAATAGATAGATATTATGCTTTTTCGGATTATTTAAAACAGCGTTATGGAGAAAAAGTCTATAAATTACCAATCGGTTTACCACTTACTTGCCCTAATCGAGATGGTTCTTGTGGTAAATTTGGTTGCACTTTTTGTGGTAGTATCGGGGCAGGATATGAAAATTTACCGCCTGAATTATCGGTATCAGAACAAATTCGTCTAAACAAAGAACATATTGTGCCCAAATATAAGGCAAAAAAATTCATACCATATTTCCAAAATTTTAGTAATACGTATATGCCACCAACTCAGCTTGAAAAATATGTATTAGAAGCTTGTGCAGATGATGTAGTAGCTATTTATATTGCTACACGTCCTGACTGTGTAAGTGATGTATATTTGGAAATGTTAGCCAAAATTGCTAAAGAAAAAAATATAGATATTTGTGTAGAACTTGGACTACAAACTATAAATTATAAGACTTTAGAAAAAATAAATCGTGGTCATGGTTTAGCAGAGTATATAGATGCAGTGTTACGTATAAAAAAATATGGCTTACTTTGTTGTACTCATGTAATTTTAGATTTACCATGGGACGACGATAAGGATTTGATAGAAACAGCGAGAGTAATTTCGGCATTAGGTGTTGACCAAGTAAAATTACACGCATTATATATAGTGAAAAATACGAAAATGGCAGAGCAATATGAAAATGGTGAGTTTGAAATTATTTCTTGTGAACATTATAAACGTAGAGTAATTGACTTTTTAGAAAATTTATCACCAAATATTGTTTTACAACGTTTGATTGGAAGAGCACCAGCTGAAAATACTTTATTTAGTAATTGGCAAACTGGTTGGTGGAAAATCCGTGATGAAATAGTAAGAGAAATGATAGAAAAAAATTACTATCAAGGTCGTTTATGCAATTATTTAAATGGTAGTGCGGTACAAAAATTTTTATAATGCTAGAAATTTTTATAACAATATTCATTTTAAATGTTTATTTTAGTTAAAATATGATAGAATATATAAGTTAATTAATATTGAAAAGGGTTTTGTCCCGTAGATTTTAGGAGGAATTACAGTGCGTACATCTAAACTTTATGCACCTACATTACGTCAGACTCCAGCAGAAGCTGAAGTACCAAGTCATCAGTTAATGCTTAGAGCCGGTTTTATTCGCAAAGTGGCAGGCGGTGTTTATACATATTTACCACTTGCTTGGCGTACTTTACGCAAAATAGAACAGATTATTCGTGAAGAAATAGAAGCTAAAGATGGTCAAGAATTAGCACTTCCAATTGTTCAACCAGCAGAACTTTGGAAAGAAACTGGTCGTTGGGCAGTATTTGGTGAAGAAATGTTCCGTTTAGTAGATAGACATAATCGTGAATTTTGCTTAGGCCCAACACATGAAGAAATTATTACAGATTTAGTTCGTAATGAAGTACGTTCTTATAAACAATTACCATTATTGTTATATCAAATTCAAAATAAATATCGTGATGAAATTCGTCCTCGTTTTGGTCTTATGCGTGGTCGTGAATTTATCATGAAAGATGGCTATTCTTTTGATAAAGATGAAGCAGGTCTTGATAAATCTTACAAAGATATGTATGAAGCATATAGCAAAATTTTCTCTCGTTGCGGTCTTACTTTCCGTCCTGTAGAAGCTGATGGCGGTGCTATTGGTAATGCAACAACACATGAATTTACAGTTTTAGCAGAAACAGGAGAATCTGATATTGTATACTGTGAAAAATGTGATTATGCAGCTAATGCTGAAAAATCTGAGTTAAAAGTAATTGTTGCTCCAGAAGAAGAAGCATTACCACTTGAAAAAGTGCATACACCAAATGCTAAAACAATTGAAGAAGTAGCTACATTCTTAGATACTCCAATTGAAAAAACAGTAAAAGCTGTTATTTTCCAAAATGAAAAAGAACAAGTAATTTGTGCATTAGTTCGTGGTGACCATGAAGTTAATGATGTAAAATTACAAAATATCACAGGTGCAATTAGTTTAACTATGGCAGAAGATAGTGCTATTAGTAAAGTTGGCGGTGTTGCTGGCTTTATGAGTCCTATCGGCTTAAATAAAGATGTTATCGTGGTTGCCGATGCTACTGTAATGGAAATGCATAATGCTGTTTGCGGAGCAAATGAACAAGATTATCACTATAAAAATGCAAATCCAAAACGTGATTTTGGTGATGTAATTGTAGCTGATATTCGTCTTATCGCTGAAGGTGACCCATGTCCTCATTGTGGAGCACCAGTAAAAATGACTCATGGTATTGAAGTTGGTCAAGTATTTAAACTTGGTACAAAATATAGTGAAGCTCTTGGAGCTACATTCCTTGATGAAAATGGTAAAGAAAAACCATTAATTATGGGTTGTTATGGTATCGGTGTTAGCCGTACAATGGCAGCTGCTATTGAACAGTTCCATGATGAAAATGGTATTATTTGGCCAGTAGCTATAGCGCCATTTGAAGTAGTTATCGTACCTATTAATGCTAAAGATGAAGCTCAAATGCAAATTGCGGAAAAACTTTATGCTGATATGAAAAATGCAGGTATTGATGTACTTTTAGATGACCGTAAAGATAGAGCAGGCGTTAAATTTAAAGATGCTGATTTAATTGGTTATCCTGTACGTATTACAGTAAGCCCTAAACTTTTAGATGAAAATGAAGTAGAAATCAAAGTTCGTAAAGATGGTGCTACTTCTACTGTAAAAGTTAATATTTGTGCTGAAACAGTAAAAGAAATGCTTAAAACTTTATAATAATTACAAATGAAAAAGCTATTAGATTTTATTCTAATAGCTTTTTTGTATAGAATTTGAATTTTAATAAATTTATGATTTATAATTTAGCAATATAATCATTGAGCTTTTGCCAAAGAATAGGGTTAGTATCTAATACTTTACGTAAACGCTGAGGATATTTACCATGCTTTTGATAAATTTCAATAATAAATTTTATGGCCAAAATAAGTTGAGATTTAGTTAAAGCAATTGGAATATGTTTACCATAAATAGGAGAATTACCAAGTAATCCGCCAATATACAATTCAAATTTTTGTGGATGTTTAAAAGCTGGCATAATACCAATATCTTGAGATTTTGCTTTACCTAAACTGTTAATACAACCAAATACACCTATTTTTAATTTTTTAGGAACAGATAAACCGAAAAAAAGAGTATTTAATTCACTAGCTAAAGCATGAACATCAAAAAGTCCTTTATTACAAGTACTACCCTTACAAGCAACGATAGCACGAATAGTTGTACCTGTACCACCTAATTTTAAATTTGCTTGTTTTATCGCATCTATAGCAGAAGAGAGATTATTTTCGGGAATTTGTTCGATTTCAATAGTGCCTCTAGCAGTGGCCGTGATTTTTTTGTTTCCATAAATATTGGCTATTTGGCTAATAGAGATTAATTCATTCGTGGAAAATTCTCCACAATCACCTAAAATTCGAAGTGCGTAGAAATTATTTTTTTGAGCAATAACACCTTGCATAATAATAACCTTCCTTATTAATATAATGATATATTTATTATAACCTTTTGTAATAGATAAAGAAATAGTAGTATATATTTAAATAAAAAAAGCTACTGAAATAATCAGTAGCTTTAATATGTTTAAAAATTATTTTGTTTCAACAACAGCGTTTAAATCTTCGATAAGTTTATCAACATCAATACCGTGAGCGCCAGCACCTTGTTCAATATTTTCAAAATGAGCAGCAGCACAACCGAGGCAACCCATACCAGCATTTATAAATACTTCTACAGTTTCAGGATATTGGCTAACAACTTCCATAATACCCATTTCTTTGGTGATAGTCATGAAAAAGTCTCCTTTGTATAATTTAATATAAGTTATATGGGCATTATAACATATTTTATATTCTTTGGATATAAAGAATTGATAAATTTTAAATATAGCGTTAAAATAATAAATTATATTAATGGTATTCTAATCTTAACAATTAAAGAGGGATAAATTATGGATTGTATTGCATTTTCTATAGGTAATATAGATGTTTATTGGTATGGATTGATAATAGTAGGAGCTATACTATTGGGACTATTGATTAATAAAATATTTTTTAAGCTGTATCAAGAAAAAATGGAGCCATTGTTTAATTTATTAGTTTGGGCGATACCAAGTAGTTTAATTGGGGCTAGAATATTATATGTGATTATTCACAAAGATATATATGTAGATAATTTATTAAATATTTTTTGTATTTGGCAAGGTGGATTATCTATTTATGGAGCATTGATTGGTTTTTTTGTAGCTAGTATAGTTTTTTTCTATAAAAATAATTATGATATGTGGAAATGGTTAGATTTGTTGATACCTTCAATAATCTTTGGACTGATAATAATGCAGATAACTAATTTTATGATGCAATTTTCAGTAGGGATACCCTTAGGTTTGGATATTCCAAATGATCATAGTTTAGCAGAATATATTGAATATAAGTATCGTCCTACAGGTTTTGAAGCTTATCAATATTTTCAACCAGTAGCATTGTATCAAGCTTTTTTATATACTATTATATTTATAATAACTAGTTTATTATTGATTTTTAATAAAAAATATAAATATTTGGCTAAAGGAACTATTTTTTTAGCAAGCATTTTAAGTATGGCAATTGTTAGATTTTATATTGGTTTTATGTATTTAAGTGTAGATAAAGATATGATTTTTTATCCAATGCAATGGATTGCTTTGGTTGTGATTGTTTTGACTACTATTATTTATATAATGAAACGTAAACAAAAAATATAAAATTTAAATCAAATTTATATAGATAAAAAGAAAGGAAGACGATAATTATGATGAAATCAGGTTTTTATTATAAAATAATATTTTTATTAATGATAATTTGTTTGCCATTTATAATATCAAGTCCGAAAATAGTACCTGTATCTGCTGCAGAGAATGAGGAAAATATTCCCATAACTATATTAAATTATCATAAAATAGATAATATGAATATTTCTCTTTCAGTACTTCCTGAAGATTTTGATCGTCAAATGGCATATTTAAAAGAAAATGGCTATCATACTATTAATACTGATCAATTGTATAATTATATGGTGAACGGAGAAGCTCTTCCAGAAAATCCAATATTGATTACTTTTGATGATGGGTATGAAGATAATTATAAATACGCATATCCAATTTTGAAAAAATATGGTTTTACTGGAACTATTTTTGTAATTACGGATTTTGTAAATAATAATCAACCAAATTATTTAACTTGGGACCAAATAAAAGAAATGAAAAGTCAAGGTATGGATTTTCAATCACATACTGCAAGTCATAAATCTATGACAGAACTTAGTATGGAACAATTAAAAGAAGAATTGACAAAATCTAAACAAGCCTTAGATACACAACTAAATCAAGATACAAAATTTATGGCCTATCCTACAGGTACATATAATCTTTATATAGCTAAAATTGTAAATGAAGCAGGTTATAAAGGTGCATTTACGATTAAATATGGTAATGTTGATAAGGCTAGTAATATGTATGCTTTAGAACGTGTACCGATTTTTCACACAGAAAACACTTTTTTATCTTTTTATGAAAGAATGCATTATATTCCAGTTTTTGAACGTTTAGGTTGGTATAAATCATAATTTTGTTAGATATATGTAAAGCTAAAGATATTTAAGTATTTTCTATTGAAATAAGCGATAATGGCTGTTACAATTATAATTGTGTAAATAATATTTATTAACTAATAAATTAGTAGTTAATAATACGAGAGGTGTGTATTTGGTGGAATTTGAACATATTAGTGTTCTACCAGAAGAAGTAATTGAAGGACTTGAAATAAAACCTAATGGAACATATGTAGATTGTACTTTAGGTGGTGCAGGTCATTCATCAAGAATAGCAAGTTTATTGAGTGAAGAAGGTCATTTAATTGGTATTGACCAAGATGAAGATGCAATAAAAGTTGCTACAGAACGATTAAAAAAATATAAATGTAAGATAGATATTGTGCATAGTAATTTTGCACATTTGGATACAGTATTAAATGATTTAAATGTAGATGGTATTGATGGTATTTTATTTGATTTAGGGGTATCTTCTTATCAGTTAGATGAAGCAGATAGAGGATTTTCCTATATGCAAGATGCGCCATTAGATATGCGAATGGACAAAACGCAAGATTTTTCAGCATATAATGTAGTAAATGAATATGATGAAGAAAAGTTAAATTATATTTTTAAGACTTATGGTGAAGAACGTTGGTCAAAGCGTATAGCAGAATTTATTGTAGAATATCGTCGTGAAAATCCAATAATGACTACAGGTCAATTAGTAGATATCATACGTAGAGCTATACCTGCTGCTGTGCGTAAAAAAGCAACAGGGCATCCAGCAAAACGTATTTTTCAAGCAATTCGTATAGAAGTAAATAATGAATTGGGTATATTAGAGCAAACTTTTCGTGTAGCAATAAAACATTTAAATAAAGATGGGAGAATCGCAGTTATAACTTTCCATTCTTTGGAAGATCGTATAACTAAAAATGTATTTAAAGAATTATCTTCCGGTTGCATTTGTCCACCACATTTGCCTATATGTGTATGTAATCATAAACCCGAGATAAAACTTTGTAGTAAAGCTATAAAACCATCAAAACATGAAATGAATGATAATTCACGTTCGAAAAGTGCAAAATTAAGAGTAGCGAAAAAGTTGTAATCTTAGGGGGGTTAATATGCTAGCGCAACGTAAAGAGGTTTCATGGGACAATCATGAACAATATAGAGAAACAAAATTAAAAAAGAGTATAAAAGTGCAAAAACAAAATAAAAATTTAAATGATGCGTTGCGTTCAAGATGTATTGTTTTATTTGTAATTGTTTCTATTTTAGCAGGGTTTTTTATTTTGCGTAGTGGTGTAGCGGCTACAAATGCATACCATTTGAATCAATTAAAAAATCAATCGACTAAATTAGAAACAGAAAATGCAAGATTACATTTAGAAATAGCTCATCTAAAATCTCCAGAAAGAATACAATCTATTGCTACTAAAGATTTAGGAATGATACTTCCTGATAAATTTTTCTTTTCAACAAAAAAATAAGTAAATAAAAAACTAAGCCATAAATTTCGTAATGAAGTAATTTCGTTAGAATTTATGGCTTAATTTTTTATAGTATACATATAGAAATAAGTGAGCTATAATATAGTTTGATTTTAAATTGTTAAAAGATGATTAAAAGCAAAATCAGGAGGGTTTCTAATGACCATTGAACAACTAGTGTCGGTATTAAATAATAATGATATAGAAATAAAAGGGGACGTGCAAAAAAATATAGAATTTATCACCCATGATTCACGTCGTGTAGAAAAAAATACTTTATTTGTATGTATTTGTGGTACTAGGGTAGATGGTAATAATTTTATTCCTCAAGCAATAAATGCAGGTGCTTGTGCTATTTTAACTGAAAAAGATGTAGAAGTACCTGAAAATATTACAGTAATAAAAGTGCCAGATGTGCATAAAGCAATAGAAAAAGCAGTGCCATATTTTTATAATTATCCTGGTAAAAAAATGCGTATGATTGGTGTAACGGGAACAAATGGTAAAACAAGTAGTACGTATATGCTTCGTGATATTTTACGTAAGGCAGGATATAAAGTAGGTGTTATTGGAACTATCAAAATCATGATAGAAGATGAAGAAATGCCTATTCATAATACAACTCCAGATGTAATTGACCTTCAAGAAATTTTAAATAAGATGTATCAAAAAAATATTGATTATGTAATCATGGAAGTTTCTTCTCATGCATTAGCTATGAATCGTGTGGCTGGTTGCGAATATGATACAGCGATGTTTACTAATTTGACACAAGACCATTTAGATTATCATAAAACTATGGAAAATTATGCGTTAGCTAAAGCAAAATTATTTGATAGTTTGACTGCTGATAATTTAGTAAAATCAAATAAAACAGCAGTAATAAATGTTGATGATGAACTTGGTAGTAAAGTAATGATTGAACATACTAAATGTAATTTGATTACTTATGGTATTAAACAAAAAGCAACATTGAAAGCAGATAATGTAGAAATAAAAGCTTCTGGAGCAAATTTTGAAATAAATTATCAAGGTGAAAAAACACATTTTGCCTTAAAAGTTACAGGAATGTTTAATGTATATAATATTTTAGGCGTAATTGGTGTAGCTTTAGCTGAAAAAATAGATATGAAAATTATCAAAGAAACATTAGAAAATTTTGAGGCTGTAGCTGGTCGTTTTGAATTAGTTCGTCAAGGTCAAGATTTTAGTGTAATTGTTGACTATGCGCATACACCAGATGGTTTGGAAAATGTATTAAAAACAGCTCGTGAAATTGCTAAAAAACGTCTAATTGTAGTATTTGGTTGTGGTGGCGATAGAGATAGAACAAAACGTCCTATTATGGGTCGTATTGCCGCACAACTTGCTGATGTTGTAATTGCAACTTCTGATAATCCACGAACAGAAGACCCAGAATTTATTTTATCTGAAGTAGAACAAGGTGTACTTCCAGCACTTCATGGTAATTTCCATGAAAAAATTACAGATAGAAGAACGGCTATTTTCCGTGCAATTGAACTTGCTCAACCAGATGATATTGTTCTTATTGCAGGTAAAGGTCATGAAAATTATCAAATTTTAAAAACAGGTACAATTCATTTTGATGATAAAGAAGTAGCTATTGAAGCAATTAGGGGGAAGATTAATGGCTAATTATCAATTTTCATTAACACAAGTTATGCAGGCTACTAATGCTGTATTAAAAAAGCTAACAACAGCATCTGTATTTGGTGGTGTAACAACTGATACTCGTAAAATCGAAGAAGGTATGTTATTTGTAGCACTTAAAGGTGAAAATTTTGATGGACATGATTTTATTGCTGAAGCAGCGAAAAAAGGTGCAATTGGTGCAATTGTAAACAAAGATTTTGATATTGCAAAAATTGAAGATGTAGATATTGATATTTTAGCAGTAGATGATACGCTAAAAGCATATCAAGATTTAGCACATTTTTGGCGTAACAAATTTAATATTCCAGTGGTAGCAATTACAGGTTCTAATGGTAAAACTACTACTAAAGATTTAACAGCTGCGGTATTGTCTGGAAAATATAATGTATTAAAAACAGAAGCTAATTTTAATAATGAGATTGGTTTGCCATTGACATTATTAAAATTAAATGGCAGTTATGATATTGCAGTAGTAGAAATGGGTATGCGTGGTTTAGGTCAGATTAAAGCGTTAACTGAAATAGCAAAGCCAACAATAGGTGTTATTACTAATGTTGGTGAAACCCATATGGAATTATTAGGTTCAATGGATAATATTGCTAAAGCCAAAGGGGAAATGGCAGAAGCTATTGCTATTGATGGCAAAGTGATTTTAAATGCAGATGATAATTATGTAGCAAATATGAATGATTTAACAAAAGCAAAGGTTATTTATTTTGGTATAAATCATGCTGGCGATATAAAAGCTTTTGATATTAAGACTACTAATGACGGCAAAACTGAATTTGAAGCAATTGTAGGTGATAAGACAGGTCATTTTGTATTAAATATGTTAGGCATTCATAATGTATATAATTGTTTAGCAGCTCTTGCGGTAGGTTATGCTAGTGGACTTACTATTGAAGAAATGCAAAAAGGATTGGTAGATTTTAAACCAACTGCTATGCGTTTTGAATATAAACGAGTAGCTGAATTTAATTTAATTAATGATGCATATAATGCAAGTCCAATGTCGACGAAAGCAGCTTTAGAAAATTTAGTAAAAGTAGCCAAACAACGTAAGATTTTAGTAATGGGTGATATGTTTGAATTGGGAAAAGTTGAACAAAAAGCTCATGAAGATATTGGAATCTTAGCAGGAGATTTAGGCGTAGATATAGTAATCACACGAGGCGAACTCACAAAATATACAGCTAAATTGGCTCGTGAACATGGCGTGAAAAAAGTTTTTGAATGTGCAAGTCATGATGATGCTGTAAAAGTTTTAAAGAAAGAGCTACAACCAGAGGATACAGTATTATTCAAAGGTTCTCATGGTATGCATATGGAAAAAATAATTGAATTATTGGAGAAAGAATATAAATGATAGAAGCATTTAATTGGAATATGATAGGGGCAGCGGTAGTTGCTGCCCTCGTAGTACTTGCAGTAGGGCCATTTTTAATCCCAGAATTGCATAAATTAAAATTTGGTCAAAGTATTCGTGAAGAAGGGCCAAAAAGTCATCAGGTTAAATCTGGTACACCTACTATGGGTGGTATTATGATTGTTGGTGGTATTACAATTGCTACATTAATATTTGCTGATTTTACTATTGAAATAGCATTAGCTTTATTTGTAATGTTAGGGCATTTTGTTTTAGGATTTTTAGATGATTATATAAAAGTAGTATTAAAACGTAATTTAGGTTTAAAAGCTAAACAAAAATTATTAGGTCAATTTATTATTGCTCTTATCGTAACTTATATTGGAATAAATTATACAGGTTTGACTCAAGATGTATGGATACCATTTTTAGGGAAATCATATGATATTGGTTGGTTTTATTATGTATTAGTTATTGGGGTACTTATTGGTACAACTAATGCCGTAAATTTAACAGATGGTTTAGATGGATTAGCATCAGGAGCTATGGCAGTAGCATCACTTGGTTTTGTAGCTGTTTGTTTGTACTTTAATAAAACAGATTTAGCAATTTATAGTTTTGCTTGTTTTGGTGCATGTGTAGCTTTCTTGAAATTCAACTATCATCCAGCAAAAGTGTTTATGGGAGATACTGGTTCATTAGCACTTGGTGGTGTTTTAGCAGGTCTTGGTATTTTAACAAAAACTGAATTGTTATTAATTATTTTAGGTGGATTATTTGTAATTGAAACATTATCAGTAATAATCCAGGTAATTTCCTTTAAAACAAGAGGAAAACGTGTATTTTTAATGAGCCCTATTCATCATCATTTCGAATTGAAAGGTTGGTCAGAGACACGAGTAGTTACTACTTTTTGGCTTACTGAATTTGTATTTTGTATATTAGCATTATTAACTTTACATTATAGTTAAATGTGGTAAAAATAAATTTATAATTATGATGATAGATTAATTATTACAAATGTGGCACAAATGTTTGGAGGAAATTTTGATGGATTTAGATAATAAAAAAGTCATTGTAATAGGTGGCGGTATCAGTGGTTTTGCCGCTGCAAAATTGGCAAAAAAATTAGGTGCAAATGTTATTTTAAGTGACGCAAATGAAAAACTTAGAGAAAAACATGATTTAACAAGTTTAGAAAATTTAGGTATAGAAATTATTTTAGGTAAACAAACGAAAGATTTATTAGAAACAGCAGATTTAATAATTATTTCTCCTGCAGTGCCTCGTCATTTACCATTATTTGAAGAAGTAGGACAAAATGTTAAGATTATTAGTGAAGTAGAATTTGCCTATAAACTTGCGAAAGCTCCTATTTTTGCTGTAACAGGTACAAATGGTAAGACAACAACTACTATGCTTCTTGGTGAATTAATGAAAACTATTTATGGAGAAGATAATGTTGGTGTAGGTGGAAATATTGGTACACCTCTTTGCGAAGAATGTTATCGTATTGATAAAAATGGTTGCATTGTGGCAGAAATATCTAGTTATCAAATGGAAGCATCTAGTGAATTTACAACTAAAGGGGCAGCTATTTTAAATGTAACTCCAGACCATTTAGCTCGTCATAAGACTATGGAAGTATATCAAGCAGAAAAAGAAAAAGTATTTGCTCATCATACAAAAGATGATTTTTTAGTTTTAAATTATGATGATGAACATACTCGTGATATGGCAAAACGTGCGAATAGTACAATTTGTTTCTTTAGTAGCTCTCAAGAATTAGAAGAAGGGGCTTTTGTTAAAGATAATAAATTAGTTATTCGTTGGAAAGGTTTGTTGCATATTATCTGTGAGGTTAATGATATGCAAATAAAAGGTAGTCATAATATTGAAAATGCATTAGCAGCTTTAAGTCTAGCCTTTTTAGCAGGTGGTGATACTGTAAAAATGGCAGAAGCTTTAAAACGTTTTGCTCCTGTTGAACATAGAATTGAACCAGTAGAAACCATAAATGGGGTAACATATTATAATGACTCTAAAGCGACTAATCCTGAAGCCGCAAATAAGGCTATAGCAACATTTAGACATGTAATTTTGATTGCAGGTGGCGATGATAAACGTACACCACTTGATGATTTTTATGCTTTAGTTAATGAACGTGTAGATAAATTGATTTTAATTGGTGAAGGTGCAGAGCGTTTTAAAGAAGAAGCATTAAAACATGATTATCCATTAGATCAAATTTATGAAGCCGGATATTCTATGGAAGAGGCGGTAGCTTATGCACATAAAATTGCCAAAGCACCACAAGTGGTATTATTATCTCCTGCTTGTGCAAGTTTTGATATGTATGCAGGCTATGAAGCACGTGGTCGAGATTTTAAACGCATTGTTAATAATTTGAAATAATGAAAGTGAGAAAATGATATGAGGATAATTGTATCTGGTGGCGGAACTGGCGGACATATTTATCCCGCGATTACTTTGATTAATAATATAAAAAAATTAGTACCAAATGCAGAATTTTTATATGTAGGTACTAAAAAAGGTTTAGAGGCAGATATTATACCACGTGAACAAATCCCATTTACTACTTTAGATATTAGTGGCTTTGAAAGACATTTGACTATGAAAAATTTTGTAGTAGCAGGAAAAGCTTTAAAAGCCGTAGTAAAAGCAAGACGTATAGTAAAAGAATTTAAACCAGATGTAGCTATAGGCACTGGTGGATATGTATGTGGTCCAATATTAATGGCGGCAAGTCTTATGGGAGTTCCAGCATTAATTCAAGAACAAAATGCAATTCCGGGTGTTACGAATAAGATTTTAGCAAAATTTGTAAATAAAATTGCAGTGGGATATAAAAGGGCATTGACATATTTTCCACAGGATAAGGTAATATTTACAGGTAATCCTATTCGAGATGATATTTTATCAAGTACACGTAATGAAGGATTGATGGAATTTTCTTTAGATACTAAGAAAAAAACTATTTTAGTATCTGGAGGTAGTCGTGGTGCACATAGTATAAATAAAGCTATGCTTGAAGTGCATAAACATTTTGCTAATAATTATCGTGTACAAATTATGCATATAACTGGTAAAAATGAATATGATTTTGTAAAAAATGGCTTAGAAAAAATGGGCTTAGATACTACTAAAATAGATAATTTAGCTGTATATCCATATTTATATGATATGCCAAAAGCATTAGCAGCAACAGATATTGCTGTTTTTCGTGCTGGGGCAACAAGTTTGGCTGAGCTTACAGCAAGAGGAGTGCCTGCGGTACTTATACCATATCCATATGCAGCCGAAAATCATCAGGAATTCAATGCTCGTGAATTAGAAAAACTTGGAGCAGCTAAAGTGATTTTAAATCGTGAACTTACTGGTGAAAAATTAATTAATGTTTTAGAAGAAATGTTAGTTAGTGAAAATCGTTTACAAGAAATGGTTGAAGCAAGTAGAAGTATGGGAAAACCAAGTGCTGCTTTATCAATTGCTGAAATTGTGGTAGGATTAGCAAATAAACCTAAATATTAATATAAAAATATTAAAGGTATTAAATATTTGAAGGAGTTGTTTAGATAAAGTGCTTGAACAAATAAATAAATTGCATTTTGTAGGCATTGGTGGCGTAGGCATGAGTGCTATTGCAGAAGTAATGTTAGATAAAGGTTTTGAAGTATCTGGTTCAGATTTAAGTGATTCAGCAGTAGTACAAAAGTTGAGAAAAAAAGGTGCAACTATTTATAAGGGTCATGATGCTAAAAATGTAGAAGATAAACAAGCAATTGTTTTATCTTCAGCAATACATCAAGATAATCCAGAATTAGTGGCAGCTAAAGCTCAAAATTTAAAAATATTTCATCGCTCAGATATTTTAGCTTATTTATTGAATGCAGCTAAAGGTATAGCCGTAGCCGGTGCACATGGTAAAACAACTACGTCTTCAATGATTAGTGTAGTTTTAGAGCATGCAGGTGTAGACCCTACAATTGTAATCGGTGGGTTTGTAGATTATTTAAAAGGTAATGCTAAACTGGGTAAATCTGAATATTTAGTAGCTGAAGCGGATGAAAGTGATGGTTCTTTCTTAAAATTTTATCCACAAATATCAGTAGTTACAAATATTGAAGATGACCACATGGACCATTACGGTTCTATGGAAAATATTATAAAAGCATTTATTCAATTTATTCAAAATCTAGATAAAGAAACAGGTCTTGCTGTATTGTGTTTTGATAATGAAAATATCCGAAATATAGCAAATAAAGTGGATAGAAATTATGTATCTTATGCTTTAGAGCATGAAGCTGATTATATGGCAACTAATATAGTTACAGATGGACCAAAAACAAGTTTTGATGTGATTTATAAAGGTGAAAATTTGGGCAATGTATGTTTAAATATTCCAGGTAAACATAATGTATTAAATGCATTAGCTACAATAGTAGTTTGTCATAAAATGGGATTATCGATAGAAACAATTGCTCAAGGTTTTGCTGCTTTTTCGGGGACAAAACGTCGTTTTCAAACTAAATACAGACAAAATGATATTTGGATAGTAGATGATTATGCTCATCACCCTACAGAAATTCAAACAACAATAAAAGCTGCTAAGCAAACAAATCCAAAACGTTTAATTGTTGCTTTTCAACCTCATAGATATAGTAGAACAAAATTATTAAGACAAGAATTTGGGGCTTGTTTTAAAGGTGCAGATGTTTTAGTTTTAACAGATATTTATGCAGCAAGTGAAGAGCCTATTGAAGGTATTACAGGTAAAACTATTGTTGATGAAGTGAAAAAACAAACTGGAGTAGATGCTATATATATAGAAAATTTAGCAGATATTGCACCTTGGTTACAAAAAAATTGCCAAGCAGGTGATTTGATTATTACTATGGGTGCGGGCAATATTTATACAGTGGGTGAAACTTTAGCTCAAAATTTATAATGTGATAATAGTGAGGAAAAAAACATGGATTTTAAAAAAATTGTTGTATTAATGGGTGGCCCATCTAGTGAAGCAGAAATTTCTAGACTTACAGGAACTGCTATTTTAAATGCTTTGACTGAAAAAGGTTATAATGTTGAAGGTATGGAATTTGTACCTTCAACTATGGTGGAAGATATAAAAAATAGTGGATGTGATATCGTATTTAATGCTGTGCATGGTAAATATGGTGAAGATGGTAGAATTGCTGCTGCATTAGAAATGATTGATATGCCGTATACAAGTTGTAGTGTATTATCTAGTGCATTAACAATGGATAAAGTAGCAAGCAAACATTTATTTCGCTCTACAGGAATTTCTACACCAAATTGTCTTATTTATCATAAATTTGATGAAGAAAAAGATTTAGTAAAAGAAATTATGGCTAAATTTTCTCTACCTGTAGTAGTAAAAGCTGCCTCTCAAGGTTCTAGTATTGGGGTAGAAATTGTAGAAAAAGAAGAAGATTTACGTAAAGCTATTGATAATTGTTTTAGCTATGATGATGCGATTTTAGTAGAAGAATTTATTAAAGGTCGTGAATTATCTATTCCTGTATATGGAAATAAAGAAAAGAAAGCTTTGCCAATTATTGAAATTACTACAAATTCTGGTAGATATGATTATAAAAGTAAATATACAAAAGGTGAATCTTTTCATATCATTCCAGCACCAATTGGTGAAGAACTAACTGAAAAAATTCAAGAGTTATGTATAAAAGCTTGTAGTGTAGCTGATTGCCGTGGCGTTGTACGCGTTGATGTAATGCTTAGTGAAGATAATGTACCATATGTATTAGAAATAAATTCTGTACCAGGTATGACACAAACTTCTTTAGTACCAGATGCGGCAAGTCATGTAGGTATTTCTTTTGGGCAGTTATGTGAAATGATTTTACAAATGGCTGTGGAAAAATAATTAGAAAATTTTTATTATGAAGGACGCTTATATGTCAAAAAATAAAGTTGTAAGAAAAAATTTGTTCAATAAGCGTAATATAGTAAGAGGCCTGATTGGCCTCTTTGCTATACTAATGCTTGTTTTTATAATAAATTCACCTGTATTAAAGATAGGCTATGTAAAAGTTGTAGGAAATACTTACTTACCTAGAGAAGATGTATTACAAATTGCTCGATTGAAAGAACCAGTAAATATTTTTTCAGTACAAACAGATATAATACAAAATTATTTACAAAGTGATTTACGTATAGAGACAGCAAAGGTATGGAGAGATTTTCCTAATTGTTTAAATATTGAGGTTGTGGAAAGATTACCACTAGCTGTAATGAATTGTAATTATGGTTATGTAGATGTAGATAAAAATAGTGTTATTATAGATACGTATAAAGATCCCAAAAAGATACAAAAACCTATTATTGTAGGTGTGATTTTACAAGATGTGTATACAGGTGATAAAATAAATAACGATACTGTAAATAAGGTACTTAAATATTTAGGATATTTAAATTCTGATTTGTTAAGCCAAATTATACAAATTAATATAACTAATCCAGATAGTATAGAAGCATATACAGTAAAAGGAACTAAGATTATTTTGGGAAAAATAGATGCACCAGAAGTTTTGGCTACCAAGACAAATGATTTTTTTGAAGACATGAAAACAGCGTCTATTCCTATCGAATATATAGATTTTAGTTATTCTCGACCCGTTTTAAAAATAAAGCAATGAGGTAGATGAATGTTTAAAAATAAAAAATTATTTTCGGTGGTTTTTATATGTTTTGTATTAGGATTCATGATATCAGTGCAATTAAAAACAACTCAAGAAGCATTAAAAACATCAACCCAGTATCAAAGAATAGAAAAATTATCAGATATGTTATTACGAACAGAGCAAGAGCGTGACGAATTAAAGGCAGAGATAATGCAGTTAAAAAGTGATGCGAATGTGCATAGTGAATATCCTGAAAAAGTAAATTTTTTGGCAGGAACGACAGCGGTAAAAGGTCCAGGGGTGGTATTATCTATTGAAGATAGTAAAAAAGCAATATCTAGTAAAGATAATACCAATTTGTATATAATTCATGATGAAGATATTTTAAAGGTAATTAATGAATTAAAAGCATCAGGTGCGGAAGCAATTTCTTTGAATGAACAAAGGATAATTGCTACGTCAGAAATACGTTGTGCAGGACCTACTATTTCGGTAAATAATACTAGAGTAGCTGCTCCTTTTGTAATAAAAGCAGTTGGCGATGCTAAAGGTATGGAAGAAGCTATAAAAATGCGTGGTGGTGTAGCTGAAAGTTTAAGTGTTTGGGGTATACAATTGGATATAAAAAAAGATAACAATATTATAATTCCTGCATATAAAGGGGCAATTCAATTTAAATATGCTACAGCGATTAGTAATTAAATAATTAATTATGTAGGGGATAAATATGAATAAATTTTTAATTTTATGTTTTATAGCTACTATATTTGGTGGGATTTTAGGATATATAGTGCCAGTAATTGTGCCTACGGAATATAATAAGTTATTTTCAGTAGCTATTTTGGCAGGAATAGAATCCATGTGTAGTGCGATTCGTTTAGTAATAAAAAATAGATTTGATAGTAATAAATTTTTATTAAATTTTGTTATTAATGTAGTTATAGTGGTATTATTTGTATTTATTGGCGATAATTTGGGATTAGATTTATATTATGTTGTTTTATTAGCTTTAGGTTTTAGATTGTTACAGGATTTAGATATGGTAAAAATATATTTATTTCAAAAAGAAAATAAATGAATTTTAATCTCTTTATGTATTTAGTGATGTAGCTGTTTATTTTAGATATATACTACTAAATATATAAAGAGATTTTTTGTTAGTTTTATTTAAAATATATTGAATAATATTGGCTATTTGTTTATTTTGCTGTATAATTAATTATTAAGTGTATTAATTTTTAAAAATATAGATAAAAAGTATATTAAGATAGAATACTGGAGGTTACAGTTGTGTTTGAATTTGATCAGGAACAGGAAATGGAACCAATAGCAAAAATTAAAGTTGTTGGCGTTGGCGGTGGCGGTAATAATGCCGTAAATAGAATGATTGCATCTGGGTTAAAAGGTGTAGAATTTATAGCGATTAATACAGATGCTCAGGCACTTGTACATGCTATGGCGCAAAATCGTATGCAAATTGGTGAAAAATTGACTCGTGGATTGGGTGCAGGTGCAAGACCAGAAGTTGGTGAAAAGGCAGCTCAAGAAAATAGAGATGATATTATCAAAGCTCTTCAAGGTGCGGATATGATTTTTGTTACTGCTGGTATGGGCGGTGGTACAGGTACAGGTGGTGCTCCAATTGTTGCTGAATGTGCTCGTGAAGTTGGTGCACTTACTGTAGGTGTAGTTACAAGACCATTTACTTTTGAAGGTAAAAAGCGTTTAAAACAAGCAGAAGCAGGAATAAATAATTTAAAAGCAAATGTAGATACTTTGATCACTATACCAAATGATAGACTATTGGATATTATTGATAAAAAAACATCAATGGTAGATGCTTTCCGTATTGCAGATGATGTTCTTCGTCAAGGTGTACAGGGTATATCAGATTTAATTGCCGTTCCTGGTCTTATCAATTTGGACTTTGCAGACGTAAAAACAATTATGAGTAATGCAGGTTCAGCACTTATGGGTATTGGTGAAGGTCATGGTGATAATGCAGCTATTGAAGCAGCTAAAATTGCTGTAAATAGTCCATTATTAGAAACTTCTATTCAAGGTGCAAAAGGCGTATTATATAATATTACTGGTGGTCCAAATTTAGGTTTGGTACAAGTTAATGAAGCGTCTAGTATAATTTCTGAAGCAGCGCATGAAGATGCTAATATTATTTTTGGTACAGCTATTGATGAAAGTTTAGATGATACTGTAAGAATAACTGTTATTGCTACAGGTTTTGAAGAAAATATAAGTGAAGTTATTCCTGAATTCCCATCTGTACCAAAACAGCCAGAAGAAAAAGAACAAACTGTAAGTTTAGGTTTTCCAGAACTTCCAGAATGGATGAGAAATAAGTAGTAGATGAGTTTTCTAGCAGGCAATCTAATATTGATTGCCTGTTTTTTACTCAAGAAATAATTTTGTTTTATCAGGAAGTGAAAGTATGCGTCGTTATATACCTTTATTATTAAGCGGATTGTGTATTTTATTTATGGTTTTAGCGACTTTGTTATATACGACACAAAATGTTGATAAAAAAGAACAAACAAATAATTTCGTACCAGTAACTAAAGTATTAACAGTTTATACTACTATTCCTGTAGAGATGGCTTCGATAATTGCTAATGAATACCAAAAGGATACTCATGTACAGATAAATTTTACAATTTTAACTAAAGATGAATTGCTTGAACGTTGTAGGCAAAATGATAGTGAAAATGTAGATATGATTTTAACTGATTCTATGGTATTAGATGAATTGGGTAATATGGATAAATTAGCAAGTAATATCTCTGAAGAAGAAGATATTGTAAGTGAGCAATTCAAAGATAGTAAAAATAAATGGATTGGTATATGGTATGATCCTATTGTTTTTTGTTATAATTTAGATTATGTAAAAAATAATTGGCAGATTCCATTGACTTGGAATGAATTGGCACAACAGCAAAATATAAAAATTGCAATGACGGATTTTGTAGCAGCGTCAGCGGCCTCAAATGTATTATATTCATTAAGTGAAGATAAAAATCCAGATAATGCTTTGAATATAATGACGCAAATCCACCCTAAAGTTGTGCGTTATGCAAAATATTTATCAACACCAGTGCGTATGACGGGTATGGGCGAATCTGATGTAGCTATTGCTGTTCAAAGTGAAGTTATACGCTATATTAATGATAATTATCCGTTGAGTATTATTTATCCGAAAGATGGTACAGCATATCAGTTGACAGCTGTAGGAATTTGTAAAAATAGTCAACAGATAGCGCAATCTCGTGATTTTGCAAAATGGTTATTGAGTGATGATGTACAAATGGGATTACAAAAAAATAGATATTATTATGTGCCAACGAATTATACATCATTAACATATAAAAAATTTGCAGGTAAAAATATAAAATTTTTACAAAAAAATAATATAATAGATGAAAATACACAGAAAAATATTTTAGATAGATGGATAACTGAAGTTAGATTAAATAATTAAATTTTAGATTGAAAGGTTAAGTGAGAAATGTTAAAAGCAGGTTTTATAAGTTTAGGTTGTTCTAAAAACTTAGTAGATACAGAGGTAATGTTAGGGATTTTGGCGGATAATGGTATTGAGATAACACCAGACCCTACGAAAGCTGATATTTTGATTGTAAATACATGTACATTTATTCAGTCAGCAAAAGAAGAGTCGATTACTACTATTTTAAATATGGCTGAATATAAACAAGATGGTAAGGGAAAATGCCGTTCTTTGATTATTGCTGGTTGTATGGGGCAACGTTATGGAAAAGAATTAATCGAAGAATTTCCAGAAGTAGATGCAATAGTAGGTACTGGTGCTTGGAGTCGTATTATGGAAGCTGTAGATGCTACTATTAAAGAAAATAAACGTGTATTAATTACAGGAGAATCTAAAGAAATTTATACAGCGTCAACTCCGAGAATTTTTACTACTCCATTTTATAGTGCATATATCAAAATTGCTGAAGGTTGCGATCATCGTTGCGCATATTGTGCTATTCCATATGTACGTGGTAATTATCGTAGTCGTAGCATTGAAGATATTAAACAGGAAGTAATGTCTTTAGCGGATAAAGGTGTAAAAGAATTTAATATTATTGCTCAAGATACAACTTATTATGGTAGAGATTTATATGGTAAACCATCTTTGGTAGATTTATTGAAGGAGTTAGTTAAAATTGAAAAAGTAAAATGGTTACGTATTCAATATGCTTATCCACATACATTTACTGATGAATTAATTGATTTAATGGCAAGTGAAGATAAAATTTGTAAATATGTAGATCTACCATTACAACATGCTCATAATGATGTATTAAAACGTATGCGTCGTAGTGATACTAAAGAAAGTGTAGAAGAATTACTCAAAAAATTACGTGAACGTATTCCAGGTGTAGTAATTCGTTCAAGCTTTATTGTTGGTTTCCCTGGTGAAACTGATTCACAATATACAACACTTCGTGATTTCTTAGAGGAACAACGTTTTGATAAAGTGGGAATTTTTGCTTATTCTCGTGAAGAAGGTACACCGGCTTATGATATGCCAAATCAAGTTGATGAGAATATTATGCAGGAACGTTATCATGATTTGATGAGTTTACAAAGTAAAATTTCTGAAACAGTAAATATTGAAATGGAAGGCAAAGTGCTTGATGTATTAATTGAAGGTCGTGATGATGAACAACATATAGCATATGGTCGTTCTTATCGTGAAGCTCCAGAAGTTGATGGACAAGTATTTATTGAAAGTGATGATATTAGTAAACCTGGTGATATTGTTAAAGTAAAAATTTTACAAGGTTTTGATTATGATGTAGTTGGGGAACGCATAGATATTGAATAATCAATCTAGGTGGAGATGAATATTATGGTAGTAGAAATCGTAACTACAGGCAGTGAATTATTATTAGGACAAATTATTAATACTAATGTAGCCTATATGTCAGCTCGTTTAAATGATTTAGGTTTTGATGTGGTATATCAAACAACAGTAGGCGATAATTATGCTCGTATGAAAGCTGTATTAAAACATGCACTTTCTCGTGCAGATATAGTAATAACTTCTGGAGGATTAGGGCCAACACAAGGTGATATAACAAAAGAGGTATCTGCAGAAATTTTTGGTCGTAAAATGAAATTACATGAAGAAAGCAAACGTCGTATGGATGAACGTTTTGCTCAGCGTAATATTGTTTGGACTGATAATAATTTACGTCAGGTAACACTTCCTGAAGGTGCAGAAGTATTTTTGAATTACAATGGAATAGCATCTGGTGTGGTATTAGAAAATAATGGTAAATATTTAATTAATTTGCCAGGGCCACCTAGTGAAATGAAAGACATGTTTGAACGTAGTTTAAAACCATTTTTAGAACGAAAATTCGGCTTTAAGCATGTGATTGTATCTAAGGTATTGAATACTTGCGGTATTGGTGAGTCTTTATTAGAAACTAAAATTAAAGATTTAATTTTAGCACAATCTAATCCAACATTAGCATTACTTATTCGTCCTACGGGAGTAATTATTCGCATTACAGCAAAAGCAGAAACTAAAGAAATTGCAGAAACAATGATTGCTAAAGTAGAAGAAAAGATACGTGCTCGTGTGGGTGAATATATTTATGCAGTAGACAATGAAGATCTTGTAGCGGTAGTAGCTAAAACTTTAAAAGATAAAAATTTAACTATTGCTTGTGCAGAATCTTGTACTGGTGGATTACTTGCAAGTAGATTGACTTCGATATCTGGAAGTTCAAGCTATATTAAAGGAAGTATTGTGACTTACAGTAACGAAGCTAAAATGAAATTCCTTGATGTAGATGAAAATATTTTAAAAGAAAAAGGCGCAGTATCAAAAGAGGTAGCAACGCAAATGGCTGAAGGAGTCAAAAAAGCTATTGGTTCTGATATTGGTATCGGTATAACAGGTATAGCTGGGCCTACTGGTGGCACTGATAAAAAACCTGTAGGCTTAGTTTATATTGCTATAGCTGGAAAATGTGGTACAATAGTCAAGGAAAATATTTTCTCAGGGGATCGAGAAAATGTTAGATATCGTTCTACGCAACAAGCATTAGAAATGGTAAGACAGTATTTAAAGTAAAATTTTGATATTGTTTTATGACAAAAAGAGATAAGAAATAAAGAATTTAACAGGAGGACTATTTTTGGAAGAAAAAATTATTAAATTTGAAGATATGCAATTAAGTAAAAAGGTATTAAATGCCGTTCGTGATATGGGGTTTGAAGAACCATCTCCAATTCAGGCACAAACTATACCTTTGGCATTAGAAGGAAAAGACGTTATAGGACAAGCTCAAACTGGTACTGGTAAGACAGCAGCTTTTGGTATTCCTACAATTGAACAAATTGATGAAAAAAATAAATATATCCAAGCATTAGTTTTGACTCCAACACGTGAGTTAGCTATTCAGATAGCCGAAGAATTTAATAAAATTGGTAAATATAAACGAGTAAAAACATTACCTGTATATGGCGGACAAATGATTGATCGCCAAATCCGTGCACTTCGTTTTGGTGTAAAAGTAGTTGTTGGTACTCCAGGTCGTTTGATTGACCATATTCGCCGTAATACTATTAAACTTGATCATGTAAAAACATTGATTTTAGATGAAGCAGATGAAATGTTAGATATGGGCTTTATTGAAGATATTGAAGAAATCATGTCCAATGTAGCTCAAAGTGAAGACCGTCAAACATTATTATTCTCTGCTACTATGCCTGGCCCAATTGAAAAATTGGCACGTAATTATATGAATAATCCGCAGAAAGTAATGATAAGTCGTGAACAGCTTACAGTGCCATCTGTAGATCAATTATATTTTGAAACTCGTGATAAATTTGAAGGTCTTTGTCGTGTATTAGATATTGAAGATAATGGTAAATATATTATTTTCTGTCGTACGAAAAAGAATGTAGATGATCTTCAAGCATCACTTCAAGTTCGTGGATATATGGCAGGCAGTCTTCATGGTGATATGAGTCAGGCTCAACGTGACCGAGTAATGCGTCGTTTCCGTGAAGGAAAATTAGAGATTTTGATTGCAACAGATGTAGCAGCTCGTGGTATTGATATTGACGATATAAGTCATGTAATCAATTTTGATATTCCACAAGATCATGAATCTTATGTACATCGTATTGGTCGTACAGGTCGTGCAGGTCGTACAGGTATTGCCGTTACATTTATTGAACCAAAAGAATATCGTCAATTAAAATTAATTGAACGTATGACAAAATCTCGTATGATTCGTGGTGAACTTCCAACACCTGCTGATGTTATTGAACGTCAACGTGAAGCAATCAAAGAACGTTTATTAAAAACATTAAATCATAATACGTATGCAGATTATCATTTAATTATTTCAGACATCGCTAATGAAGGTTTTGAATATGTAGATATTGCAGCAGCGGCATTACAGCTTTCTATTGAAGGGGTAAAAGAAAAAGAAGAAAAAGTATCTGATGAACGCTTTGAAAATACTGGCGGAGCACCAGGTATGGTACGTTTATTCTTGAATATTGGACGTAAACAAGGTATTCGTCCACAAGATATTGTACGTACATTCGCATCAGAAGTAGATATTCCAGGTAGTGTTATTGGGGTAATAAATATTTATGATAAATTTACCTTTGTAGAAGTTCCAAAAGATATTGCTGAAAAAGTAATTTCTGTAATGCATAGAAATACGATTAAAGGTTATAAATTAAATATTGAACCAGCAAAAGGCAGATAATTAATATAAAAAGACAGAAATGAGTAATGCTTGTTTCTGTCTTTTATACTATATAAGTAAAAGAATGTAATACTTTTTTAATTCGAATTTAATATAATTTTAATAAGATACATAAGCCAATTAATAATATTTTGTGTATAATGAGTATAGATGATTTATTAAATAAAATTGTTATATGATAGATTAAATAGATTAGGAGAAAAAATATGTTTAGTTTTGTTTTATTTTTAGCAGTAATAATTACAATGTTGACTTTTATTGGGTTAGATATGTTAACGCATTTTAGTGAAGTTATAAATCTTATCGGTGCGATAGTTTTGGGAATAGGTGTATTTTTGACGTTGAAACCTAATAAAAAGAAAGATTTTAAATTAGATTTAGGTGAAAGTGAAAATGCTAAATTGTTAGAAGAAAGCTATAAAAAAGCGTTAGAAGATTATAATTATGTAAAAGGTTCATTGAAGTATATTAAAGATTATGAATTGAAAAGCCAGTTGCAGGAAATGCAAAAAACGTCAGCTAATATTTTAAATTATTTGCAAAAACATCCAGAGAAAATTAGTATGGCACGTAGATTTATTGATTATTATCAAGATACAACAGCAGGATTGATTGAAAAGTATATTGAAATAGAGCATACTCAATTAGAAACAGATAAAGTAATTGAGATAAAAGAACGTACGAAACATACTATTATAGGTTTAAATGAAGCTTATATAGAACAGTTTGAAAAGCTTATAAATGACCAAATTATGGATATGGACGCAGAGTTAAAAGTCATGGAAGATACAATAAAGGTAGATGGTTTTACTACTAAACAAACGGAGAAAATATCACCAAATATGCAAGAATTTAGTTATAAACGTAAAGCTAATGTGCAATATGAACAAAATAAAAGCACGTATCAAAAAATAAAAGAATTGCCATATAAATTTAGTAGCGATGAAATTTGGCGTAAAAAATTAATTGCTGGTGGTTTAGGTATTTTATTTGGCGGTTTTGGGGCACATAAATTTTATTTAAAGAAAACATTTTGGGGTATATTTTATTTGATTTTCTCTTGGACAGGAATACCAGTATTGATTGGCTTTATTGAAGGTGTTCGCTATGTATTTATGGACAAAGATGATTTTTATGAACAGTATATAGATAATAAATAATAAATATTTGTTAGATAGGTAGGAATTTTTATGGATATAAATTTAGATGATTTATTGAAAGCAAAAGAACAAAATAATCAAATACAAGTAAATCAAGAATTGCAAATGGAGCCCTCTAAAGAAGAATTAGTAAAAATAACACAAAAAACAGAAGTGATTTCACCAGAAGATAGAAAACGTATTGATGAAATAAAAGATAATATCGATTTAGTAAATTCGCAAACTGCTTTACAATTTGGTATAAATGCTCAAAGAAATATAGCGGAGTTTTCAGATAGTATTTTGAGTAATATTCGTAGTAAAGATACAGGATATGTTGGCGATTTGCTTAGTAATTTGGTAGTAAAAGTAAAAGGCTTTGAGCCAGAAGATAAAAAAGGTAGTTTCGTAAAGAAAATCCCAATTATTGGCTCGTTAGTGGGTAATGCAAAAAGTATGATGGTAGAGTATGATAAAGTATCTGTGCAAGTAGATAAAATACAAGGTGAATTAGATAAAGCACGTATGACGATGTTGAAAGATATTGTGATGTTTGATAATATGTATGAACGTAATTTAGAGTATTTTAAAGAATTACAGTTATATATAAAAGCTGGCGAAGAAAAAATCGTTGAGTTACAAGAAAAAACTATTCCTAAATTGCGTATGGAAGCGATGAATTCCCAAAATCAAATGGCAGTTCAGGTTGTAAGTGATTTTGAAAATGCAGTAAGTAGATTTGAAAAGAAAATACATGATTTAAAATTAAGTAAAACGATAGCTATTCAAACAGCTCCACAAATACGATTGATTCAAAATAATGATAAAGTATTAGTAGATAAAGTACAAAGTGCAATATATAATACTATTCCTTTGTGGAAAAGTCAGATTGTAATTGCTTTAGGATTGGCAAAACAACAAAAAGTATTACAAATGCAAAGAGAAATTACTGATACAACAAATGAATTATTACGTCGAAATGCAGAAATGTTGAAACAAAATACTATTGAAACAGCAAAAGAAACAGAACGTGGTATAGTTGATATAGAAACAGTGAAAAAAGTAAATGAAGATTTAATTTCTACAATTGAAGAAACTATAACAATTCAAAAAGAAGGTCGCGAACGTCGAAAGTTAGCTGAAACAGAATTAATGGAAATTGAAAATCGATTAAAACAAACGTTATTAGCGCATAGATAAAAAGTAAATAAAAAAGGATAATCTACGTGAAATAGATTATCCTTTTTGTATTTATTTAGCTAATGTATCTTGACAGAAATTGATAAAAGATTGAGCAGCTTTGGAAATATAACGGTCTTTTTTCCAAGCAAGACCAACATCAACAAAAATAGGGTCTTCAATTGGTATAGTTTTTATATGTGGAGTATCTTTAACGACAAAGTCTAAAAGAAATGCCATACCTACATTACTAGAAATCAAACCTTTGATAGTTTCAATTTGGTTAGATTCTAAGATAACATTTGGCTGAAGATTATGCTCTTTAAATTTTTGTTGAATTAAATTACGAATAAAAGAACCTTCTTTTAACATAATTAAATCTATATTACTAACATCATTCCAAGAAAGAACATCCTTTTGAGCAAGTGGATGGTCTTCAGGGATACAAGCAACTACTTGATTGGTAGACATTGGTAAAAGTTGTAGACTAGGTGATGCATTAGAAATGATAACAATACCAAAATCTAATTCATCGCGTTCTAAAGATTCTCTAATGGACATAGAACCTTTTTCATAAAGGTAAATATCTAAATGTGAGAATTTTTTTTGGAAACCAGAAAAAATCTTAGGGAAAAGATATGCCCCAATCATGGAAGGAATACCAATTTTGATGGTACCTTTTTGAAGTTGTTTATAGTCATTAACTTCTAAAACAGCATCTTGAATATTGCGTAAGGCAAGTTCAATACGATTTAAAAATACTGTACCTTCAGGAGTAAGCGAAAGCTGTTTTTGGCTACGCTCAAAAAGTTGAATGCCAAGTTCTGCTTCAAGTTTTTTTATAGCTACGGTTATATTTGGCTGAGAAACCGAAAGCCTTTTTGCTGCTCTAGTAATATTTTTCAAACGGCTAGTCATTTGAAAGTATTCTAGTTGTTTAAGTTCCATAAAATCCTCCTATAATAATAAATGATTTATGTATAATAAATATTATTAATCATTATATAGATATTATAGCATAAAATTTTTATATATCCAAATAGTTTGTTTATTAAAATCTTTTTTATTATAACTAATATCTATTGTAAATTATACTATTGAAAAAATATATTTAATTTTGTAAAAATTGCAGGAATAATGATTTTTTAGTAGAATATATAAAAATATAAAGAAAAAGTAATAGATACTATGCTAAATTAACATGGATAAATAAAGGTATGCTAAATTAACATAGATAAAAGAGAGGTTGATAAAAATGATGAATAACTATTCGAGCCAAGATTTTTTGTCCGTTGCAAGAAGAATCACTTATGATGCAACAATCCCAGAACTACTTGAAGAAGCGGTTAGAAATCATGAAGGACGACTATCTAATAAAGGTGCAATCTGTGTAACAACAGGAAAGCATACAGGTCGTTCTCCAAAGGATAGATTTATCGTAGATACACCAGATGTTCATGATTTAATACATTGGTCAAATACAAATCAGCCATGTTCAGAAAATACTTTTAATCGTCTCTATGAAAAAATGAAAGAGTATGCCAAAGATCATCAATTATTTGTTACAGATGCTTTAGTAGGTGCAGACCCTGCTTATAAATTACAAATAAAATGTATCAATGAACATGCTTGGCAACATCTATTCTTAAAACAATTATTTATTAGACCAAAAACAAAACTTACTACTCCATCTGAATTTACTCTTATTTGTATGCCAAGTGTAAAAGCAAATCCAATAGAAGATGGTACTCATTCAGAAACTTTTATTATTGTTAATTTTAGTAAAAAAATGGTATTAATTGGTGGCGGTGCTTACGCTGGTGAAATGAAAAAAGCTATTTTCTCCGTAATGAACTTTATTTTACCTCAACGTGGTATATTATCTATGCACTGTTCAGCAAATGTAGGTAAAGATGGTAATTCTGCATTATTTTTTGGTTTGAGCGGAACAGGTAAAACTACATTATCTGCAGACCCAAATCGTCGTTTAATTGGTGATGATGAACATGGTTGGAGTGAACATGGTATCTTCAACATCGAAGGTGGCTGTTATGCTAAAACTATAAAAATCACATCTGAAAGTGAACCAGAAATTTATAATGCTATTCAATATGGTACAGTTTTAGAAAATGTATATATAAATCCATATACTCGTGAACCAGATTTCTTTGATGCTAGATTTACGCAAAATACACGTACTGCTTATCCATTAGAAAATATTCCAAATGCTATTAAACCAAGTATGGCAGGTCATCCAAATGCAATTATTTTCTTAACAGCAGATGCTTTTGGTGTATTACCTCCTATTGCAAAACTTACAAAAGAACAGGCAATGTATCATTTCTTATCTGGTTATACAAGTAAAGTTGCAGGTACAGAACGTGGAATTACAGAACCACAAGCTACATTCTCTATTGGCTTTGGTGAACCATTCTTCCCATTACCACCATTAAAATATGCTCGTTTATTAGGTGAAAAAATTAATCAATATAATACTAGTGTATATCTTGTAAATACTGGCTGGACTGGTGGCCCATATGGTATAGGTAAACGTATGGAATTAAAATACACTAGAGCTATGATTACTGCAGCATTAGAAGGTAAATTAGAAGATGTAAATTGGAGTAAACATGAATACTTCCAATTAAATATTCCTGATAGTTGTCCAGGTGTACCAAGTGAAGTATTAAATCCAGAAAATACATGGATTGATAAAAAAGCATATCAAATTCAAGCTACAAAATTAGTAAAATTATTCGCTCAAAATGTAAAACGTTTTGCTGGTGAAATGCCAGATGATATTTTAAATGCAGGCCCTAGACTTGAAGATTGAAAAAGCTTTTTAAGAGAATTATAGTATGAGATAAAATAAAATCACTAGGAATAAATAAAATTTTGTTCCTAGTGATTTTTTGTTCGCCGAATAGGTATGATTAAAACCACCAGCTAAGCTGGTGGTAAATAAA
>CAUWIH010000008.1:0-51963 GCA_963558795.1 uncultured Megamonas sp. | reverse complement strand
TTTCAACTAATGGAAAATCACCTGCATTATCACGATATTTACGTTGTAAAATGGAGCAAGAATTTGATGATACTTATGCAAAATGGTTAGATAGACTTTCTGTTTTACGAGAAGAAGCTATTGCAAAATTATCAACAAGTGATGACCGTGAGATTTTTTGGCGTAGTGCATTGAGTGAAGATGTAATGATTTTGGTAAAAGCTAAAAAATATGATGAGGCAGAGGAGTGCATAAGAAATGCAATTAATAGTTTTAGGGCTAAATCATAAAACGGTATCAGTTGAAGTTCGTGAACGTTTTTCTATTTCGGTAGATAGTATCAATAATGGTTTACGTCATTTAGAGACTTATGAAGGTATTAGTGAAGCAGTTGTTTTATCTACTTGTAATCGTACAGAAATTTATGCTGTAGTAGAAGATGCAAAAGAAAATAAACAAAGTATAAAAGAATTTTTCATGGATTTGGCTAGTAGTAATAGTGATGAAGCTAAAGACGAGTATTTTTATTATTATGTAGATAAAGAGTGTATTAAACATTTATTTGCAGTGGCATCTAGTTTAGATTCTTTAATAATTGGAGAAGGACAAATTTTAAGTCAAGTAAAAAAAGCTTATGCTATGGCAAGAGAAGCAGAGGCTACTAACACGATTTTAAATACATTATTTCATCGTGCTATTACTACAGGAAAAAGAGTACGTACCGAAACAAGAATTGCTTATAATGCAGTATCTGTAAGTTACGCTGCTGTACAATTAGCTTTGAAAATATTTGGTACATTAGAAAATAGTAATACTTTGATTTTTGGTGCAGGTCAAATGGCTGAACTTACTGCGCGAAATTTAATGGGAAAAGGTGCAAAAAAAATATATGTAGCTAATCGTCATATTGATAAGGCTCAAGAATTAGCGGCACAATTTGGTGGAGAAGCTGTTGGTTTTAGAGAAGCTATGCGTAGAGCAAATGATATAGATATTGTAGTTACTTCTACAGGTGCACCACATTATATTGTAAGACCCTGGGAAACTCAGTTATTTATGTCTAAACGTAAAGGTAGACCATTAGTAGTAATTGATATTGCTGTACCTCGTGATGTAGATCCAGATGTAGCTGAAATTAAAGGCGTAGAATTATATAATATTGATGATTTAGAATCAGTGGTAGAAGATAATATTAAAGAACGTGAATATGAGGCTTATCAAGCTCAGACGATTATAGATGAAGAAGTAACTTCGATTATGGAACGTTTTCAATATTTATCTTGTCAACCAGTTATGGCCAGATTGACAAGAAAAGCAGAACGTATTCGTCGTCGTGAAGTAAGACGAGCAATGACCAAACTTGTAGATATTGATGAAAGTCAAATTCGTGTAATTAATCATATGTCGCATATGATTGTACGAAAATTACTTAGAGAACCAATGATTAAATTAAATAATTCGGCAGGAACAATACAAGAAGATTACTATGTAGATGCAGTAACCAAATTATTTAAATTAGATGTGTTAAAAGAGAGGGAAAAATAGTGCGTAAAAAAATTGTTATTGGTACACGTAGTAGTAAATTAGCACTATGGCAAGCTGAATATATTGCAGATTGTTTACGTAAGCAATATGAAGGTCTTGAAGTTGAATTAGAGCATATAATGACTCGTGGAGATAAAATTCTTGATGTGCCACTTGCTAAAATTGGCGGAAAAGGATTATTTACAAAAGAGCTTGAAGTGGCTATGATAGAAAATCGTATAGATTTAGCTGTACATAGCTTAAAAGATATGCCTACAGTACTTCCAGAAGGATTGGCTTTAACAACTATTACAAAACGATTGGATTGTGGCGATGCTTTAGTTAGTCCGAAATATCAAACTTTGGAAAATTTACCTAAAGGAGCAAAAGTAGGGACATCTAGTTTAAGACGTAAAGCTCAATTATTAAATATTCGTCCTGATTTAGATATTCATAATCTTCGTGGTAATGTAAATACTAGATTACGTAAATTAGAAGAAGAAAATTTTGATGCGATTGTACTTGCGGTAGCAGGGCTAAAACGTTTAGGTTTTGGTGACAAAATAACACAAATTATTCCTCGTAAATATTGTTTACCTGCTGTTGGACAAGGTGCATTGGCTATTGAAACAAGAGCTGATGATGAAGAAATTAAAAATATGCTTAGTTTCTTATATGATGATAAAACTGCAGATGCTACAATTGCTGAACGTGCATTTTTAGCTCAAGTTGAAGGCGGTTGTCAAGTTCCTGTTGGTGTTTATGGTGAAGTTAATGAAGATAATACTTTAACAGTAGAGGCAGTAATCGGTTCTCTTGATGGTAAAACAATTATTCGTGATAAAGTTACAGGAAAAAGAGAAAATGCAAGCGAATTAGGTGAAACTTTAGCTAAAAAAATATTAGCTAGTGGTGGACTTGAAATAATGCAAAGTTTAGGTTTATGTATTAATAAATGATAATTGTAATACCGTTATAATATGTTTAGATAAATAAAATAAAAATTAAGTAGAAATATCTTTTGGAGGTTTTTCTTGATGAATGGAATGGTTTATTTAGTAGGTGCAGGTCCTGGAGATTATCGCCTAATTACTTTAAAAGGTAAAGAGTGTTTAGAAAAAGCAGATGTTGTTATTTGTGATTATTTAGCAGATAAACGTTTGATGGCTTTTGCTAAAGATGACGTAGAATACATTTATGTAGGGAAAAAAGCAGGCAATCATGCTATGCGTCAAGAAGACATTAGCCAACTTATTGCAGATAAAGCAAAAGAAGGTAAATGTGTTGTACGTTTAAAAGGTGGAGATCCATTTGTTTTTGGTCGTGGTGGGGAAGAAGCTGTAGTACTAAAAGAAAATGGTGTGAAATTTGAAATAGTACCAGGTATTAGTTCATCAATTGCAGCTCCAGCTTATGCAGGTATTCCAGTAACTAATCGAAAAGTAGCAGTATCTTTTGCTGTGATTACTGGACATGAAGACCCTACAAAAGAAAAATCCGATATTAATTGGGAAAAATTAGCGACAGCAGTAGATACATTAGTTTTTTTAATGGGTGTAGGAAATTTACCACATATTACTAGTCAATTAATAAAATATGGTAGAACTGCAGATACACCAGCGGCATTAGTTCGTTGGGGTACTAAAGCAGAACAAGAAGTATTAGTAACTACTGTAGGCAAAGCTGTTGAAGATGTAAAAAAACATAATTTAAAACCACCAGCAGTTTTTGTAGTAGGTAATGTAGTAAATTTACGAGAAACTATTCAGTGGTTTGATAATAAACCGTTATTTGGTAAAAATATTTTAGTTACTAGAGCACGTGAACAAGCATCTAAATTAACTACAGCTTTAGAAGACTTAGGTGCAAATTGTATTGAAGCTCCAGCAATAAAAATTGCAAATCCAGATGATGAATTTACAACTTTAGATAGTGCGATTAGTAAAATTACAGAATATGAATGGATTATTTTTACAAGCACTAATGGTGTAGATAGATTCTTTGCACGTTTATTTGCAAAATCTTTAGATGCACGTTGCTTGGTTAATGCGAAAATTGCAGCTATTGGCACATCTACAGCTGATAAATTAAAAAATTATGGTATTATTGCGGATAAAGTACCAACAATGTTTATGGCTGAAGGTATCTTAAACGTATTAAAGGAAGATATCAAAGAAGGTACAAAAGTATTGATACCACGAGCACAAAAAGCACGTGAAGCTTTACCAATAGGTTTACGTGAATTGGGTGCAGTAGTAGATGTGGCTGAAACATATTGTACAAAAATGGCAGATACTAATAAAGATGAAATCAAAGCTTTATTAAAAGAACATAAAGTGGATATGGTAACATTTACAAGTTCTTCTACTGTAGAAAATCTTTTAAAATTAATTGATGATGAAAAAACTTTATTAGATAATGTAGCTAAAGCAAGCATTGGGCCAATTACTGCAAATACTTGTCGTAAACATGGTCTAACTGTAGATGTAGAAGCTGATGTTTATACTATTGATGGTTTAGTAGAAAAAATAAAAAATTTTGGATGGTGAATATTGATGAAACTCAATACTTTAAGACCACGCCGTTTGCGTTTAAATAGCGCTGTTCGTGATATGGTTCGTGAAAATTCTTTATCAGTAAAAGATTTAGTATATCCTATATTTGTAGTAGCAGGCGAAAATGTAAAAGAAGAAATACCAAGTATGCCAAATGTATATCATTTATCTGTAGATAATGCAGTTAAAGTAGCCAAAGAAGCATATGAACTTGGCATTCCAGCTATTGAAGTATTTGGTCTTCCTGAATATAAAGATGAAATTGGCTCTAGTGCTTGGGATTTAAATAGTCCTGTACAACGTGCAATGCGTGCAATCAAAGAAGCAGTACCAAATATTGTAATTGTTGGCGATGTATGTCTTTGCCAATATACAACACATGGTCATTGTGGTCAGCTTTGTGGTCATGAAGTAGATAATGATGCTACTTTAAAATTATTAGCAAAAGTTGCAGTAAGTCAAGCTCAAAGTGGTGCAGATATTATTGCACCATCTGATATGATGGATGGTAGAATTGCAGTAATTCGTGAAGCTTTAGATGAAGCTGGTTTTAAAAATGTATCTATTATGTCTTATGCTGTAAAATATGCCTCTGGATATTATGGACCATTTAGAGATGCGGCAGATTCTGCTCCTCAATTTGGTGATAGACGTGCTTATCAAATGGACCCAGCAAATAGCCGTGAAGCTATGAAAGAAGTAGAACTTGACATGGCAGAAGGTGCAGATTTTATTATGGTAAAACCAGCACTTAGCTATTTAGATATTGTACGTCAAGTTCGTGATAAAATTGATCGTCCAGTTGCTGTATATAATGTTAGTGGTGAATATGCTATGGTAAAAGCTGCAGCACAAAATGGTTGGATTGATGAAAAACGTATAGTAATGGAAACACTTCTCAGCATGAAACGTGCAGGTGCAGATATTATTATTACTTATCATGCTATTGATGTAGCAAAATGGCTTAAAGGATAAGGTTTTTATAAAATTTGGATGGTAACCTTTAGGTTATTGAAAATAATTATCGCTGAATACGTTTTTAGTCTGAATGTTTGAGCGAAGCGAGTTTCTAAGCGTTGTATGAAGCGATAATTATTTTCAAAGTTCAAATTTTATCTGCGGTGGCTTTCTTTGGTTCGTTTCTTTGCCATCAAAGAAATGAACACTTGTAATAATTCTTTTTTTATGCTAAAATATCATTCATGAGCAGTTTCTCATGTAAGACTGCGGTATTTGGGTCTCGCGCAATGGAGACTCATGAACCCCGCCAGGTCCGGAAGGGAGCAACGGTAAGTGATCATCTTCATGTGCCGTGAGGGCGCCTGAATACCGTGTTCTTACCTGAGAAGCTGTTTTTTTTCATATCCAAAAACAGGGAGGGACGCATTTATTATGGCTTATATGGCACTTTACCGAAAGTGGAGGCCACAAGATTTTTCGGATCTTATAGGCCAAGAACATATCAGCGAGACTTTATCTAATGCAATAACTACAGGTAAAGTTGCTCATGCTTATTTGTTTTCGGGGCCACGAGGTACAGGAAAAACAAGTACAGCGAAAATTTTAGCAAAAGCTTTGAATTGTGAGCATGGACCGACACCATCACCTTGTAATAATTGTGTATGTTGTCAAAAAATAAATGATGGTTCATTCATGGATGTTTTTGAAATAGATGCGGCATCAAATCGTGGTATTGATGAAATTCGTGATTTAAGGGAAACTGTAAAATTTGCTCCCGTAGATGGCAGATATAAAGTTTATATCATTGATGAAGTGCATATGCTTACAACAGAAGCATTTAATGCATTATTAAAAACTTTAGAAGAACCGCCAGCGCATGTAGTATTTATTTTAGCAACAACAGAAGTACATAAAGTACCTGTAACAATACAATCACGTTGCCAACGTTATGACTTTAAACGTATAACGCAAAAAGATATTTTACAACGCTTAATTAGTATAGCTGAGCAGATGAATATAAACGTAGATAAAGAAGCATTATCGATAATTGCTATTCAAGCTGATGGTGGTATGCGTGATGCTTTAAGTTTATTAGACCAATGCTTGGCTTTTACGAAGGATAAATTAACTGTTGATGAAGTCCGTAAAGTATTAGGATTAGTGGGTCATGATTGGATTTGGCAAATTACTGATGCTTTATCAAATAAAGATGCACAAACGATATTGACTATTTTAGATAATGTTATTGCTCAGGGAAAAGAAATTAAGCAATTATTAAATGAGTTAATACTGCATTTTCGTTCAATCATGTTATATAAGGCGTCAAATAAATTATTAAGTTTAAATATGTATTTTGAAGATGAAACTGTTTTAAAAAATCAAGCAGAAAAATTTTCTCATGAAGAAGTAGTACAAATCATTCAAAAAATACATGAAGCTATTAATGAAATAAAGTGGGCTTATCAACCTAGACTTACAATAGAAATGTTGTTTTTGAAATTGTGTTGGCAAGTAGATACTGTACAAAGCGTTGATTTTAATAGTGTAGCTGAAAAACCAGCAACTATGCCAATGACAAATAATACTAATTCAGAGTCCAAAATAATGGCTTTAGAGCAAACTGTAGCTAGATTAGATAGAATAGTTAAGGCATTAAGTAGTCAAGTAGCAAATATGCAAGATGTTTCTACGAAGATGAATAATATAAATGTGGTTACTAATGCAAATGTAAATGTAACAACTCAGCCATTAAGTAAACAAGGACAAAATATTAATCATAAAGTTTCAGCAGGTTCAACAAGTTTACCAAATTTACAAAATAGAAATTTAGCAAATCAAAATATAGTAGTAAAACCTATAATGCCAATAGAAAATGTAGATGTAACCTCAATTTGGCAAAATGTATTAGCTAAATTAAATGCTCGACGTAAAAAAGTTGTAGTAGCTTGTGTAAATCGAGCATTACCATATAGAGTAGCAGAAAATCAATTTTTTATTCATTTTGATAGTCCATTTTTACAAGCACGTACAGAAAAAGACGATTATCGTTTATTGATTGAAGAAGTTTTAACCGAGATAACAGGACAAAATTTCCGCCTTATCTGTACTTGTGGAGATTTAAAAGTAACGCAGACTTCACTAGTAAATCCAAAATCAAGAAATCCGATAGCTCAAGAGTCATCAGCAAATTCAATAAAAAAAGATAATCAAAATAATCAAGTGACGCAGATAAAAGCGCCAAAAGTAACAATCCCGATGATTGAAGATGATGACATTATACCAGTAGGAGATTATCAACAAGATATTCCGATGCCTACAGATGATGATTATATCATAGGTGATGAATCTGGTGAAGAAATGATAAATAATATGAATGTGGATTTTCAAAAAATGACACCAGAAGGTAGACATACTTTGGAGACTGCTATTGAAATTTTTGGTGGGAAAGTAATCCCAGAAAAGCAATAATCATTGATTATTGACGATTTTAGTATATTTTGATACTCTTAATAGAGAAAATTATTTTTATGGAGGAATATAGATGTTTAATCAAGGAAATATGGCTGGTATGATGAAAAAAGTTCAAAAAATGCAAGCTGAAATGAAAAAAATGCAAGATGAACTTAAAAAGAAAACTGTTGAAGTAAGCGTTGGTGGCGGTGTAGTTAAAGTCGTTATGAACGGTGAAAAACAAATGCAATCTCTTGTTATTGATAAATCTGCTGTAGACCCAGAAGATATCGAAATGTTACAAGACCTTATTTTATCTGCTGTAAACCAAGCTATGGTAAAAGTAGATGAAATGATGTCTAATGAAATGAATAAATTAACTAGTGGTTTAAATCTTCCTCAAGGATTATTCTAATGAAATATATTGAGCCTATGGCGAAGTTGATCGAACATTTTCGAGCCTTACCAGGAATTGGTTCAAAAACAGCTGTACGCTTAGCATATCATATTTTAGACATGGAGCCTGCCCAAGCAAAAGCCTTGGCGCAGGCTATTATTGAAGCTAAAGAAAAAATAGGTTTTTGTAGTTGTTGCTTTAATCTTAGTGACACTGACCCATGTGCTATTTGTACATCAGAAACTAGAGACCATTCAATAATTTGTGTGGTAGAACAGCCAAAAGATGTTGTAGCTATGGAACGTATGCGAGATTATAATGGTGTATATCATGTTTTACATGGTGCATTATCACCAATTGAAGGAGTAGGGCCAGAAGATATTCGTATCAAAGAATTATTAAATCGACTTTATGATGATAAAGTAAAAGAAATAATTATGGCAACCAATCCGAATATTGAAGGTGAAGCAACTGCAATGTATATTGCAAAATTATTAAAACCACTAGACATAAAAGTAACAAGAATAGCACATGGTCTTCCTGTAGGTGGAGATTTGGAATATGCTGATGAAGTTACTTTAGCCAAGGCTATAGAAAATCGTCGAGAAATGTAAAATATCAATGAGTAAATTATAAATTAACAGCTAAAGTGGTGAGAAAATGCTAGAATCTTCTTTAGTAGTTGCGTTTTTTATTGGGTTATTGATTTTATGTATAATAACTAGAATTTTTACGTTACCACTAAGAGTTTTATGGAAATGTATATATAATAGCATTATTGGTGCGATTGTTATTTATGTAATAAATTTTTTAGGAATAGTATATATTCCTTTGAATTTTTTTACAGCACTGATTGCAGGTGTATTAGGTATACCAGGTGTTATTATATTGACAATTTATGCAATGTTATAAAGTAAAGTTATTGGCTACAGAGAAAATCTGTAGCTTTTTTGTTAAAAAATAAAATCTTTTATTGGGGAGAGAATCACTAAAGATAAAAGCAGTGGGCAAGAGATTTATTTTGATTGCTTAAATATATTGCTTATGTTAAAATAGCTATTGTTTAGATAATAAAAATACTATTAAAGTAAAATTAGAGTAAAAGAGAGTGTGTATAATGAATTTCAAAAAAATACTAGCAATTGCAATGATTTGTATCTTTGCTTTTAGTAGCATTGGTATGGCTAAAGGTGGAAAATCTGGTGGCGGAAAAGTTGGCGGTGGTAGTGTAAAATCTTCTACAAGTGTAACTAAATCTGTAGCACCATCAACAAGTTCTACAACAAAAACAGATGCACCAAAAGCTAATGCAACTGAACAACCAAAGACAAATACTCCAGATGCTAAAACAGATACAAAAACAAATTCCACAACCAATAATACAACAAATACAAATACTGCAACAAAAACTAATAATGCAAGTACAACTCAACAATCTGGTAGTCGCTGGGGTAGTGCTTTAAGAAATATTGGTTTATTTGCTGGTGGTATGTTTTTAGGTAGTATGCTAAGCAATATGTTTGGTTTAGGCGGATTCATGGGTGATATTTTTGGTTTAATTGCTAACGTAGTGCTTTTGGCTATTGTAGTCATGATTCTTATGGCTCTTTATCGTAGATTTTTTGGTAAAAAAAATGAGGGAAATGTTTATGCAAGTAGTAGATATGCAGAAAATAATTTCCGTTGTAATAATTGTGGTTGGGTAGCACCAGATAGAAATAATCCACCAAAATTCTGTCCAGAATGTGGTAATCGTTTGAATGGAGAAAATCAACAAGCACAACAGTATAATTCATATGCAAATGAACAAGAGGCAGAATATACTGAGCCTAACAATCGTAAAATTATTGATATAACTCCACCAAAAGATAAAGATAAATTTTAATAAAAAGATATTATAAAGTAAGACTGCACTTTTTAAGTTTTGTGAAAATAACTTTTAAAGTGCAGTTTTTTTTAGATTTTTACATAAAGTTTTTATAAATATGATAAAATGTATTTTGTGTATATAGGAGGCGATAAATTTGAATGTTTTGCAAGCAGAGAAAAATAAAACATATATTGTAAAGAATATAAATTTAAAAGGTGATATTGAACGTCGATTGGAAATGCTTGGTATGACTAATAAAGTGAAATTAAGTATTTTAAATAAAAAAAATCATGGTGCTGTAATTTTAAAAATTAGAGGTACTCGTTTTGCTGTAGGGAAAGAAATAGCAAATGCTATAGAAATAGAGGAAGATAATAATGAATAAAGATGTTCATGTAGCCTTCATAGGAAATCCAAATTGTGGAAAAACTACATTATTTAATGCTTATACTGGGGCACATCTAAAAGTAGCTAATTGGCCTGGGGTAACGGTAGAAAAAAAAGAAGGTGCGATGCAGTTTCATAATGAAAGTTATAAATTAGTAGATTTACCAGGCATATATAGTTTGACATCATATACTATGGAGGAAAAAGTATCACGTCAATATATTTTAGATGATGAAGTAGATATTGTAGTAGATGTAGCAGATGCGTCATCATTAGAGAGAAATTTATATTTAGCACTTCAACTTATTGAGCTTGGTAAGCCGATGGTTTTAGCATTAAATATGATGGATATTGTAGAAGAACGTGGTATGGATATTGATTTTCATCGTTTACCAGAAATGTTAGGTATTCCTGTTGTTCCTGTTAGTGCTAGAAAAAAACGTGGACTTGAAATTTTAATGCACGCGGTGGCTCATCATCAAGGGAAAAAAATAAATGATAGAATAGAACATCATCATGCTAAAGAAATTTTGAATCGAAAACATAAACATGATCATCATAAAGATTGTGTAATGGTTTATAGTGATGAAATTGAAGATAAAATCGATATTGTAGAGCATGCTTTAGTTGAAAAATATGGTCAATTAGAAAATTTACGTTGGCTAGCAATTAAACATTTGGTACAAGATGAAGAAATTATAGAAAAATATCCTTTAGATTTACCTAATGTTTTAGATAGAAATTATGAAAAAGATATTATTAAACAAAAATATGATTTCATTGAAGAAATTATTCAAGAAGTTGTAGTAAACAAAGATAAAGAAGCTCAAGAAACTGATAGAATTGATGCGGTACTTACGGACAATATTTGGGGAATACCTATATTTTTAGGAATTATGACATTTATTTTCTTTTTGACTTTTACTATTGGTGATATGCTCAAAGATTATTTGGTAGAAGGTATTGATTTTGCAAGTAATAATTTGGCTATAATATTAAATAATTTAAATGTAAATGAAGTGATATCTTCATTATTAATAGATGGTGCTATAGCTGGTATCGGAGGGATATTAGCGTTTTTACCAAATATATTTATTTTATTTTTAGCTTTAGCAGTATTAGAAGATAGTGGATATATGTCACGTGTTGCTTATGTAATGGATTCTGTTATGGGCAAAATCGGTTTATCAGGTAGAGCATTTATTCCATTATTATTAGGCTTTGGTTGTTCTGTTCCTGCAATAATGGCATCAAGGGCTTTAGAAGACCCTAGAGATAGATTGCGTACGATATTGGTTACGCCATTTATGTCATGTAGCGCTAGATTGCCAATATATATTTTGTTTTCAGGTATGTTTTTCCCAGATTATGCGATGTTTGTAGCTTTTTCTATGTATATATTAGGGATTGTAGTTGCAATTGTTGTGGCTAAGATTCTTTATCGAGTAGACAAGAAAAATCATAAACAAAATGTATTATTAATTGAACTTCCTGAGTATAAATCACCAAATGTAATGTCAATATTTTTATATGCTTGGGAAAAGGTAAAATCATATTTAGCAAAAGCTGGTACAACTATTTTTGTTGCGTCTATTATTATTTGGTTTGTACTTAATTTTAATTTTTCAGGTATGGTAGATATCAAAGACAGTTTTGGAGCAAGTATTGGTATGTTTTTAGCTCCGTTTTTAATTCCAGCTGGACTTGGTTTGTGGCAAATTGCTGTAGCTTTAATATCTGGTATTGCAGCTAAAGAAGTTGTAGTTGCTAGTTTAAGCGTACTTTATGGGATTTTAAATATAAATTCTACAGATGGTATGCAAAATCTGGTGATACAATTAGCAAATGATGGATTTTATAGTTTAAATGCTTATGTTTTAATGGTATTTTGTTTATTATATACACCATGTATAGCAAGTATTGTAACGATAAAAAAAGAAACAAATTCACTAAAATGGACAAGTTTTGCGATTGTTTTTCAAATGGCAGTGGCGTATATTATATCTGTAACTATTTATCAAGTTGGTTGTTTGATTATGTAATAATTGAAAAGTTAAATTTATAAGGGATAATGAAAATTATCCCTTAATTAAATTTGGTGGAGGAACTTTGATGGAATATAAATTTTTTGAGAAATTGCCTCAAGAAGCAATAGATATTAGAACGATAGTTTTTGTAAATGAACAAGGATTTTTGCAGGAATTCGATGATATAGATAATAGAGCAATACATTTGATTTTTTATCAAGATAATAAGCCTATAGCTACAGCACGATTGTTTAAAGATTTAGATAATGATGATACATATATAATCGGACGTTTAGCTGTATTAAAAGAGTATCGAGGTTGTCATTTTGGTGAAAAATTATTAGAAATTTTACATGAAAAAGTAAAATCTTTGGGTGGTAAAAAAACGGCTTTATCAGCACAATGTAGAGCTCAAGCTTTTTATGAAAAAATGGGGTATGTGGCTACTGGTGATGTTTATTTAGATGAATACTGTCCACATATACATATGGAAAATGTATTAGGCTAATAATGAAAGGATAGGATTTATGAAAGTTTTAGGAATTATACTTATTTTATCTGTAGTAGGCTTTTTTGGTGTGCATATGATTTTTTTTGATAAAATGGATAGTATCCACGAACATAAATCAGATATAAAAACTCTAGAGATATTGCCAATAGATAAGAGTATAACTAAAGATGATGCTGAAATTATAGCTATAGAAAATGAACAATTAAATCCAAATGAGATTTATAATTTGCATACAAAAAAGAGAAATTATAATAATATAGTTGTTTATACGGTAGAATTTGATGCAAATGATAATGAATATGAATATAATATTGAAGTATCAACAGGTGAAATTATAAGTAGAGAATATGAGCTGGAAAAGAGATATTATAAAAATTTAAAAGGTAGTCCGATTACAGAAAATGATATTTTTAAGATAATAAAACAGCATGTTCCTGAGGTAGACTCAAAGGGAATTTATTATAGATTAAAAAATGAAGATGGATACATTCAATATGAAGGGTATGTAAATATTGATGATTCTAGATATGAATTTACTATAGACAAAAACACAGGCGTTATTGTGGAGTGGAAATGGGAAAGAAATATAAATAATTAAATATAAAAAAAGAAACATAAATCATATTTCTCTTAATGACAGTAAATAAGATGATATGATTTATGTTTCTTTTTTATAAAATATTATTAACCTTTTACTACGATATTAACGAGTTTTTTTGGAATGCTGATAATTTTTACGATTGTTTTACCAGCTGTTAAAGTTTGAATTTTTTCATCAGCAAGAGCAATTTCTTGTTGTTGTTCACGAGTAACAGATGAAGAAACCATGATTTTTTCACGAACTTTACCATTGATTTGAACTACAACTTCAATTTCATCAGCAACAGTTGCTTTAGGGTCAAATGTTGGCCAACTAGCATGGTGAACACTGCCTGTTTGACCAATTTGTTGCCAAAGTTCTTCGGTAATATGTGGAGCAAATGGAGCTAAAAGTTTAATTAAGTTTACAACAACTTCCTTAGCAAGACCTGCATTTAAGTTACCATCTTTGAAGGCGTAGAAAGCATTTACAAGTTCCATGATGGAGCTGATTGCAGTATTAAATGTTCCACGAGTACCAATATCTTCAGTTACTTTTTGAATAGTTACATTTAAGATACGGAACAATTCTTTTTCTTCTTTAGTAAGAGCTTTTATATCAAATGTTGGGTTTTCTTTAACTTTATCAACATAAGAAAGAATAATTCTCCATACACGTTGGATAAATCTCCAAGCACCTTCAACACCTTGGTCACTCCATTCGAGGTCACGTTCTGGTGGAGCAGCAAATAAGATAAAGATACGAGCAGTATCAGCACCATATTTTTTGATGATTTCTTCAGGAGATACAACATTTCCTTTAGATTTACTCATTTTAGAACCATCTTTGATAACCATACCTTGAGTTAAAAGATTTTTGAATGGTTCATCAAAGTCAATAAGTCCTGCGTCTTTTAATACTTTAGTGAAGAAACGGGAATATAATAAGTGTAAAATAGCATGTTCAATACCACCGATATATTGGTCAACTGGGAGCCAATAATTGATAGCGTCTTTATCAAATGGTGCTTGAGTATTGTGTGGGTCAGAATAACGCATATAATACCAAGAAGAACAAATAAATGTATCCATTGTATCTGTTTCACGTCTTGCAGGACCACCGCATTTTGGACAAGTGCAATTTACAAATTCTTCAGATTGTGCAAGTGGAGATGTTGCACCAGTTTCAAATTTTACATCTTTTGGAAGTTTAACTGGTAAGTCTTTTTCAGGAACGAGAACTTCACCGCAATGAGGGCAATAAATAACAGGAATTGGAGCACCCCAATAACGTTGACGAGAAATAAGCCAATCACGTAAGCGATAATTTACGCGACGTTTACCAAGGTTATTTTCTTCGAGCCAATCAATCATAGCAGGGATAGCTTCACGATTGTTCATACCAGTGAATTTACCAGATTCGATTAATTCACCGTCATCAACGTAAGCACCTTGCATAGTATCAAGTGTTAAATCGTGTTCTTTGTTTTGAATAACGATTTTCATTGGTAAATTATATTTTTTAGCAAATAAGAAGTCACGTTCATCATGTGTAGGTACACCCATTACAGCACCAGTACCATATTCAAAGAGAACATAGTTGGTTACCCATACAGGAACTTTTTCGCCATTGAATGGATTAATAGCATATACTCCAGTGAACATACCTTTCTTTTCAGATTCGCTAGAAGTACGTTCAATTTCATTCATGTTATGAACTTCTTCAATGAAATCTAAAATTTCTTGTTCATTTGGTTGACCTTTGATGAATTTTTTGATAAGTGGATGTTCAGCTGCAAGCACAACATAAGAAACGCCAAATACTGTATCAGGACGAGTTGTATATACAGGAATTTTTTCATTAAAATCAGGTACATCAAAACTAAATTCAGCACCTTCACTACGACCAATCCAATTATCTTGCATTGTTTTTACGCGATTTGGCCAGCCTTCAAGTTTATCGAGGTCTTTTAATAAGATATCAGCATAGTCAGTGATTTTAAAGAACCATTGTTCGAGGTCTTTTTTTACAACTGTATTATCACAACGCCAGCATTTGCCGTCAATAACCTGTTCGTTAGCAAGTACAGTATGACAAGTTTCACACCAGTTAGCAGAAGCTTTTTTCTTATATGCTAAGCCTTGTTTGTAGAATAATTCAAAGAACCATTGAGTCCATTTATAATAATCTTCATGGCAAGTAGCAACTTTTCTATCCCAGTCATAAGATAGACCCATTTCTTTTTGTTGACGAACCATGTTGGCCATGTTATCTTCTGTCCAATCGGAAGGACTAACACCGTGTTTGATGGCAGCATTTTCAGCAGGCATACCAAATGCATCAAATCCCATTGGATGAAGTACATTAAAGCCGTTCATAGTTTTATAACGGGCAATAACGTCACCAATAGAATAATTACGAACATGTCCCATATGTAAATTACCAGATGGGTAAGGGAACATTTCAAGTACATAATATTTTGGTTTATTTGGGTCGATATTAATTTGATTAGTTTTGCAATCATCCCAATGTTGTTGCCATTTTTTTTCGATGGCTTGTGGACAATATTTTTCCATAAATTTAACACTCCTATACTTTTTTATTTTTTTGCATTAAAAAAGCCCCTGGCAAAATATGCCAGGGACGAAATTATCGCGGTACCACCCTGATTGATAACAAATATAATTGTTATCCTCTCAAAATCTTAACGGGATTAGCGGTGCTAAAGCACTCCTCCACAGCGAGTTCAATTAAAAGATTATAGGCTCGCATCAACCGCCTACTTTCTGTAATTTCTTGTTCATTTACTACTCTGTATCATAGGATTTTATTTTTATTTAGATTGCTATTATTATACCTAGCAATAATATTAAAGTCAAGTAAGCTCGTTATAGTGTTAAGTTTAGGAAACTTTATATAAAAAATAAATATCTAAAGTTTTATAGGTATAAAATATGGATATAGCTAAAAAATATATACAGCTATAAGTTTATAAATAATTGATTTCCTAGTAAAATAATAGTAAAATATTTATGAGGTGATAAACATGAAGATATCTACAAAAGGAAGATATGCTTTACGGACAATGATTGACTTAACAGTAAATGATACGGGAACTCCTATACCCTTGAAGGATATAGCAACAAGGCAAAATATTAGCTTAAAATATATGGAGCAAATAATTTCACTATTAATAAAATCAAAATTAGTAAAAAGTGTGCGCGGAAATAATGGTGGTTATTTGTTAGCAAAACCAAGTATGCAATATACAGCAGGCGATATTTTACGAGCGGCGGAAGGCGATATGTCTCCGATTGCCTGTATAGAAAGAGACCATAGTAATTGTAAACGTGCGGATTATTGTAGTGTATTGCCTTTTTGGTTGGGATTAAATAAAGTAATTAATGGATATTTAGATAGTGTTACTTTATCAGAGTTAGCAAGACAAGCAAGAGAAACGGATAAATTTTTTGCTTGTGAAGAACAATCTCGAAAAAATAAATAGACAAAATAATAAAAAATAAAGACAAATAAAAATAATCCTCTGTATTATATTTGAGGATTATTTTTATTTTTGTCAACTTTGAGTAAACTCGGTTGTTATTTTGTATATTAAGTGTTAAGGATGCTATAAATAAAAGGAATGAGAGCTAGGATAAATAAAAAAGTGTAAAAAAAAATATACAAATTTACAATTTTCCTATTGTGCATATTTGAATTTGCCTATATAATATAAAAATATGACTACTAAAAAAATACTTTTTGAGATATAGGAAAGGAGTAGATTTATTTATGAAGGTTAGAATGAATGATGTAATAGTAACTGGGTTTGCCCTATTTGCGATGTTTTTTGGTGCTGGTAATGTAATTTTTCCACCATATTTGGGAATGACATCAGGTACAGAATGGGTAATAGGATTTTTATGTTTTATATTCATTGATGTAATTTTATCATGTGTAGGTATTTTTACTATAGTTTATGGTGGCGGTAGTATTACAGCTTTAGAAAATGTTGTAGGAAAAGTGCCAGGAATGGTGTTAAATGTAGCATCGATTTTATGTACAGGGGTATTGATTGCACCACCAAGAACTGCTGCTACAACTTATGAAATGAGTATTGCTCCATTTACAGATAAAATTTCATTATTTGTGTTTTCAATTATTTTCTTTGCAATTGTATTTATATTTACGATTAGACCTACTCGTTTTGTTGATATTATTGGTAAATTTTTAACACCAGTACTTATAATTTGTACATTTGTTTTAATTATTGCAGGTATTATAAATCCTATTGGCGAAATAGCAGCTCCGGTATCACAAACCGTAGCACAAGATGGTATTATAGCGGGATATCAAACTATGGATATTTTGGTTGTTTCTGGTTTTGGTTTAGTTATGTTGAATACTCTTCGTTTAAAAGGTTATACTGAACGTAAAGTGCAATTAAAAGCTATTGTTGGTGTTTGCTTTGTTGCAGGCATTTTATTATCTTTAATTTATGGCGGTCTAGCATACCTTGGTGCTACTTCTAGTGTAGTATTAGGTAATAGTAATTTAAATCAAGCACAATTAATTGTAGCAATTACGAACCAATTAATGGGTCAAACTGGTATGATTATTTTAGGTGTAATCGTAGGTTTTGCCTGCTTAACAACAGCCGTTGGTCTTATTGGAGCAACAGCTTGTTTCTTTGAAGATTTTACAAATAAAAAAGTAAAATATCCAGTATGGGTTGTAATTAATACTTTAATCAGTATTTCACTTTGTAACTTAGGTTTAAGTACAATTATTGAAGTAGCTGTACCAATTTTAACAACAATTTGCCCTCCATTTATGGTAACTGTATTATTATTATTGTTCCGTAATCAAATTAGAAATACACTTGTATATAAAGGCATTGCATTTGTAGCTTTGGTATATGGTTTAGTATCTACAGTTCAATCTTATCTGTAAGAGATTAATATAAACTATAAAAAGTATAAAAAGCTGAAAAGTTTGAGTGATAAGCTTAGACTTTTCAGCTTTTATTTTTAGTAATATAATTTTTGCCATAATTGAAGTGAAATGATTTCTCGTTGATACGAAATATTCTGAATTATATAATAGAATCATAACAAAGAGAGAGTTTAAAGAGGGGGACTTTTTGATGAAAAGTTTAAATGATTTAAATGTAAAAATTTATGCAGATGGTGCAGATTTAAAAGAAATGTTAGAAATTTATAAAAATGATTATGTAAAAGGTTTTACAACCAATCCATCATTAATGAAACAAGGTGGCGTAACAGATTATAAAGAGTTTGCTAAAAAAGTATTAGCAGAAATCACAGATTGCTCTGTTTCTTTTGAAGTATTTGCAGATGATTTTGAAACAATGGAAAAAGAAGCAGATGTATTAGCCAATTTAGCTCCAAATGTATATGTAAAAATTCCTATTACAAATACAAAAGGTGAATCTTCTATTCCGTTGATTAAAAAATTAGCAGCTAAAGGTTATCATTTGAATGTTACTGCTATTTTTACTTTAAAACAAGTTCAAGAAGTAGTAGATGCCTTAAATCCTGAAGTAAATAGTATTGTTTCTGTATTTGCTGGACGTATTGCGGATACAGGTGTAGATGCCGTAGAACTTATGAAAAAAGCAGCTGAAATTTGTAAGCAAAATCCAAATGCTGAATTATTATGGGCTAGTTGCCGTGAATTTTACAATATCATGGAAGCGGAAGAATGTGGTTGTCAGATTATAACTGTACAAAATAGCATTTTAGCAAAAAGTAAAAATTATGGTAAAGACTTAGAAGAGTATTCTTTAGAAACAGTACGTGGATTCTTTAAAGATGCTTCTGGATTAGGTTTTTCCATTCTTTAATAAAGGTAGTTTTAGTATGATTGAAAAATTATTTAATGAACAAACAGTAGCTGTTGATGTACAGGTAAAAGATTGGGTAGAAGCTATTAAATTTGGTGGGAATTTATTAGTAAAATCCGAAGCTGTTGAAACTGAATATATCGATGCGATGATTGAAAATGTAAAAAAAATGGGTCAATATATTGTCATTGCACCAGGATTGGCAATGCCACATGCAAGACCAGAACATGGTGTGAAAAAAATTGCTATGGCATTAGTAAAACTAAAAACACCTGTAGCTTTTGGTCATGAAGAATATGACCCTGTAGATGTATTAGTATTTTTATCAGCAACAGACCAAACAGCTCATATTGGAGTATTAGCTGAATTAATGCAGTTATTAGAAGATGATGAGTTTTTAGCTAAAGTAAGAAATGGTATGTCTAAGTCTGGAATTATTGAATATATTAGTGAACAAAAATATTTAGCGAAGGAGTAATTATAATGAAAATTTTAACAGTATGTGGTAATGGTATTGGTAGTAGTTTAATGCTTGCAATGAAAATCGAAGAGCTTTGTAAAGAAGAAGGTATTGATGCTCAAGTAGAATCTAGCGATTTTAACTCTGCACAAGGTAAAAATGTAGACTTGATTGTAACTGTAAAAGAATTAGCAGAACAATTCGATCATAAAAAAATAGCAATTATTCGTAGCTATGTTAATAAAAAGAAAATTAGAGAAGATGTTTTAGATATTATAAAAGAAATTGCAGGAAAATAAATTTAGTTGTTTTATTGTGATAGAGATGGGGAAAGATTATGTTAGAAATTTTAGAATTTATACGTGATATCTTACAACAACCAGCATTATTATTAGGTCTTGTTTCTTGTGTAGGTTTAGTTGCATTAAAGAAACCATTTTATAAAGTTATGACTGGTACATTGAAGCCTATTTTAGGCTATATTATGCTGGGGTGTGGTGCTGGATTTATCGTTACCAATTTAGATCCATTAGGAAAAATGATTCAAGAAGGCTTTCATATTACAGGTGTAGTACCAAATAATGAAGCAATTGTATCTGTAGCTCAGCAATTATTAGGCGTAGAAACAATGTCTATTTTGGTTGTAGGTCTTGTAGTAAATTTATTGATTGCTCGTTTTACAAAATTTAAATATGTATTCCTTACAGGTCATCACAGTTTCTTTATGGCATGTTTACTATCTGCTGTTTTGGGAACTTCTGGTATGACAGGTGTTGAATTAATTTTATGTGGTGGTTTCTTACTTGGTGCATGGAGTGCTATTTCTCCAGCAATTGGGCAAAATTATACAAATAAAGTTACTGATGGTGACGGCGTAGCTATGGGGCATTTTGGTAGCTTAGCATATTATATTTCTGCTTGGGTAGGTTCTAAAGTTGGTTCTCCAAATGATAGCACAGAAAATATTGATATTCCAGAAAAATGGGGATTTTTGAGAGATACAACTGTATCTACAGGTTTAACCATGATGTTTTTCTACATTGTTGCAGCAGTTGCAGCAGGCCCTGAATATGTAAGTACATTATCTAATGGTATGTCTCCAATTCTGTTTGCAATTATGTCTGGTTTACAATTTGCTGTTGGTGTTACAGTTGTATACTCTGGTGTTCGTATGATTTTAGGCGATTTAATTCCTGCATTTGAGGGTATCAGTAATAAAGTTATTCCAAATGCAATCCCAGCTGTTGACTGTGCAGTATTCTTTACTTATGCACCAACTGCAGTGGTATTAGGTTTTGTGTCTTCATTTATTGGTGGTATAATTGGTATGCTTATTTTAGGCGTATTAGGCGGTGTGCTTATTATTCCTGGTATGGTTCCACATTTCTTCTGTGGTGCAACTGCAGGTATTTATGGTAATGCTACAGGTGGTAAAAAAGGTGCGATGATTGGTGCATTTGTAAATGGTTTATTGATAACTTTTGCTCCAGCATTATTACTTCCAGTACTTGGCTCTTTAGGATTCCAAAATACAACTTTTGGTGATTTTGACTTTGGCGTTTTAGGTATTGCTTTAGGTTTAGTATCTAATACATTAGCACAGATAGGTATTTTTATTGTAATGGCAATATTCTTACTTGTATTAGTAGTACCAAACTTTATGAAAATAAAAAATAAAGTAATTAATAACACTGAAGAAGAATAATTTTATAATATATAAGATAATATAAAGGAAACATCTTCGGATGTTTCCTTATTGTATATGTATGGGGATGGTTAATATATTAAATGAACGTTGCAGTAAAATATTTAATAAAATATTAAATAATAAAAGTCCAATAACAATAGAAGCGTTATCAAATGTATTAGGTGTAAGTTCAAGAACGATTAGATATGATTTAGATAATATTGATAATTATTTAAAAGAACATAATTTAAAAATATTGACGAGAAAACCAAATAAAGGTATAAGTTTTAGTGTACCGAAAGAAGAAAAACAAAAAATATTAGATATTTTTAGAGATACAGATAATAATTATTATATAATGTCGCAAACAGAAAGAATGTTAAATATTTTTTATATTCTTTTAGGATTAAATGAATATATCACTATTCAAAAATTATCTGATTTATTAAAAGTTAGTAAAGCAACTGTACAAAATGATATGAAATTATTGAAATCATATATTAATACTAAAACTGAGTATATTGAAACGGTAAAAGGTAAAGGGATACGCTTAGTCGGCAATGAAACGAAATTAAGACAAATTGCATCGAAAAAATTATTAGCTCATTTATCACATAATGAAGTAAATGTAGATTTGTTTAGATTATTTAGTGATATATCTGTATTATCTATACAAAATTTTGTTAGAGAAGCAGAAAAGCAAATGAATACTGTTTTTTCTGAGGATAAGTTTAATAATTTGGTGATTCATTTGATTATTGCAATAAAACGAATAAAAACAGGTAAAGATATTTTGATGGATAGTATGGAGCTAAAACATTTATCAAATACACCTGAATTTGCGATAGCTTCGAGTATAACAAATAGTCTAGAAAAACAATTTAATATAGAAATTCCCAAAAGTGAAATTGGATATATAACTATACATTTGTTAGGAAATAATTTTTTTAATGAAAATGTAAAAAATGAATTATATTTGCAAAAGATAGTTATTATCTTAATTGAAAAAACATCTAAATTATATGAATTTCCATTTGAGTATGATAATGGATTATATGATAATTTACTGCAATATATGCAATCATTTATTTATCGAGTACAACATAATATATTAATCAAAAATCCATTATTAGCAGAAATAAAAAATAAATATAGTGATTTATTTTTATGTATTAAGCAAGCAGTACAATTTTTAGATGATGAATATAAAATTACTGTAAATGATGAAGAATGTGGGTATTTATGTATTCACTTTATGACATCTTATGAACGGATGAAACACTGCAAAGAACATAAAGCCCGAGTATTATTAGTATGTGCTACGGGAATAGGCACATCAAAATATGTACTAAATAAACTACAATCAATGTTTGATTTTGAAACTGTAGGGACGACTTCATTACATAATGCTTATGAATATATTGTAAATGAAAGTTTAGATTTAGTAATTACTACAGTGCCATTACAATCAATACCAGTAAAATCTATTTTAGTACAGCCGTTTTTAACAGAAAAAAATATTAGTGAATTAAGTGCCTTTTTTGCAAAATATAACTATAATAAACCGATAAAAAATAAAAAAAGTTTACCGATAAATGACATAATGAATTTGGTAGAAAAATATTATCGTATAGATAATAAAAATATGTTGAAGCAAAATTTGATGGATTTATTGCAAGAATATAGCATACAAAAATTATCTTTTATGGATTTATTGGGAAAAGATAGAATTGTAGTACAAGCAAATATTGCTAGTTGGCAGGAGGCAATATCTTTGGGTGGTAAGTTATTAAAAGATGAAGGTTATATAGAAGAAAATTATATTAAAGATATGATTGATAATGTAAATAATTTTGGTGAATATATGATTTTAGCACCTAAAATAGTGATGCCACATGCTAGTATGAAAGATAATGTAAATAAAACGGGATTTAGTTTAGTGATTACAAAAGAACCTGTTGAATTTGGAAAAAGTAAAAATAAAGCACAGATTTTTATTACTTTGGCAGCTGTAGATAAAGAGCAACATACACAAGCATTAAAAGAAATTATGTACTTGCTAGATGATGATGAAATAATTTATTTAATGTTACAAGCAACGACAAAAGAAGAAATAGAATACATTTTAAAAACTAATATAAAAAAATATTTGGATAATCAATGATAATAGCTATAACTGTGTAAATAAAAAAATAAACAGTTATAGCTATTATTTTATTATTTAGTAAACTGACAAAGTGCTATAACTATTGCTAGAGGCTTTACCTAAATGATATAATTAATATTGATTAATTATAAATGGAGGAACAACGTTGGACGCAAAACATATTAGAAATTTTTCGATTATTGCTCATATTGACCATGGTAAATCTACTTTGGCTGATAGATTAATTGAATATACAGGTACACTTACAGAACGTGAAATGGAATCTCAGGTTTTAGATAGCATGGATTTAGAACGTGAACGTGGGATTACAATTAAAGCACAGACTGTACGTTTACATTATAAAGCTAAAGATGGCGAAATTTATGAATTAAACTTAATTGATACACCAGGTCATGTGGACTTTAACTATGAAGTATCTCGTAGTTTGGCTGCTTGTGAAGGGGCTTTATTAGTTGTAGATTCTACGCAAGGTGTGGAAGCACAGACTTTAGCTAATGTATATTTAGCATTAGAACATGATTTAGAAATTATTCCAGTTATTAATAAAATTGACTTACCAAGTGCTGAACCTGAAATGGTAAAACAGGAAATTGAAGATATTATAGGTCTTGATACTTCTGATGCAGTACTTGCAAGTGCTAAAGCTGGCATTGGTATCGAAGATATTTTAGAACAAATTGTACAAAAAATTCCAGCGCCACCAGAAGAGCCAGGAAAACCATTAAAAGCGCTTATTTTTGACTCTTATTTTGATGCATATAAAGGTGTTATTGCACATATTCGTGTAATTGATGGTTCTATAAAACCTGGTATGAAATTAAAAATGATGGCTACAGGTAAAGAATTTGAGGTAACAGATATTGGTTGCTTTAGACCTGCTCCAGTAAATATTAGCTCTTTAGAAACAGGTGAAGTAGGTTTTGTAGCTGGTAGTTTAAAAAATGTACGTGATGTACGAGTTGGTGATACAATCACTGATGCAAACAATCCTGCAAGTGAAGCATTACCAGGTTATCGTGGGGTAACACCTATGGTATATTGTGGTCTTTATCCGGTAGATAGTTCTGATTATGAAAATTTAAAAGATGCTTTAGAAAAATTACAATTAAATGATGCAGCACTTACTTTTGAACCAGAAACATCTATTGCCTTAGGCTTTGGTTATCGTTGTGGTTTCTTAGGTTTATTACACATGGACGTTATCCAAGAACGTTTGGAACGTGAATATAAATTAAAGCTTATTACTACAGCACCAAGCGTTATTTATCATGTATATAAAACTAATAAAGAAATGGTAAAAATCGATAATCCAGCGTCAATGCCATCTCCGACAGAAATTGATTATATTGAAGAACCTTATGTAAAAGCTACTGTAATCGTACCAAATGATTATGTAGGGCCAGTAATGGAAATTTCACAAGAAAAACGTGGTGTATTTAAAACTATGGATTACCTTGATGTAAATCGTGTAATGGTAATTTATGATATTCCACTTAGTGAAATTATCTATGATTATTTTGATAAATTAAAATCTGCAACACGTGGATATGCTTCTTTAGATTATGAAATGAGTGATTATCGTCAATCTAAATTAGTAAAATTAGATATTTTATTAAATGGCGAACCTGTAGATGCTCTTTCTACTATTGTTCATGTAGACAAAGCAGCAGCTCGTGGTCGTCAACTTGCGGAAAAATTAAAAACTATTATTCCACGTCAAATGTTTGAAATTCCTATTCAAGCAGCTGTGGGTAATAAAGTTATTGCTCGTGAAAATGTTCGTGCAATGCGTAAGGACGTACTTGCAAAATGTTATGGTGGGGATATTTCACGTAAACGTAAATTATTAGAAAAACAGAAAGAAGGTAAAAAACGTATGAAAGCGGTAGGTTCTGTAGAAGTACCACAAGAAGCTTTCATGGCGATTTTAAAAATTGACTAATGGGTTGGGGAATATATATTCATATTCCATTTTGCAAACAAAAATGTTTTTATTGTGATTTTGCCTCAACAGCTAGTCTACAGAAAAATACGATAAATTTATATCAGCAGTATATAGATGCGTTATGCAAGGAAATAACAATGTATAAAAAGTTATTTCCTGCTATACGTATAGATACGATTTATTTTGGTGGCGGAACTCCTTCGATTTTGCCACCAAATTTAATTATACAGGCATTACAAACAATTAAAGAAAATTTTAGTGTAAGTGAGCAGGTAGAAATAACATTAGAAGCAAATCCTGGAACTGTAGATGAAGAAAAATTACAATATTTGTATAAAAATGGAATTAACAGATTAAGTTTTGGTGTACAAGTAGTACAAAATGAATTATTAAAGAAGATAGGACGAATTCATACTATTGATGATGCAGATAATGCTATAAATTGGGCAAAAAAAGTAGGATTTAAAAATATAAGTGTAGATTTGATGTATGGTTTGCCAGGGCAGACCATAGAATTATTGGAGCAATCAGTTGATTGGGCATTAAATAAGAAAATACAACATATTTCAATATATGGTTTACAGATAGAAGAAAATACTGTTTTTGGAAAATTAGAAGAACAGGGAAAATTAATTTTACCAACAGAAGAAGAAATAGAGATGATGTATGATTATTTAATAAAAGTTTTACCTGAAAATAATTATCATCGATACGAGATTTCTAATTTTGCTTTAGCTGGATATGAAAGTAAGCATAATTTAAGTTATTGGCAAGATAAATTTTATTTGGGAATCGGTGCAGGGGCTCATGGTTATTATGGTGAAAAAAGAGTAGAAAACCCATTTGATTTAAATCTTTATATAGAAAAATGTAATAAAAATATTTTGCCATTCATAAATGAAGAAATAGTCGATAAAACAGCACATATTGAAGAATTTTGTTTTTTAGGTTTACGTATGGCAAGTGGTATAGATAAAAATTTATTTAAAGTAAAATTTGAATTAAATATAGATGAAATTTATGGAAGAAAAATAATTGAATTAGAACATAAAGGTTTAATAATCAATACTAATACTTGCATTAGTTTGACAGATAAGGGTATGAAATTTGGAAATCAAGTGTTTAGCGAATTTTTGTGGGAAAAATAGAGAGAAAAAGATAAAGCTGAACAAACGTAGTATTCTTTACAAAGATAAAATTTAATTATATAATTAATTCAAGTATTAAATGTTTCGGAATATATATTGTATTTATCAAAATGTATTTGTATAGTGCGGTTTAACATTTAAAAATACGAATGAGAATAATGAATGAATTTATAAATATAAAAAACTATTTTGGAGGTGCTTTTTTTGGCAAAGGAAGCTCAAAAATTGCAAATAATACCTCTGGGTGGACTTGGTGAAATTGGTAAAAATATGACCGTTTTTCGTTACGGTGATGATATTATCGTTATTGATGCTGGGTTAATGTTCCCTGAGGAAGAAATGCTAGGTATAGATTTAGTTATTCCTGACATTACTTATTTGTTAGAAAACAAAGATAAAATTAAAGCTATAGTGCTTACACATGGACATGAAGACCATATTGGTGCATTACCATATGTATTACGTCAAATTCCTAATATACCTGTTTATGGGACACGCTTAACTTTAGGAATTTTGGAAGGTCGTCTCAAAGAAAATGGTGTAGATTCTAGTAATCTTCATCCTGTATATCATGGTGATATAATCAGTGCGGGTTGCTTTACTGTGGGCTTTATTCGTGTAAATCATAGTATTGCAGATGCATGTGGATTATCCATTAAAACTCCTATTGGTATGGTAGTGCATACTGGAGATTTTAAATTTGATTATACTCCAGTAGATGGTAAAATGACTGATTTTAGAGCTTTTTCGGATTTAGGAAATCGTGGCGTTTTAGCATTATTAGCTGATAGTACAAATGCAGAACGTGAAGGTCATACACCAAGTGAACGTACTGTAGGTATTGCTTTTGAAAAAGCTTTTCGTAAAGCAAAAAATCGTATAATTATTGCTACATTCTCATCAAATGTACATCGTATTCAACAAGTTGTAGATACTGCTATAAATTATAATCGTAAAGTAGCTATACTTGGTCGTAGTATGATAAATGTAGTGAATATCTCAATAAAATTAGGATATTTGCATATGCCTGAAGATATGCTTATTGATATCGATGAAATCAATAATTATCCTATGAATCAGGTAGTCATTATCACTACAGGTAGCCAAGGTGAACCAATGTCTGCACTTACTCGTATGTCTACAGCAAATCATCGTAAAGTAGGTATTGTACCAGGCGATACAATAATTATTTCAGCAACTCCTATTCCAGGTAATGAAAAATTAGTATCTCGTACAATTGATAATTTATTAAAACAAGGTGCAGATGTAATTTATGGACGTGATGAGGGAATTCATGTTTCTGGTCATGCTAGTCGTGAAGAATTAAAATTAATGCATAATTTAGTTCGTCCAAAATTCTTTATTCCAGTACATGGTGAATATCATCATATTGTAAAACATGCAAAACTTGCTGAAAGCATTGGTATGCCAAAAGAAAATATCTTTATTAGTGAAATTGGTCAAATATTAGAGTTTACTCGTGATAAAGGTCAAGTTGCAGGTAAAGTAACTTCTGGTAAAGTATTAATTGATGGCCTTGGTGTAGGTGATGTAGGAAATATCGTACTTCGTGACCGTCGTCAATTATCTCAAGATGGTATTTTAATTGTAGTAGTAACTATGGATAAAGAAGGTAAATTCATTGCTGCAGGCCCAGATATTGTATCTCGTGGTTTTGTCTATGTAAGGGAATCTGAAGCTTTAATGGAAGAAGCTAAAGAACGTGTTACTTTAGCTATTGAACGTTGTTTAGAAAATAATACTACTGAATGGTCTGCAATCAAAAATGATATTCGTGAAGCTATTGGTAGATATTTATATGAAAAAACACGTCGCCGTCCTATGATTTTACCGATTATTATGGAAGTATAAATTTGAATAAATAAAAAGAAGAAGAATATGATAATTCTTCTTCTTTTTTTATTTATTTGATTATAAAATTTAATCATCGTTTTCAAAAACGTATTCAATAACGCTACCTGCTGGACAATTTACTTCACGGCCTTTTAATAAGAAACCAGAGAATGGAACTACAATACTACTAGCTAAACCAGTGTAATTTTTGCCACCTTTTAATTTTAAATCATTAGGAAAATGTAAAGTAGTGCCATCAGTTAATAAAATATCATCAAGTTTGATACGAATAATACCACTTTCACCAAATAAACGACTGCCGTGAGCTTTAGTTACCATACCTTGAAGGTTTGTTCCTTTGGTTAATACCGTTTTACCATTAAGGATAAAATCATTAGCTAAAGTAAAATGTACTAAATCAAATTTTTGAGTAGTATCACTATCAAGATTTTCAATATTATTTAAAGTGATAGTAGTATCCTCAGGGACTTGTAGATAAGTTTTAGTTGCAGTATCAATAGTGTTTTCTTGTGCAAAACTAATATTTGCAGGAATTAAAAAACAACAAAAAATAAAACTTACTGCTAAAAATAGATTTTTAAAATACATGAAAAAAGTCCTTTCTAAAAATAATATAAAATATAATACTATTATAGTATAAATGATGTTTTTAGTTAAGATTTTTATTTTGATTGACAAGGAAAGTACGTAATGATATAATATTAATGTTGTTTAGCGCAACAGTTGCCGAAGTGGCGGAATTGGCAGACGCACTTGACTCAAAATCAAGCGTAGTTACCTACGTGCCGGTTCGAGTCCGGCCTTCGGCACCATTAGTAAATTCAAGACTTTACGGAAAGCCCGTAAAGTCTTTTTTGTTATATAAAATAAAATTGTTTATAAAGGGGTTAAAAGAAATATATAATTTTATAATAATAAGTAGTATATATTTAAGTTTTATAATAAATATATATTTATTATAGGTGGTGGAATTATGTTACCTAATCCATATAGACCTGGAATGGAAGCAATTCATAGAACTAATCAAAAAAATTATCCTATCGTTATATTTTCAGCTGGATTACCTAAAATAGCTAAAATTGCTGGAGATGTAAAATCTTATGCTGAAAGGCTATTTGATTTTATTGAAATAGATTCTTTAAATAATGAAGAAGCAAAGCTTGCTCTTATTGAACCAGCTAAAAGATTTCAAATAAATTATACAGATGAAGCTATTAATAAAATTATAGAAATAACGCAAGGATATCCATACTTTTTACAAGAGTATGGTAAATGAGTATGGGAATGTAAAAAAGAAAAAAGTGTTATTAATATAAAAATAGTAAATAATGCTTATGATAAGTTTGAACAAAGTTTGGATAAAGCTTTTTTTTAAGTTAGACATAATAGAGCAACAGCAAGAGAAATAGAATTTATGACAGCAATGGTAGCTTGTGAAAAACTACCATGTTCAACAAAAGAAATTGCAAATATCATGGGTGAATCAATACAAGCCATATCACCGCTTAGAGCGCAATTAATTCACAAAGGGTTTATTTATGCAGTAAAACGTGGTGAGATAGACTTTACTGTTCCACAATTTGATAAATATTTAAAGCGTATGTATAACAATTAAAAAACAATTTTGATTTAACACAATGGGCAAGAAGTCGCCCACCTCTGTAGGTGGTGCGATGAATTGCCCTATTGTTTTTAGAGAATATGATATAATATAAGAATGATTAAGTTGTAAGGAGGCAGGAATAATGAAGCAACTAAAAGCATATAAATTTAGAATTTATCCAAGCGATGAACAAAAGATATTTTTTAGTAAAACTTTTGGTTGTGTTCGTCTTGTCTACAATCTTATGCTAAATGATAGAATTAAAGCATATGAAGAAAGTAAAGGCAATCCTGATAAAAAATTAAAATATCCTACTCCTGCAAAGTATAAAAAAGAATATGAATTTCTAAAAGAAGTTGATAGTTTAGCTCTTGCTAATGCTCAAATAAATTTAGATAAAGCATACAAGAATTTTTTCAGAGATAAATCTATTGGTTTTCCAAAATTCAAATCTAAGAAAAATCCTGTACAAAGTTATACAACCAATAATCAAAAAGGAACTATTAATATTTTTGAAAATTGGTTAAAACTTCCAAAGTTAAAAGAATTAGTAAAAATAAAGGTGCATAGAAAAATAGATGGTATAGTAAAATCTGCTACTATTTCGCGTAATGGAAGTGGTAAGTATTTTATCTCTTTGTTATGTGAAACAGATATTCAAGAATTACCAAAAACTAATTCAGCTGTAGGAATTGATTTAGGTATAAAAGATATGGCTATTTTATCTACTGGAGAAAAAATACAAAATCTTAAATTTAGAAAGCAATTAGAAAATAAATTAAAAAGAGAACAAAGAAAATTATCAAAAAGATTTTTAGTTGCTAAAAAAGAAAATAGAAAATTAAGCGAAAGTAAAAACTATCAAAAACAAAGAATTAAAGTAGCTAAGATACATGAAAAAATTATGAATATGAGAACAGATTTCTTAAATAAGTTAAGTACAAATATTATCAAAAACCACGATATTATTTGTATTGAGGACTTAAATACAAAAGGATTAATGCATAATCATAAATTAGCAAAATCTATCGCTGATGTATCTTGGGCTAGTTTTGTAAATAAACTTGAGTATAAAGCAAAATGGTATGGTAAAGAGATAATAAAAATTGATAGACTATATCCATCAAGTCAAATATGCTCTGTATGTGGACATCGTGATGGCAAGAAAACTCTTGATATAAGAGAGTGGACTTGTCCAATTTGTCATACTCATCACGATAGAGATATAAATGCAAGTAAAAATATATTGGCTGAAGGTCTAAGAATAAGACAAGCAGTCTAAAAATAAAAAGAACCGTAGGAACTACGGGGATAGCTTGGTAAATATAGTTGGCTAACAAAAGCAACTACTTCCCAAGAAGAAGCTTCCACTTCAAAAATTACAAAGTAATTTTAAGTGGGAGAGGTTCACTATATGAAGCAAGTATAGTAAATAATATACCTGCAATTTTTATCTTATGAAGTAAATATAAATAGATATAGATGCAAAGAGATTAGCTTAAAATAAAATACTTATTATATTATTATATATAGAAATAAATTACATTAAAGCATACAAATATTGTATAATAAATGTGAATATTTGATATAATATGTATATAGGAAAAAAGGGTATTTTTATTTGACAGAATATCTACTTTTGTGATAGTATTTGAGTAATAAAAATATAGCCCTTTAAAAAAATCCAGCGAGGTTGAAAGGGAGCACTATATATCGTTATATTGCGCTATTACTAGCTTTCTTATGCCTTCGCATAGGAAAGCTTTTTTTGATTTTGGGTTTCATTTAAAGTGCGAAGGAGTGACTGTGTTGAGTAAAAACAACGTTTCATTACGTGGAAAAAATATTTTAGGATTAGAATATTTTACTCCCGAAGAAATTGAATTAGTGTTGGATACTGCAAAAGAGATGAAAAATATCATTCATCGTGATATTAAAAAACTTCCAACACTCAGAGGTAAATCAGTTGTTACTTTATTTTATGAACCAAGTACAAGAACTCGTACTTCGTTTGAGTTGGCAGGTAAATATTTAAGCGCTGATGTGGTAAATATTACATCTAGTACAAGTAGTATTGTAAAAGGTGAAAGCCTTCGTGATACATTACTTACACTTGAAGACATGGGCGTTGATGCTATTATTATGCGTCATAGTGCTGAAGGTGCAGCTGAATATGCAACTAAAGTTGTAAGCCCTGTTATCATCAATGCTGGTGATGGAGCTCATGCTCACCCATCACAAGGTCTTTTAAATTTATTTACTATCAAACAGCATAAAGGTACATTAAAAGGTTTAAAAGTAGCTATTATTGGTGATATTCTTCATAGCCGTGTAGCTCGTAGTGATATTTGGGGTATGAGAAAAATGGGCATTGAAGTTCATCTTGCAGGTCCAAAAACATTATTACCAAGATATCTAGCTGAAGAACCAGGTATTTTTGTACATGACCGTATTGAAGATGCAATCAAAGATGCTGATGTAATCAATGTTTTACGTATTCAACTTGAACGTATGAAATCAGGATTATTCCCATCTCTTCGTGAATATGCACGAGTATTTGGATTAAATAAAAAACGTTTGGCTTTAGCTAAAAAAGACGTACTTATTCTTCATCCAGGCCCAATGAATAAAGGTGTAGAAATCTCTCCAGAAATTGCTTATGGACCAAATTCTGCAATTCAAGACCAAGTACAAAATGGTGTTGCTATTCGTATGGCTTTATTAACTCTAACTTTAACAGGAGGCAAAGAAAATGAAATTACTGATTAAAGGTGGACGAGTTATAAATCCTGGCAAAAATTTTGATGCTGTCAGTGATATACTTGTAGAAAATGGAAAAGTAGTTGCTATTGGTGAAAATTTAACTGCTGATGATGCACAGATTATCAATGCAGAAGGTAAAGTAGTAGCTCCAGGCTTTATTGATATGCATGCACATCTTCGTGAACCAGGTCAAGAAGCTAAAGAAGATTTCGCGTCTGGTTCTAAAGCTGCCGCTGCTGGTGGTTTTACTACAATTGCAACTATGCCTAATACAAAACCTGTTGTAGATAATGCTATTTTAGTAAATGGCTTAAAACAACGTGCAAAAGAAGACGGCGTAGTTCATATTGAAATCATTGGTGCATTGACTAAAGGGCAAGAAGGTAAGGAACTTGCTGAAGTTGGCGATATGATACAAGCTGGAGTAGTGGCATTATCTGATGATGGTCATTTTGATAATAACTGTAAATTAATGCTCAATGCTTTTGATTATTTAAGAACATTTAATAAAGCTATCATGTCTCATGCTGAAGAAACAACATTAGTTGCTGAAGGCGTAATGAATGAAGGGCATCGTTCTGCTATGCTTGGTATGAAAGGTAGACCAACAGTTGCTGAAGATATCGCTGTAATGCGTGAAATTTTACTTGCAGAATATGCTGACGCTTGGGTGCATATTTCTCATATTAGTTCTAAAAAAGCTATTGATATGGTTCGTCAAGCCAAAGCTCGTGGCGTAAAAGTAACAGCAGAAGTAACGCCACATCATTTAACCATGACTGATGAAATGGTAAATCCTATTGATTCTTCTACAAAAGTAAATCCACCTCTTCGTGGTGAAGCTGATATCAAAGCAGCTCTTGAAGGTTTAAAAGATGGTACAATTGATATGATTGCAACTGACCATTCTCCACATGCACAAGAAGAAAAAGACCGTGAATATAAATTTGCACCAAGTGGTTTCCCTGGATTTGAAACAGCTCTTGGGGTATTATTAACAGATTTATATCATAAAGATTTAATTACATTAAATGAATTAGTAAATAAAATGAGTTATATGCCAGGTAAAATTTTCTTTGATGGCAAACGTGGTATTTTAGAAGAAAATGCTGTGGCAGATATAACTATCTTTGACCCAGAACTTGAATGGACTGTAGAACAAGAAAAATTCTACACAAAAGGCTCTCATAGCCCATTTATCGGACGTAAATTAACAGGTAAAGCCATTATGACAATTGTTGACGGTAAAATTGTAATGAATAATGGTGAAATTATAGCTTAATAAATTGGAGGTGCTCTTTTGAAAGGCAAATTAGTATTAGAAGACGGAGCAGTTTTTTATGGTGATATGCTTGATGAAAGACCAGTTTTAGGTGAAGTTGTATTCAATACAGGTATGACTGGTTATCAAGAAATTTTGACTGACCCATCTTATTGTAGTCAAATTGTTACACTTACTTACCCACTAATCGGTAATTATGGTGCAGCAAAAAAATTCAATCAATCTCGTAAATGTTTCTTTAATGGCTTTATTATCGGTGAACTTTGTGATATTGGTAGCAACTGGCAAAAAGAAGAAGAATTAGCAGATTTCTTAAAAGCGCAAGATATTCCTTGTTTATATAATGTAGATACTAGAGCAGTTACTCGTCATATTCGTTCCGTTGGTGCGATGAAAGGTGTACTTGTTCCTGAAACTGCAACTCAAGAAGAAATTGACGCTTTAATGAAAAATGAAATTCCTAAAGAAGTGGTAAAAATTGTTACTACACCTGAAACTTACAAAATGGAAAACCCAGGTGGTCCACATGTTGTAGTTATGGATTTTGGGGTAAAACAACATATTTTAAATTCTCTCCATGAAATTGGCTGTGATTTAACAATTGTTCCAGCTAATACAACAGCAAAAGAAATTATGGACTTAAATCCAGACGGTATCTTCTTATCTAACGGCCCTGGAGACCCAAAAGATTTACCTGAAATTATTGATGTAGTACGTGAAATTGCAGGTAAAAAACCAACATTTGGTATTTGTCTTGGTCATCAGTTATTATCTTTGGCTTTTGGTGCAGATACTTATAAATTAAAATTTGGTCATCGTGGTTCTAATCAACCAGTTAAAAACTTAGCTACAGGTCGCGTGCATATTACTTCTCAAAATCATGGTTATGCAGTAGATGAAGAATCTTTAAAAGACTTACCTCTTGAAGTAACTCATCGTGCAGTAAATGATGGTACAGTAGAAGGTATTCGTCATACAAATTTACCTATTTTCTCTGTACAATATCATCCAGAGGCTTCACCAGGTCCAGATGATAATAGATATTTATTTGACCAATTTTGGGCAATGCTTCAGAAAGGGGAATAATTAAGTGCCAAAAAAAGAAAATCTAAAAAAAGTAATGGTTATCGGTTCTGGTCCTATTATCATTGGTCAGGCTGCTGAATTTGACTATGCGGGAACACAGGCTTGCCGTGCATTAAAAGAAGAAGGACTTGAAGTTGTACTTGTAAACAGTAACCCTGCAACAATTATGACTGATAAAGATATCGCTGACCGTGTATATATTGAACCTCTTACAGTAGAATTTTTAGATGAAATTTTAGCTAAAGAGCGTCCAGATGGCTTGCTTGCTACATTAGGTGGACAGGCTGGATTAAATCTTGCTGTAAAATTATCTGAAGCGGGTCTTTTAGAAAAATATAATGTAGAATTATTAGGTACTTCTTTGAAAGCTATTGAACAGGCAGAAGATCGTGAGCTTTTCAAAGAAACTATGCAAAAATTAGGTGAGCCAATTCCAGAAAGTACAATCGTTGATGATGTGGCTTCTGCTGTTGAATTTGCTAATAAAATTGGTTATCCGATTATTGTTCGTCCTGCATACACACTTGGTGGTACAGGTGGCGGTATTGCTGAAAATGAAGAAGAATTAATTGAAATCGTTATTCGTGGTTTGAAATACAGTATGATAGGTCAAGTACTTATCGAACGTAGTGTTGCTGGTTGGAAAGAAGTAGAATACGAAGTTATGCGCGATGCTAATGATAACTGTATCGTAGTCTGCAACATGGAAAACCTTGACCCAGTTGGGGTACACACAGGTGATAGTATTGTAGTTGCACCATCTCAGACACTTACAGATTATGAATATCAAATGCTTCGTAGTGCTTCTTTACGTATTATTCGTGAACTTGGTATTGAAGGTGGCTGTAATGCACAGTTTGCTTTAGATACAAAAACAAACCAATATTATGTAATCGAAGTAAATCCTCGTGTTAGCCGTTCTAGTGCGCTTGCTTCTAAAGCTACTGGTTACCCAATTGCAAAAGTATCTGCAAAAATCGCTATTGGTTATACTTTAGATGAAATTACTAATGCAGTAACTAAGAAAACAAAAGCTTGCTTTGAACCTTCCTTAGACTATTGCGTAGTAAAATTCCCTCGTTGGCCATTTGATAAATTCGTTTATGCTGACCGTACACTTGGTACACAGATGAAAGCAACAGGTGAAGTTATGTCCATCGACCGTTGTTTTGAAGGTGCATTATTAAAAGCTGTACGTTCCTTAGAAATCGGCGTAAATCGTTTGCATATTGAAAAAATTGATAGCTGGAATGATGAAGAACTTAAAAATCATTTATCTCGTATTAATGATGAACGTTTATTCGTTATTGCAGAAGTATTACGTCGTGATATTTGTGATATTGATGAAATCAATGCAATTACTAAAATTGATAAATGGTTCTTACGTAGAATTAAAAATATCACAGATACAGAAATGTTACTTGCCAAAGATGGCTTAACAGAAGAAAATTTACGTCGTGCAAAACGTTATGGTTTAGCAGACCGTTCTATTGCTGAAATCGTAGGCAAAGATATGAATGAAGTTCGCAACATGAGAAAATCAATTAATTTATTGCCTTGCTATAAAATGGTTGATACTTGTGCTGCTGAATTTGAAGCTGCAACACCATATTATTACTCTACATTCCATGCACAAGAAGATGAAGTTCAAGTATCTAATAAACGCAAAGTTATCGTATTAGGTTCTGGTCCAATCCGTATCGGTCAAGGTGTAGAATTCGATTATTGTTCTGTACATTCTGTATGGGCTCTTCGTAAAATGGGTATCGAAGCTATTATTATTAATAATAACCCTGAAACTGTAAGTACGGACTTCGATATTTCTGATAGACTTTATTTTGAACCACTTACTACAGAAGATGTATTAAACATTATTGATAAAGAACAACCTGAAGGTGTTATCGTACAATTTGGTGGACAAACTGCAATTAACCTTGCAGCATCACTTAAAGCTGCAGGCGTAAAAGTATTTGGTACATCTGTTGATGATATCGACCGCGCAGAAGACCGTGAACGTTTTGATGAAGTATTAGAACAAACTAATATTGCAAGACCTCAAGGTACTAGCGTAACTAATGTTGAAGATGCAGTAAAAGCTGCAGAAAAAATAGGTTATCCTTCAATGGTACGTCCTTCCTACGTATTAGGTGGTCGTGCTATGGAAATTGTATATAACGAAGATGAACTTCGTGATTATATGAACCGTGCAGTAAAAGTTACACCTGACCATCCTGTACTTATTGACCATTATATGCAAGGTACAGAAGTAGAAGTTGATGCTATTGCTGATGGAGAAACAGTAGTAATTCCTGGTATTATGGAACATATTGAACGTGCAGGTGTTCACTCTGGTGATAGTATTGCGGTATATCCTCCACAAACATTATCTTCCAAAGTAATTTTCACAATTATTGACTATACAAAACGTCTTGGTTTAAATCTTAATGTAAGAGGTTTATTGAATATCCAATATGTTGTAGTAAATGATAATGTATATGTAATCGAAGTAAATCCTCGTTCTAGCCGTACTGTACCATTCTTAAGTAAAGTTACAGATATTAATATGGTAGAACTTGCTACTCGTGCAGCATTAGGTGAAAAACTTACTTCTTATGGTTTAAAATCTGGTCTTGTAGAACCAAAACCATATGTAGCATTAAAAGCTCCAGTATTCTCTTTTGCAAAAATGCAAGATGTAGATATTTCTCTTGGGCCTGAAATGAAATCTACAGGCGAAGTAATGGGTATCGATTACCATTATGCACGTGCTTTATATAAAGCAATTACTGGTGCAGGTATGAATATTCCTCATGAAGGAACAATTCTCTTTACTGTAGCTAATAAAGATAAAGAAGAAATGAAACAGTTAGGTAGAGCATTTGCTGAACTTGGCTTTAAAATTGTAGCAACAGAAGGTACTGCAAAAGCATTAAAAGAAGTAGGCGTAGAATCTTCAACTGTGTATAAAGTGCATGAACGTGGTCAAAATGTAGGCAATGACCGTAGCAGTGATATCATTAAAATGATTAAATCTGGCGGAATTAATATGGTTATTACTACACAAACACCAGGTCAAAAATTCGCCAAAGATGGTTTCAGAATTCGTCGTGCAACAGTTGAACATGGTATTGCTTGTCTTACATCTTTAGATACAGCTTGGGAAGTATTGCGTGTATTAAGCTTTATTCGTGAACGTAGATTAGTATACTCTTTAGCACTTCAAGATTATATTGGTCGCGGCGATGAACTTGAATAATTAATTTAATTGGATTATTAATAGAGATTTTAATACGCCGATAGGATATTTCTTATCGGCGTATATTTTAAAAATAGTTTTTAATAATATCGAGGTTAATAATAAATTATATGGTTAAAGATAAACTTATAGCAGCATTAGACTTTCATACTAAAGAAGATGCCTTAGCATTAGTAGAAAAATTAGGTGATAACGTAGTTTTCTATAAAGTTGGTATGGAATTATTCTACAGTGTAGGAAGTTCGATTATTGAAGAATTAAAAAAACGTGATAAAAAAATCTTTTTAGATTTAAAATTACATGACATTCCTAATACTGTAGCTCAAGGGCTTTGCTCTTTACTTCATCAAGGTGCAGACATCATGACTATTCATGGTTCTGGTGGATATACAATGATGAAGACAGCTGTAGATACTGTAAGAAAAGAAGCTGAAAGATTAGGTGTAAAAGCTCCAAAAATCATTGCGATAACAGTTCTTACAAGTATTAATGAAGATGATTGGCACGGTCTAGGTCAAAATATGCCAATAAAAGAACAAGTTGTTCGTTTGGCTAAACTTGCAAAATCTGCAGGCCTAGATGGTGTAGTAGCTTCCCCACAAGAAGCAAAACTTATTCGTGAAGCTTGCGGAGAAGATTTTATGATAGTAACTCCAGGGGTAAGACCTGCTGGTAGTTCTTTAGATGATCAAAGTAGAGTAGCAACACCAGCCAAAGCTCTTCAAGATGGTGCAAGTCATTTGGTAATTGGTAGACCAATTAGAGCAGCTAAAGATCCTGCATTAGCAGCTAAAAATATATTAGAAGAAATGGAGAATGCATAAATGATGACTGAACAAGAAGTAAAAGATTTATTGATTAAAACAAACGCGATTATGGAAGGTCATTTTCTTTTGACTTCTGGACTCCATAGCCCTATGTATGTAGAAAAATTTAATGTATTACAGCAACCAAAATATACAGAACAGCTTTGTAAAGCTTTAGCTGAACATTTTGCTGATAAAAATATTGATACTGTAGTTGGTCCTATGACTGGCGGTATTTTACTTGCTCATGAAGTAGGTAAAGCACTTGGAACAAGAGCTATCTTTACTGAACGTGTAGATGGAAAAATGACTTTCCGTCGTGGTTTTAGCTTAAAACCAGGTGAACGTGTAGCTATTGTTGAAGATATTGTTACAACTGGTGGTTCTGTAAGAGAAGTTATTGATGTAGTAAAAGCTGAAGGTGCTATTCCTGTAGGTGTAGGTCTTCTTGTAGATAGAAGTGGTGGTAAAGCTACATTTGAAGATGTACCAGCATATGCTCTTTTACACTTAGATGTTACAACTTATAAACCAGAAGATTGTCCACTTTGTCATGATAATGTACCAATGACAAAACGTGGTCGTACTGGTAAATAATAAGTTTTATGAAAAAAGAACAATTAGAAAAAGTCCAGGCAGAACTCTCTGTCTGGACTTATTTGCAATCTTTGCCACCGGAAATTGAAAATTTTAAATTGAAAATGTTAATGCAAGAAGTAGATGATACTTTTCAAATTTATAGTTATGATAATGATTTTTTTAAAAGAAAAGCAATGGTTTATTATCATGAGGAAACAAAAGAGTATAAATTGTTGGTAACTATAGGTTTGACTGAGTTTTGTGCTATAGAGTATATTTCGGAAAGCTTAGAGCAATTAGAAAAAATTTTACACGAACGATTTAATAATTTGCTGAATGATATTTCTAAATTTAATAGAGAACATATAAGTTCAATTATTGTAGATAAAAAAATTATGGATTGGGATTATATTGATAAATTACCGCAGGAACTAGAAGGATTTAAATTGTTTATAAATCCAAAAGAGCCTGTAAAGATAATAAATGGTTCATATATCATTATTGATTATTGTGATTTTAGTAAAGAGAGTAATTTTATTATTTATTATAATGTATTTAGAGATGAATTTTTTGGTGAAGCGAAATTACATCGTATACCAGAAGTAACATATGATTTCGACTCTTCGGAGCTAAAGGATTTAGCAAATCTTTTGGCTGAAAAATTAGGTACTACATTGGCTAATTTAAGAAGGAGAATATAAGAGATATCATATAGATATCTCTTTATGTATATCTATAACAAATTGTAATTAATAAGTAAAATAATTGTAATAAATTTTCAATTAATTTCAAAAAAATGATAGTTTATTTATTTTTTAGAAGGAATTAGAAATTTTATAAAGAAATTATAATATATAAAAGTTGTAAAGTTTTAGGGGAGTTGAAAAAGATGGATACACCAAATCCAATATTAATTATGATTATTAATATGACAATTGTATTTGCAGTTTTATACGTTTTAGGCTTATTTATTAGGTTAATACATATTATAGACCCAACAAAACCTAAAAAGGTAGAAGAAAAAATTATTAAAAATGAAGTACCAGAAAAAGTAGTAAATCCTCAAGATGAGATGGTAGACAAGACTTTAGCTGCTATAATTGTGACTGCTTTAATGGCATATGGTTGTAAAAATTTTGAAATAAAATCTATACGTAAAATATAGCAGTTATGCGAATATGTTATGAATATTATGCAAAAAAGTGCTTGTAATTTGGAGGCCTAAGATATGGAAACTTTTTTAGTAGCAATTCAATCTGTATGGACAGATAGTGGATATGCAGCAATAAATTTAGGAAATGTAACAATGATTGTTGTTGGCCTTATTTTATTGTATTTAGCTATTGGTAGAAACTATGAACCATTATTATTGACACCTATTGCTTTTGGCTGTGTGTTGGCGAATTTTCCTAATAATGGATTTCATGAAGGCGTTATGTGGGCAATTAGTCAAGGTATTCAGATGGAAATTTTCCCTCCATTAATTTTTTTGGGTGTTGGGGCAATGACTGATTTTGGACCACTTATTGCAAATCCTAATATGTTAATGTTAGGTGCAGCGGCTCAATTTGGTGTATTTGTAGCTTTAGGTGGAGCAATGCTTTTAGGTTTTAATGTACAAGAAGCGGCATCAATTGGTATAATTGGAGGTGCTGATGGTCCAACTGCTATTTATTTAGCAACAAAATTAGCACCGGATTTATTGGGGGCTATAGCTGTAGCGGCATATTCATATATGTCTTTAGTACCGTTGATTCAACCACCAATTATGCGTTTATTTACAACTAAAGAAGAACGTGCTATAAAAATGGGGCAATTAAGAGAAGTTACGAAATTTGAACGTATTGTGTTTCCTATTTTAGCAACAATTGTAATTAGTTTATTATTACCGCCGATTGCATCTTTGATTGGTATGTTGATGCTCGGTAATCTTTTCCGTGAATCAGGTGTTACAGATAGACTTTCAGATACTGCACAAAATGCTTTAATTAATATTGTTACTATTTTCTTAGCATTGGGTACAGGTCTTACAATGTCTGCTGATAAATTCTTACGTGTGCAGACTGTAGAAATTATTTTCTTAGGTTTGGTAGCTTTTGCAGGTGGAACAGCAGCAGGTGTATTACTTGGTAAGGTTATGTGTAAATTAAGTGGTGGAAAAATCAATCCATTGATTGGTTCAGCTGGTGTATCTGCTGTACCAATGGCAGCTCGTGTATCACAAATTGAAGGACAAAAAGCAAATCCAGGCAATTATTTATTAATGCATGCTATGGGGCCAAATGTAGCTGGGGTAATTGGTACTGCTGTTGCTGCAGGAACTATGCTTGCAATGTTTGGTGGCTAAAAAGTTAAGGGGAGAGTTTTATAATGAAACAAAGAAAATATCATGTAGTTATTAGTGGAACAGAATTTTTTCTTGATGTGGAACAAGTAGCAACATCTCAAGCAATACCAATGATTGGTAGACAAGATGGACATATTGGTTGGAATAGATACGGTAGAGAACATATTAATCCATCTCAAAAAAAATAGTACTTAAAAATAAATTTGTATAAAAAAAAGAAGTAAGTTTGCTAATCTTTTAGCAAACTTACTTCTTTTTTTATTTTTATAGAATGAATGAATTTATCTTTGTTAGCTTATTTATTTTTTTCAATGAAGTTTAATGCTTTTAATGTTTTTTCAGCAACACCATGCATTTTTTCTGCTGGAATAGAGCAAACGGCAATTCTTACTCCACGTTTTAATGGTACAGCAAAGATTAAGTCATCATGTAAATTACTGCAAACTGCTTCTGGGTCACTTGATGGAATGGATAAGAAGAATCCTGCTTTATAAGGAAGAGCTTTGAGTCCACAAGCTTTGGCTTCCTCCATGAAAATTGCACCACGTTGTTTGATTGTTTGATAAATAGCATCACGTTCTGCTTCAAATTGAGCAAGTAATGTTTTATCTTTATCAATTGTGGCAAGTGTAGCCATAGCACCGCGGTTGATATTAGACCATGTAGCACGGCTAGTGTATTTACAAATATTTAAAAACTCAGTAGCAATTTCTTTTTTTGAAGAAAGACCAACCATAGCACCTGTACGTTGACCGTAAAGTGTGTAACCTTTAGACATACTAAAAGCAAAAATTGTGAAGATGTTTTCAGGAAGATTGGAGAATTTTCTCATGAATTTACGACATTCATTTTTTTCACCAGCATAGTCAATATATGCGATATCAACAAGTAATGTGATTTTTTTATTGCCAAGTTTAGCATGTTCCTTACAAACATCAAGGACGTTATCCCAGTCTTGTTCAGAAAGACTGTAGCCTGTTGGATTATGGGCAGGTGTATTAATAATAATAAGTAGAGAATCTTGATTTGCTAAAAGCATATTTACTTTGTCGGTAAAGCTAGTAATATTATAGTTCATATGTTCATCAAAAAGTTCATATGTTTCTAATGTGCGACCAGCTTCTTGACATAAAATATTATAAGTTCCCCAATACCAATCGGAAGTTAATACACTATCACCAATTTCGGAGTAGTTCCAAATGCTATTGTGAATAGCACCAGTACCACCAGCAGTTGCTACGGCTTCAATATAACCATCTGGTTTATTGTCTGCGAATGTAAGGTCTTTTACAGCTTCAAGATAATCTGGAAGGCCAGCAATTGGAGCATAAGCAGCAAGTTCATTTGTAGGTAAAGAACGTAATACTTTTTCTACTGTAGGAATACAGATAAGTTTGCCATTATCATCCATAATAGCACCGATTGTACCATTAGTTACTTTATCTACACCATATTTACGAGCTGCTTCATTGGCAGCAGCACTTGCGCCAAAAATAACATCTTGTAATATTTTTCCTTTGCTGTGAGATGCAGCCATACTATAAGTCATATGTATTTCCCCCTAAGATATAAAAGACAAAATTTGATTATTGATAACAATGTTTTAACCGAACTCTTTAGATTATACTACAAATTGTAAAATTTTTTTATATATATCTATCATGTATACATGTATATTTTTTGTTACGTTTTGTATTTTATTTTTTTGAATTTACTATAATAATAAATTGACAGGTATTTTCAATCAGTGTTATAATCAGCTTATTATTTGTTAACTTGTAACGATTTCAAGTAAGTAACGTAAAATTTAGATTATAAATAAGTATGTAGGAGGTCATTAAATGGCACAAAAACAATTTCCTATCTCTCAAGAAAGATTAGAAGAAATTATAAAAGAATATCCAACACCATTCCACATTTATGATGAACAAGCAATTAGAGCAAATCTTCGCCGTTTTAAACAGGCTTTTGCTTGGGCTCCGGAATTTAGAGAATATTATGCAGTAAAAGCAGCACCAAATCCACGTTTATTACAAATTATGCATGAAGAAGGTGCAGGAGCGGATTGTTCTTCTCTTCCAGAATTATTACTAGCAGATGCCTCTGGTATTAATGGCGAGAAAATCATGCTTACATCAAATGATACACCTGCTGATGAATTCCAAAAAGCAATTGAATTAGGTGCTATTATAAATTTAGATGATATTACACATATTGAATATTTGGAAAAAAATGCAGGTATGCCACAAGTTATGTCTTTTAGATATAATCCTGGTAATTTAATCGAAGGCAATGATATCATTGGTAAACCAGAAGAAGCAAAATATGGTTTGACTAAAGAACAAATGTTTAAAGCTTATAAAATGGCAATGGACAAAGGGGTAAAACGTTTTGGTTTGCATACAATGGTAATTTCTAATGAAACTAGATTAGAAGGTTTATTATTAAATGCACGTATTGTTTTTGAATTGGCTGCGGAAATAACTAAAGAATTAGGTATAAAATTTGAATTCATTAACTTAGGTGGCGGTATTGGTATTCCGTATCGTCCGGAAGAAAATGCTGTAGATTTAGAAGCTTTAGGCGAAGGTGTGCATAAATTATATGATGAAATTTTAATACCAGCAGGTCTTACCCAAACTGCTATTGCTTATGAATCAGGACGTGCAATTACTGGCCCTTATGGATATTTAGTATCTACTGTATTACATCAAAAGCATACATATAAAAATTATGTAGGTTTGGATTCTTGTATGGCAAATTTAATGCGACCAGCTCTTTATGGTTCATATCATCATATGGTAGTAGTGGGTAAAGAAAATGCTCCTTGCGATCATATTTATGATGTAACTGGTTCTCTTTGTGAAAATAATGATAAATTTGCGATTGACCGTGCTTTACCAAAAATTGATATTGGTGATAGAATCGTTATGTTTGATACTGGTGCACATGGTCATGCTATGGGCTTTAATTACAATGGTAAATTACGTAGTGCAGAATTATTATTAAAAGAAGATGGTTCTGTAGAATTAATTCGTAGAGCAGAAACAATTGATGATTATTTTGCCACATTATATTATGATGGTTCTATAATGAAAAAATAATTTATTTATAAATATAAAAAAGACATTGATAATGTATTAGTTATCAATGTCTTTTTTTACGTATATGAATTTATGTTTGAATATAGTATTAATTATAGGCTAAACTTAGTTTTCGTTAAGTGAAATTATTTGAGGTGTGCTATGATTATCAATACAATCTTTAGTGATAATAACTTTGCGTGGCTCGTTTGTTTTAGGAATTTCATACATAATATCGAGCATAACATCTTCTAAAATACCGCGTAAGCTTCTAGCACCAGTTTTACGTTCAATAGCTTTTTTGGCAACGGATAAAAGTGCATCATGTTCAAATTCTAATTTTACATTATCCATAGCTAATAATTCTTGATATTGGCGAACTGGAGCATTTTTTGGCTCAGTTAAAATTTTAAGTAAATCTTCTTCAGTAAGTTCTTCTAAAGTACAAATTACAGGTAGACGACCAACAATTTCAGGAATAATACCAAATTTAATTAAATCTTCAGGGCGAACTTTATGAATGAGCTCATTAAATACTGGTTTGGCATCTTTGGTTTGTACTTTTGCACCAAAGCCAATACCACTATCATCAGTTTTTAAACGTTTAGCAATGAGTTTTTCAATACCAACAAAAGCACCGCCAACGATAAATAAAATATTAGTAGTATCTACTTTAATTGTTGGAGCTTCTGGGTGTTTACGTTGCCCTTGAGCTGTAAATTCTACAACGCCACCTTCAATCATTTTGAGTAAACCTTGTTGAACACCTTCATGGCCTGGGTCAGCAGTGATTGAATTATTTGCACCAGATTTGCGAGCTATTTTATCGAATTCATCAAGATAAATAATACCGTGTTGAGCTTTTTCAATATTTTTATCAGCAGCATAATAAAGATTTCTAACAGCAACTTCAACATCAGAGCCCACAAAGCCTGCTTCAGTAAGGCTAGAAGCATCAGTAATAGCAAAAGGAATATCTAATAATTTAGCTAAATGCTGAAGCATAGCTGTTTTACCACAACCAGAAGGCCCAATCATGATAACGTTGGATTTTTCGATATTCATATCACGACTATCATGAGTATAGCCATATTTCATACGTTTATAATGATTATAAACAGCAACAGATAAGATTTTTTTTGCTCTATCTTGATTTATGATATATTGGTCTAAAAATTGTTTTATAACATGAGGTTTATTTTGAGTTAAAATATCATCTAAACTATTTACAAATTTTTTGTTTTGAGCTTTTTCTTCACGTTTATCATGTTCGCTAATATATCCATATATATCTTTAATGCAGTTTTTGCAAATAGCAAAGCCAGTTTGCGGATCATAAATTGGCATATCATATTGAGAATGTATGGTTATAGCTCGTTTACAAAAACTACAAACTTCTTTATATTCATTATTATTTTTTTTCATAAATTTATATCCCTTCTCCATTATTATCAAAAGCAAATAAAATAATTATTAAATTGCAAGTTAACTTATTTTATTATAAGTTTTTAGAGCCATATACGCAATACCTCTTGATTGTTTAGAAAATATATTGTAAACTAATGTAGCTTATATAATTAAAGCTTGCAACAAAAGTAAGTCTATGATATAATCAATCAGTAAATGTCAGAGAGTGAGGTGCGACAGAATGAAACAAGGAATCCATCCTGATTATAAAGAAACTACAGTTATCTGTGGTTGTGGCAATACTTTTAAAACTGGATCTGTTAAAGGTGAATTACGTGTAGACGTTTGCTCCAAATGTCATCCATTCTTCACTGGTCGTCAACGCGACATGGCAGCTGGTGGACGTATTGAAAAATTCAACAAACGTTATGGCAAAAAATAAGAATACGAATGCTAAGCAGAGCAGAAATGCTCTGCTTCATTTATATTTAAATATAATTTAATATTTAAATAAGGTAGGTGGATTGGAAGATGTCAAAAAAATTAATGGTAGGTGGACAAGCTGTAATTGAAGGCGTAATGATGCGTGGCCCTAAAAATGTAGCTACAGCAGTTAGAGAGCCTTCAGGCAAAATTACAGTTGATGTAAAACCAGTAAATTCATTAGCTGAAAAATATCCTATATTTAAAAAGCCATTTTTCCGTGGTATTTTATCATTGGGCGAATCTTTAGTTATGGGATTAAAATCTTTGACTTATTCAGCTCAAATGGCTGGTGAAGAAGAGTCTGATAAGCTTACCAATAAAGATATTGCAATCACAATGGCAATTTCTTTATGTGCAGCAATTTTGTTATTTGTAGTAATTCCAACAGCATCAGTAAGTTTAATTACAACAGATAGTCATGTAGTTATGAATTTGTGGGAAGGGCTAGTCCGTATGATAGTTTTCTTCTTATATATATATGGTATATCTCGAGCAAAAGATATTCAAAGAGTCTTTCAATATCATGGTGCAGAACATAAAACTATTCATGCTTATGAAGCAGGAGTAGAATTAGTACCAGAAAAAGTACAAGCATTTTCTCGTTTGCATCCTCGTTGCGGTACTTCTTTCTTATTGATTGTAATGATTGTGAGTATCTTTATGTTTTCGTTTTTAGGTTGGCCTAGTCTTTGGGAACGTATTGTATCAAGAATTATATTATTACCAGCAGTAGCGGGGATTTCATATGAATTAATTCGTTTTGCTGGTCGTTCTAAAAATAAAATAGTTCATGCAATTTCTTTACCTGGTTTATGGTTACAATATTTGACGACAAGAGAACCTGATGATTCAATGATTGAAGTAGCTGTGAAATCTTTAGAAGCAGCTATTGCAGAAGAAACAGTAAATGATACAGTAAATTTAAATGAAACTGTAGAAAATAAAGATACAGTAAATGATTTAAAAGTAAATACTAGTGTTTGACTAAATAAATAAGATTTTATTTTTTATAGTAAGCAGTTCATTAGTATAGATTGTATTATTTATCAATCGATGAATATTAATAGTAATAAAATTATGTAACTTTAAATTAGCGGAAGGTTTTTTACCTACCGCTAATCTTTTAATTAAATAAAAAAACATGAGGTGGAAAAGCATTGTTAGATAAATTACAAGCAGTTGAAGATAAATATTTGGAATTAGAATCATTAATAAGTGACCCAGATATTATAGCTGATATGCCTAAATGGCAAAAATACAATCAAGAACATGCAGCACTTATTGAATTGGTAGAGAAATTTCGTGAATATAAAAAAATATGTACTACCATTGATGAAGATAAAGCGATGTTTGATGAAGATATTGATGACGATATGCGTCATATGCTTGAAGACGAAGTAAAAGAATTATCTGCACGTAAAGAAGTATTAGAAAATGAATTTCCTATTTTATTATTACCAAAAGACCCTAATGATAGTAAAAATGTTATCATGGAAATTCGTGGTGGTGTAGGTGGAGATGAAGCGGCTTTATTTGCTGGTGATTTATTTAGAATGTATTCTCGCTATGCAGAAATGCAAGGTTGGAAAGTAGAAATGCTAGATTCTAATCCTACAGAGTTGGGTGGATTTAAAGAAGTATCATTCTGTATTAATGGTTATGGTGCGTATAGTAAATTAAAATACGAAAGCGGTACTCATCGTGTACAACGTGTACCACAGACAGAATCCTCTGGTCGTGTGCATACTTCAGCAGTTACTGTGGCAGTTTTACCAGAAGTAGAAGATGTAGAAATTGATATTAAAGCAAATGAACTTCGTATTGATACTTACTGTGCAAGTGGTGCAGGTGGTCAGTATGTAAACAGAACAGAAACAGCAGTACGTATTACACATATTCCAACAGGTATTGTAGTACAATGTCAAGATGAAAAATCTCAGTTAAAAAATAAAGAAAAAGCAATGAGAGTACTTCGTGCCAAAGTACAAGAACAAGCACAGCAGGCTCAAAATAGTGAAATTGCAGCAGATAGAAAATCTCAAGTAGGCTCTGGTGATAGAAGTGAACGCATAAGAACGTACAACTTCCCTCAAGGTCGTGTAACAGACCATCGTATTGGGCTTACTTTACACAAATTAGATTTTGTGCTTAATGGTGAAATTGACGAAATTATCAATGCATTAATTACAGCTGATCAAACAGAAAGATTAAAACAGGTAAAATAATATGGAAAAATCAAGAGATGTATGGACGATAAACTCTTTACTTACATGGACTGTAAATTATTTTAAATCCAAGGGGATATCTTCAGCTCGTCTTGATGCCGAAGTGCTTCTGGCTCATGTATTGGGTCAGAAGCGCATTTATTTGTATGTGCATTTTGATGAGCCTATGGAAAAAAGTGAATTAGCAAAGTTTCGTGAATATGTGGCTAAAAGAGCAAAACATATCCCCGTTGCTCAGATAATTGAACAAAGAGAATTTATGGGATTGGATTTTAAAGTTACAAAAGATACTTTAATTCCTAGACCAGATACAGAAATTCTTGTAGAAAATGTCATTACTAAGGTGAAAGAAGAATTTAAAGATAAAAATAGTTATGATATCGTAGATATTGGTACAGGCAGTGGAGCAATTATTTTATCTTTACTAAATTTTTTAGAAAAAGCAAATGGTTTTACTGTAGATATTTCTCCAAAAGCTATTGAAGTAGCTAAAGAAAATGCACAAAATTTGCAAGTATCAGATAGATGTACATTTTTTGTTGGTGATTTATTTACTCCGCTTGTAAATAAAACTTTTGATGTAATTGTATCCAATCCACCATATATTCCTAAAGAAGATATTGAAAGTTTAGAAATAGATGTAAAAGATTATGAACCATTATCTGCACTTACTGATAACGGTGATGGCCTAAGTTTTTATAAACGTTTATTTAGTCAAGGTCAAAAACATTTAAATGATAAAGGCTTAATTGCTGTAGAAGTAGGTATTCATCAAGCTGAAGTAGTAAAAGAAATGGCTAAAAATCATAATTGGAAAAATATAGAAATAATTAAAGATTATGCGGGTATTGATAGGGTGGTATTAGCATGGAAACAGAATTAATAAGTATAAATTCTATAAATGATGAAACATTAAAACGTGCTGGTAAATGTATAAAATCTGGCGGTTTAGTAGCATTCCCAACAGAAACTGTATATGGTCTTGGTGGAGATGGTTTGAATGAATTAGCAGCAAGTAAAATTTATCAAGCGAAAGGTAGACCATCGGATAATCCATTAATTTTACACATTAATGATCAAAAAATGTTAAGTAGAATTGTAGCGGACGTTACACCAATGGCACAAAAAATTTTGACAGCTTTTTGTCCAGGGCCAATTACCATTATTTTACCTAAAAGTGATGAAGTACCCAAAACAGTAACAGGTGGTTTAAATACAGTAGCTGTTCGTATGCCAGATAATGATATAGCGAGAAAATTAATTAAATATGCAGATACACCAATAGCTGCACCAAGTGCTAATATTTCAGGAAGACCAAGTCCAACATCTGCAAAAGAAGTATATAAAGATTTACATGGTAGAATAGAAATGGTATTAGATGGCGGAAATTGTCATTTTGGTGTAGAGTCTACAATTGTAGATTGTACAGAAGACGTGCCAGTTATTTTGCGTCCAGGTGCAATTACTAAAGAAATGTTAGAAGAAATTTTCCCAGTGGTAGAGATTGATAAATCTATTGTTGGCGAAAATGTAGTTCCTAAAGCACCTGGAATGAAATATAAGCATTATGCACCGAAGGCAGAAATGATTTTAGTTGAAGGTGAGCAAAATAAAATGCCTCAAGCTATGCAAAAAATTGTTAATGATTGGCAAAATGATAAAAAAATTGGATTATTGGTTAGTGATGAAGTAGCTAATTATATAAAATCTGATAATATATATATTTTCAACTATGGTAAACAAAATGATTTAGAGCAAATAGCTAGTGAAATTTATGAAGGGTTACGTTATTTTGATGATAAAGATGTAGATGTTATTTTAGGAGAAGGCACTACAAGTAAAGGTATTGGGTTAGCCATTATGAATAGATTGCATAAAGCCAGTGGTTTTAACAGCATTAATATTTAATTCTTTGATTAAATATTATATTATGATAAAATAAACATAGTATGTAATTTAGCTGTTTTAGCTATAAGGAGGGAAAGACTGATTTCAGTCGAGTATATGAAATTAATTATTGGAAGCGACCACGGCGCGGTGGAACTAAAAGAGGAAGTTAAAAGAGTATTAAAAGAAGAATTTTCAGATGTGAAAGTTGAAGATGTAGGTACTTTTGGTACAGAATCTGTAGATTATCCAGATATTGCAGAAAAAGTTTGTACTCCAGTAGCTAAAGGAGAAGCAGATAGAGGAATTGTACTATGTGGTACAGGTATTGGCATTTCTATAGCAGCTAATAAAATAAAAGGAATTAGAGCTGCTCTTTGCCATGAAACATATACTGCAAAAATGTCTCGTGAACATAATAATGCAAATGTATTAGCAATGGGTGGACGTACAACTGGCTTTGAAATTGCAGATGAAATTGTACGTACTTGGATGATTACAGAATTTGCTGGCGGTAGACATGAACGCAGAGTAAATAAAATTATGGCTTTAGAAAATAAATAAATTTTTAATTATTTAGGCAAAGACATAAACTCGGAGGGATAATTTTGAATTTATTACAAACATTAGAAATAGTAGATCCAGAAATTAATGCAGCAATAAACCAAGAACTTGGCCGTCAACGCGATAAATTAGAAATGATTGCATCAGAAAATATCGTAAGTAAAGCTGTAATGCAGGCACAGGGTAGTGTGCTTACAAAT
>CAUWIH010000007.1:0-58845 GCA_963558795.1 uncultured Megamonas sp. | reverse complement strand
ATATCATTGATATAAACTTAAAAACATTAAATGCTATGACACCAGATACTACAGCGTCTATGCAAAAAGATTTAGAAAAAGGCTCTAATTCTGAAATGGACGGTCTTATCTTTGAAGTTCTTCGCATGGCTAAAGCTAAAAATGTAAAACTTCCAGCTTATGAACAAGTAGCTCACCATTTTGGATATAAATTATAAATTAAAAATTAAATATCATAATCATTAATTCATGATTATAAGAAAGTAAGGTTTTTCAATGATTGAAATAATTGTATTATTCTTCGTGGGCATCGGTGTCGGTACATTTGGTACATTAATCGGTATTGGTGGCGGTCTTATTATGATACCACTATTCACTTTAGCTTTGACACCTTCTATTTTCCATACTGCTCCCGAAATTATCGGTACTTCTCTATTTGGTGTATTTTTAAATGCACTTTCTGGAACGTATGCTTATATTAAACAACATCGTGTTTATTTTAAAGCTGCTATTCCTTTTGCTATTGCTACTTTACCAGGTGCTGTTTTGGGTAGTTTTGTAAGTGATTATTTTACTGGCCCTACATTTAGCTTAGCTTACGGTATTTTTATTTTATTTATTTCTGCCATTATGTATTGGAATTCTTCTAATAAAAAAGTAATTTCTCTTAATTTTGATGAAAAAATATTTTTAGCCCGTAAACAACTAGGTATTGTTTTAAGTATGTTTGTTGGCTTTATTTCTAGTATTTTCGGTATCGGTGGCGGTATTATTCATGTGCCTGTAATGATTTATGCACTGGCTTTTCCTCCGCATATGGCTACTGCTACATCTCATTTTGTCTTAGCTGTATCTTCCTTTATCGGTGTAGGTTCTCACATTTTTCTCGATCATATCGTCTGGATACCAGCACTTTCTGTGGGTATTGGTGCTGTAATTGGCGCACAATTTGGCGCTAGATTATCTAAAAAAACCAAACCGCGTAGTATTATTTTATTACTTTGCTTATCCTTATTCCTTTTAGGACTTCGCATGATTATAGATAGTAAACTTTTATTTTAATATTTAATATAAACTATAAACCTCAAGAAAATCTATTATTTCTTGAGGTTTTTTAGAAAAAAGGAAAAAAATTTTATTATCTGCCATGAATTTATTTTATATTGGTGAAATTAAAGGGAAAACTATGTTTTTCTATTTTTTTTGTGCTAAAATAATCTTTGAATAGAATTTATATAATAAAGGAGAATTAATTTTGCGTTTACGAAGAAAACCTTGGATTGATGAAGCTATTTTAGATTTTAATGATTTTGTATATAGTAAAGGTCAAAGTCCTTCCGAAGAAATAAAAGGCCATTGGCAAGAAGTATTTGAGCGTGAAGCTCCACTTCATGTAGAACTTGGTACTGGTAAAGGTGATTTTATCAGTAAAACTGCAGCTCTTCACCCTGAAATCAACTTTATCGGTATTGAATTACAACAAGATGTATTATATTATGCAGCCAAAAAAGTAAAAGAACTTGGTCTTACTAATGTTCGCCTTTTAGTATTCAATATCGAACAAATTGAAAATATCTTTGACGAAGATGAAGTTGACCGTTTTTATATTAATTTCTGCGACCCATGGCCAAAAGCACGCCATGCCAAAAGACGACTTACTTATGTAGGCTTTTTAGAAAAATATCGTAAATTATTAAAAAATCATGGAGAGTTATTCTTCAAAACAGATAACAGACCTCTATTTGATTTTTCTCTTGAACAATTTGAACTTGCAAAACTTGAAGTAAATAAACTTACTTTCGACCTTCATAACAGTGAATATCAAGCTAATAATATTATGACTGAATATGAACGTAAATTTAGTGGTTTCGGAGAAAAAATCAATCGCTGTGAGGTAACATTTACTAAACAGGAATCTAAATAAGATGATTAATAAGCAAAAATTTTGGATAAACGATATGGAAGCTATCACTTATATTATGTTTATCCTGATTGTTATTGGCACTATAAATATTTGTAGTGCCAGCTTAATTACAGCCTACACGAATTTTGAAAATCCATATTTCTTTTTAATTCGTCATTTAATAAGTATTGTCATTGGTTTTATAGCATTTATTTCTATTAGTAGATTTAATTATAAACGTTTAGAAAAAAATTTATTACCACTTATTTTGATTACATTACTATGCCTGATTTTAGTACTTTTATTTGGTATTACTGTAAATGGGTCTAAGCGTTGGTTACCTTTGGGATTTATGCAATTTCAACCTTCTGAAATTGCCAAAATCGTTACTATTATTCTCAGTGCATCTTATCTAGGAAAATGTTTAGACCATAATATTCCTATTACCATTAATCCGCAAAAAAACATCGTATTTTTTATCTGTATTACTATTGCTGCTTTTGTTGAAGCACAACCAGATATGGGTACAGCCATGATTATTCTAGGGATTCCTACTATTATGTATTTTATTGCTGGATTATCCAAAAAATGGATTGGCATTGTTTGCGGATTGGGAGCAATTTTACTTACTTTATTAGCTGCCTTTCAACCGTATCGTCTAGACCGTATCAATAGTTGGTATGATCCTTGGTCCCGCTCTCAAGGTGATGGTTACCAAATTGTACAATCTATTTTGGCTATTGGCTCTGGTGAATTTTCTGGCATGGGACTTGGTCATGGTTTTAGTAAATATTCCTATTTACCTGAATCCCATACCGATTTTGCTTTTGCTGTATTTTGCCAAGAATTAGGTTTTATTGGTGCTTTTATCGTTTTTCTTTTACTTATCACTATGGCTTTTTACTGTACTAAAATAGCTTTACGTACAAAAGACAATTTTGGTAAAATGCTCGTTACTGGTATCATGCTATTAATTGTTGGGCAAGCTATTGGTAATATTGCTATGGTTATCGGCTTAATCCCTGTTGTTGGTGTACCTTTACCATTTATCAGTTATGGGGGGACATCATTAATTTTAAATATGTTAAGTATGGGGCTTGTTTTAAGTGTTGAACGTCATAACTATAAACAACCTATTTCTACAAAAAAAACTACTACTTTAACCCCTACAAATGCCAATACTACTAAAGCATTATTTAAAAAGGGTCATTTATATCGTTTAAAATAAATATATAAAATAAAAGGCGATTAACAAATTCTTATGTTAATCGCCTTTTATTTAGTATACTGTGTATACATCCAACTACCTCACTATTTAATTTTTTTGCAAAGCTTCCCTTAAGTTAGAAGTTTTTGCTGTATTTATCAGTCAGCTAACATGTATGATATGCATTTAATATTTTAAATTTCATATACATTTACTTTTTCCAACTAAGAATAAAATTCTAACCAACTTAAAATACACCTAATACGTATTATACATTTCGAAACGGTAATTATATTTTGTAACGTTACACCAAATATGAATATTAGACTTTAATTTCCATTGCCTTATCATCTATATATTCTAGTTTTTCTTTACAAACTTGCTTTCTTCAACAGCAGGAGATATCTAAGTACAACTGTCACTAAAGTCTCTTTGTAAATATGCTATATCCCTCACTTCCTTTCATTTGTATATTTGTATAGATATAAATAAAATAATTTTTCGGTTCCTCTGTACAATAATCTCTATTGCTCATTCTCCTAGATTATTTATTTTATCTTTACAAATCAATTTACAACTTTTTAAGAAGTCTTATAGATTAGCTTTTCTTTATGTCTTTATTATAGCACAAATCTATTTTTATTGCAATAATCTGATTATTTCTATTTCACTATACAAATAAAAAGTGCCTACTAAATATATTATAGTAGACACTTATATTTTATATTTATCATCTTAATTTTCTTAGTGCTGAAAAAAGTTGTATAATTCTCTAACCATAATAAGCACAGATGTAGCACCTGGGTCTTGATGACCAATACTGCGAATCCCCAAATAACTTGCACGACCTTTGCTTGCAGAAATAGTGCGAGTATAATCAGCTGCTTCTTTGGCTGCTTTAGATGCTTCACCTAGACATTGGAATAAAGTTAAATCATGGTCTTTACCTTTTACAAAAGCCATATGTACAGGAATAAGCACATCTAACATTGTTTTTTCACCTGGTTCAACACGACCGCGTTTTTTTACAGCTTCAATAGCTTCTCCTAAAACTTTAATTACAGAATCTATAGTAAATGGAGTATTTTCATCACAAGCTTTAGCTGCACGATTAAATGCTGCGGCATATAATGGGCCTGCTGCACCACCTACATTTTCAGAAAAAGCAGTAGCGATAGCTTTTAATACTTTGGCAGGATTGCCATTATCATTCATGTTATCAATTTCTTCTAAAGCTGCTTCAAAACCAATTGCCATATTATTACCATGGTCACCATCACCAATAGCTTTATCCAACATATTTAAATAATCTTTTTGAGCGATTATAGCTTTTGCTATATGATCAACCGCGTCTTTAATTCTTGTCATACTTATTAAATCCTCCCCAAATTTTTGAATATTATATTATTATTTTATTAAATAACTTATAAATAGCCTAAATATACAGATTAATTTTAACATATAATCTGTTCTCTGTGTATAGATATACTCAAAAAAATGATATTTGTTATCAAACTGTAACATATTTTGCTTAAAACTTATATTTTTTGCACATTCCTTATTGGTTGTGTTTATTTTTTTTTAATAATATAATAATAGTATATTATTTTTGGTTTTACAATATTTTAATATAAAAAACACTTATATTAATATAAATTTATTTAACGAGGTATACCATGTCTATTCCAAATATTGGTCATATAAATTATTTAAACTGTTTACCATTAACTTATACTTTACACGAAAAACCGCATAAAGATTTACATTTCATCAAAAATGTACCAGCCAAATTAAATCAGGCAATTTTAAATGATGAATTAGATATTAGTCCAGTATCTTCGATTATTTATGCACGTAATTTTAATAAATTTATGATATTACCAGATATCAGTATCATGGCTGATGGCTGTGTACAAAGTATTATTCTTGTAAGTAAAAAGCCCATACATAAATTAACTACAGATAAAATTTTGCTTACCGCTCAATCAGCAACTTCACATCGTCTATTAAAAATAATCATGCATAAACAATATCACGCCACCCCAACATACGCTATAAAAACAATTTCTCCTACAAATATATTTCCTGATAATGATGCTAGTGCATCTTTATTTATCGGCGATGATGCTTTATATCTAAAATATCATCAACAAGAAAATTTATATTATTATGATTTAGGTCTTGAATGGAAAAAGCTTACCAACCTTTGTATGGTATATGCTGTTTGGGTTGTGCGGAAAGAATTTGCCGAAAATAATCCTATTCAAACAAAAAAAGTACAACAATATATTAAACATGGTTTTGATTATGGATTTAATAATTTGTCTCAAGCAATTTCTTCATTAACTACTAATAATCATTTTACACCAAAACAATTAGATGAATATCTTCATGTAATTCAATGGAAATTAGCCGATGAACAAATCAAGTCTTTGACTACGTTTTATCAATATGCTTATGAATTAAATTTAATCGATGAAATTCCTCAATTAAATATTTTCCGTTAATAAAAAATGCTGATAAAAGATATATCTTTTATCAGCATTTTTTTATGTTAAGTTTTATGCGGGAAGCTTATTTTAAAATACCCAAACCAAAACCAATAATACCTAATGCAAATAAACCAAAGATAATCCAAATTGCATTAACTTTTTTCTTCATGAGTTTCATGCATAAGAATGTGAGTAATAATGGTACTAAACCTGGCATTAACTGGTCCAAAATAGATTGTACTGTAGTTGTAACTACACTACCATCTTGCATGGTTACCTGCGAAATGACTACCGGTATATTGACGGTTGTCCATTTATTTACCAGAGCCCCCATGACGAATAACCCTAGAATTGAAGCACCTTCTGTAATTTTTTGCAATGCATTACCAGCTACATCTGAGATAATATCTGTACCTTTTCTATAACCATATCTGATACCATACCAACGTACAAGTAAACGTACAATATTAAATAAAACGAAGAATAAAATAGGACCAAGTAAGCTACCACCCATAGCTAAAGATGCACCAAGTGCTGCACAAATTGGACGAAGAGTACCCCAGAAAATTGGATCACCTACACCAGCAAGAGGGCCCATCATACCAACTTTAATACCGTTGATTACACCATCTTGAATATCTTTGCCATTAGCTTTTTGTTCTTCCATAGCTGCTACAACACCAATGATTGGAGCTGTAACGAATGGATGTGTATTATAAAATTCTAGATGTCTTTTTAAAGCTTGTTTGCGTTCGTCGCCTTCATATAATTTTTTAATAATTGGAATCATACCAAAGCAAAAACCAAGTGCCTGCATACGTTCCATATTCCATGAACCTTGAAGGAAATTGGAACGAATAAAGGTCCAGAATAAATCATTTGAACTTAATTTTTTCATAATCTTCAACCTCCTCTTAATCGTCTAATTCATCATCAAGGTCATCATCTAAATCACTCTTAGTACTACTAGCACTAGCTGCAGCTGGAGCGGCAACTTGATGATATTTTGGACTAAGTTGAATATAAACGATTGCACAAACAAGACCAATTACACCAAATGCAACTAAGTTGAATTCAGTGAATGCAGCTGTAACGAAACCGAGGAAGAAGAATGGCATTAAGTAACCTGCATTCATCATGTTTATAACCATTGCATAACCTACTACTACGATAAAGCCACCGGCTACTTGAAGACCACCTGTAATTACTGGTGGAATAGCATTTAATAAACCTTGAACAGCATCTGTACCAATATACATAGCTACAAGAATAGAAGGAATTGCTACACGTAAAGCTTGAAGAACTAATGCACCTAAGTGGCAAATATCAATGCCTGTTAAATTACCTTTAGCTGCAAAATCATCAGCTTTGTGCTGGAAAAATACTGTTATTGTACGACAAATAATAGTTAAAACCTGACCTGCTGCTGCAAGTGGCATCGCAATAGCAATACCTGCACCAATACTTTGATGACCTGCAATTACTAAGATAGTAGAAATTACTGAAGCAAGTGCAGCATCTGGTGCCATCGCAGCACCAATGTTCATCCAGCCAAGTGCAATCATTTCTAATGTACCACCAATTATAATACCTGTTGTCATATCACCTAAAATTGCACCAACTAATGTACATGCTATCAAAGGACGATGTGTCTGAAATTCATCCAGAACACTTCCCATACCAGCTATTGCAGAAACAATAAAAATAGCTATAAGTTGTACTCCACTGAGTTCCATAAGAAAAGCCTCCATTCATACATTTCATAGATTTGGTAAGGTTAATAACTTCTAATCAATAACAAAAATTATTAACCTTACTCAAGAATTATTTAAGAATTTCCATTAAATTAACACGTTTATCAGTGTCTACTTTTCTATATTCAATTTCAATGCCTTTGGCACTTAATTGTTTGAAAGCTTCGATATCTGCTTCATCAACGGATACTGCATTATTGATTTGGTGTTTACCTTCTTTAAAGCTCATACCGCCAACATTTACAGATTTAATATCTACGCCACCTTCAACCATACGTAACACACTTTTTGGATTAGTAAATAATAATAAACATTTATCTGTTTCGTATTTTGGATTTTTATATACACGAATAGCTTTATCTACATTTACTACACTGGATTTAATTCCTGGAGGAGCTACTTGTTTTAATAATGTAGCACGGATAGTGTCTGCTGCTACCTCATCATCACATACAATAATACGTTGACAACCTGTTACTTTTGCCCAAACAGTAGCTACTTGCCCATGAATTAATCTATCATCTATTCTTGCTAAAACAATATTCATTATAAATCGTCTCCTTCGTCATTTACTTCATCTACAACTTGACTTTTATGAAATTTTTGTGCACCTACAGTACTTGCTTCTACTGCTTTTTCCATAGCACCTTGTATATCAGCGTCTTCTGGATTACATAAGCGATAATTAATCACTTCGATAAGCATAGGCAAGCTAACGCCAGTTACAATCCCACATTTTTCGTCATCCATAGCAATTCTACAAGCTGCATTATATGGACTACCACCAAATAAATCATTTAAAATAATAATTCCATTTGTAGTATCCATTTCTGTTATAGCTTTTTTATATTTTGCTATAAGATCTTCTGGGCCTTCCCCTGGTACTAAGGTTACAGTTTTCAAATTATCAGGTTGTCCACAAATCATTGCACAAGTTTTTACTAATTCTTCCGCTAAATGACCATGTGTTCCCACAATAATACCTAACATAATATTTGCCTCCTTAATAAAAACTTTCTACTTAATATTATATGCAAATACCATGCCAAGTTTTGTGTCAAAATAAAATACAAATATGACAAGGTCTTTTTTCGATAAAAATATGCTCATTAGTTAATATTTGACACTCTATAGATTTTAATTTTTCTGTGTCAATCATAATTTAACACAAACAAAAAAGTCTGTGTCATATTTTAATTGACACAGACTTTAACGAACACACTAAAATAATTTATATTGTATAATACTGTAAATACAATATATAATAAATACGTTACTAACCTCTAAACCGGTAACGGAAGGAGGTGCCCTTATTGGAAGATTTATTAACATCTTTTATGGTATCTATCATGGCAAGTATAATTGCGTATTATATTTGTAAATGGATTGATAGACACAAATAGTAACAATCCTAACCGCTTTGGCTTTGGCGGTATATAAAATTTATTGCAAGAGGAATATGTTGTTGCAGCAACATATTCCTCGTTTTTTTATAAAAATACCGTGAAGTTGCAGCTTCACGGTATTTCTGTCCCTAATGGAATATATTTATTAACATCTTTTGTACTTTTATTATATCACACAAAAATATATTTTCAAATTTTTAAATCATCATGGTAATATAATACAATTCATCTTTAGTTAATTTTATTTGTAAAATATCATCAAAGATTTTTGCTTGTTGCTCTACAATTTTTAATTTTTTTTGGTCTAATGTAACTATATTCTTTTCATCAAAAATCAATCCATTATGAATTACCATACGTTCTAAAGCACAGCCTACATGTATTATTAATCTTAATTTTTGCGGATTGTCCCAAGTTATATTCAAACTTTTTTCTAAAGAATTTATAAATTTAAGCAAAATATCCATGATTTTATTAGGATTTAAATATAATAACATTTCTTGTAAGCCATCTTCACAAAAACGACGTAATACAATATTATTTTCTTCATTTTTTTCTTGTTTATTATTTGTTACGCCTACAATTTCTCGTAAAATCGCATCGCCTTGACCGCTAATTATCTGTTCTATAGGAATAAACGGTGCGTCAATATGCGGATTTTTAATACCTACTACTGCTATTATTTGATATTTATGCGCTATTTCTGTTAATCGTTTGTGCACATCTACTAACCCAATAGGAATTACTTTTATATGATTCATCGACGCATCTATTAAGATATCAATCACTAAATTTTGTAGTTTTTCTGCTGTTCCTTTACCTGTACTACAAATAGTAACTACTGCTTTTGTTCGTTCATTAGTTTCATCTACAGATAAGCTATTATGCTCATATCCTGTAAAATTCTTTAAAGAATCATATATTGCGGTCAAACTAATTCCTGCTATATCGGCTTTGCGCATCGCCTCAAGTACAAAGGGCGTTGTTACCATGCTCAAAGTACGCACTGGCACACCCAATCTTTCTTCTAAAATCGGCCCAAAACTACAAAGTGAACCCATATCTGCCAATAATAATACTCCTTCTTGGCAATTAATATTTTGTAATTGCTCTACTATTTGATTGAGCATATCTTCTGGTCGACATTCAAGAGGCATATCAAAAGCAAGTAATGGTGCTTTATTGGCACTAAATAATTTTCTAGCTACATTCACCATAGAACTTGCTGTATATTCACCATGCATAGCTACAGCAATTACGATTTTTTGCGATTTATCTTCTTGTTTTAATGATTGTAATAACATGGCAAAATATTCTGTTTCTGATTTTGACACAGAAACTTTATATTTTTCTTCAATCATTAATTTTATTTTTGTAGCCAATTTAAACTCTGTTGAATTTGTATTTATTGTTCCTTCCAATACATTATGCACATTTTGTTTGCCTTTAATTCGATTAAATAATGATGTTAAATGTAGTCCAAATGCATATAAAAAACGCTCTCCTGACACTAAATTTATATAGCGTTTGACTAAAGATACTACTTCTTGAGCAAATTCTACTGTGTCTACATCTACAATTTTAAGCAATCTATCATACACCGATAATGCAATATTGTCTTTTTGATTGTAAAAAGTCTTCACATAAGTATTTACATCAGCTACTACAATCTGCTGTATTAATTCTTCAGCTATACCTTCACGTTTTAATAAATTAACTTTATTTTCTACCATTTGATATAAATTAAATGGCTCATCTTCACTTTCACGAGGAAGTTTACTCCTACTTGTTGGGCTTACATATAAATCTTTTTCAATATATCGACTAATAAGTGCCATATCTTCACGCGTTTGACTCATTGGCAATATTCCTGATTTTATATTAGCCGGTAACATTTGATAAGTTATCTCAATATGTCCATCTGTTTTTATTCCATTTAAAAATGCTTGTGCACATAATAAACGAATATTAGATTTTAATTGCCCCACATTACCATTACCAATACTGCCAATAATAGCTTTTATCGCATCCGAGGATACCTTCACTGGTCGCTTGATACTTCTTGATTCTTCCGTAAATAATACCGTCATTATTTCTAATTTTTCTTTTAATGAACGCTTAGCTAGTGGCGGTATCGTGATAATATTCGGAATACGACGTTTAAAAGTCTTTGTAAGTACAGAATCTGGATTTTCTGTTGTTGCTCCAATAATAAGTACACTTGCTTTACGTTCTCTTTTGGTTTCACCTAAACGATTAAATGTACCCGTATCCATAAAATAAAATATCATTTCTTGCCCTTCTGGTGGCAAACGATGAATTTCATCTAAAAATAAAATACCTTCATTAGCTGTCTCAATCAGACCTGGCACAGATTTATCTGCACCTGTAAATGCACCTTTTATATGACCAAAAATATGTGAAATCAATAATTGAGGATTATTATAATAATCTGCACAGTTAAAAGTTACAAATGGCGCATTAGTAGCAAAACGACCTACTTCTTTACCATAATCAAACATCATATGTGCTAGTAATGTTTTTCCTACACCTGTTTGACCTACAATTAACGTATGAAGTCCATTTGGTGGATAAATAACTGCGGCTTTTGCCTGCTCTACTTGAGTTTTTAAGCTATCTTTCGCCCCAATTAATTCACTAAATGCTGATTTATCTATTTTTTTTGTATTAATAGGTTTTATTTCTATTTTTTCATCTATATTTTCATCATTTATTTTATATAAAACTGGTCTACCTGATATCTTTATTATTTTGCCCATACGATAAAGTCGATTTAATTCTCTACTTACATTACTACGCAAAATACCTATATTATCCGCAATCTCACTAGCTGTTAAGCCTTTAGCATTATTTTTATTGTTTTCAGTTTGTTTAGCAACATCTTGCAAATATTCAAAAACTTTTTCTATTCTTTTCATCTTTAAGTGCCTTTCTAGAACATAAATATTTACACTTTTTTTATTATCGTTTTTATGAATAATTATTCCAAACTTATTTAGAAAAGACAGCAGAAATCTGCTGTCTTTTATTTTACAATATGTTTACCGCCATAATATCTAGGAGCCCAGTATTCACTATCTAAACTATCCACTCGAATACCTTTACTTGTTGAGGCATGGATAAAATTTTTATTACCTAAATAAATACCACAATGTGATGCTCCGGGCTCATATGTGGTAAAAAATACCAAGTCGCCTGGTTTTAAATCATCAGATTTGACTAATTTTCCCAATTTATATTGCTCATCTGCTGTTCGCGGTATATCTATACCATGTTTGGCAAAAACATATTCTAAATATCCTGAACAATCAAATCCTCTAGGGGTATTCCCTCCAAAAACATATGGCACTCCAATATAATCTTTAGCCGTAGCTATAATTCCTGGTACTTCTTTTTGTGATAAAAACTGTTTACCATATGGTACCGAGGCCAAATTTCCCCAAATAATTTTTTCATTATTCGAAACTGGTTTGGTCAATTTCTTCTTGCCACTGGATTGCTTATTTACCGTTGTTGATTTTACCGCAATATTTTGTTTGCCACCTTTTATTGCCCACCATGTTTCACGATTTACAATACCTGTTACTTGTAAATTATTATCTTTTTGAAATGCTTTTACTGCATTTTGCGTTTCACTATCAAAATTACCACTTACTTTACTTAAACGATAATTTAAACGAATAAGATTTTGCTGTAAAATTACAACATCATGACCATGTGAATTTAATTTTAGAATAGGTGCTGCTTGTGCATTAACACTAATTAAACAAAAAGCTATGGTAACTATCAATATTTGATAAATAATTTTATTGCTTCTATCAGCAATACTCACGTAGTACCCCGCCCTTTCTAAGCAACTACTTTATTTTACAAAATACCTATAACTTCATTCATCTTTTTTATATTACTTTTTAAATCTTTATCTATACAAAAAGCTTTAAGTGCTTGTTTTTGTTGATTTACATCATTTGCATAAACGATTTCAATATCATTTTTCAATAAACGTTTCACCTGTGCCATAACTAAAGAATTAGATTTTGTATTAGCCAAAATAATATAATGTTTTGCTATATCTGCATGAATTAAATTTATCAAATCACCGACAGATGGGCCACTTACTTTATCTTTCGTAATTACTGCAACCGCACCTAAAGACTCTAATTGTTCTGCTGTCTTATCATCATCAGCGATAGCCAAAATAGCAGTATCCATCATTGTAGTATCTACAACTTTTAAATCATGTGGCATTGCTAAATTTTGAATTTTAATATCAGAAATCATACCCCAATCAATAGCCTGACCTACTACTAAACCTGGACAATCTGTATGCAAATATATTTTTATATTTTCATCACAAACATTAATTACTACTACTTTACCTAATGGATTTAACATTTTTTCTAAATCAGCAACACTTGCTCTACATTTCATTAATTTAAAAGATACCGCATACGTATATACAATATCATTTTTAGGATTTGGCACATCATGAGATGTTTTAAATCCAGAAGAAAATAATAAAACTGGAGATACATAATTACCATCTAAACCTGCTCTACAGCCTTGTAAAAATACCATTAAAGCTTTTGCTCCAGCATCTACAAAGCCATATTTTTTCTCTACATGACTTAAAGCTATACCACCAGCTTTTATAGCTTCTGTCAAAATTTCAGCAATTGGTAAATTAGCACGAACTGCATTATATGCACCTTTAGCTACTGCTTTAGCTGTTATAATCAATGGACGTTCAACTTCATCATTAACAGCTCTTTGTGCATATAAAATACCATATTGGAAAGATTTACCAAAAACAGAAGAAGATGCTTCATATTTTCCAGATAAACCTTTGGCAATACCTCTTAAAATCTGTGAAATCAATACTCCTGCATTTCCTCTAGCACCAAGTACAGCCGCACTTCCTACACGTTTAGATACACCGCCAATACTATCTGCCTGCAAATCACGAAGAGACATTGCTGCAGCACCTATAGTGTGCAAAATATGAGTTCCTGCTTTTTGGTCTAATAAAGATTCAGCATTTAAAGCATTTATATTCTCATATTCTAATAAAAAAGCACTATATGCTCCTGCAATCATTCTTTTAAAATCATTACCTGTTATTACTTCTCTATTTTTTGTCATAAAAACCACTCCAATATTTAAGTGAATAATATATATTCTACTAAATAATATTCTAAAAATCCATCTTTATATCCTTTTATTATTTTTCATTATTCCTTCTTATTCAAAAAAAATAATAAATATATGTTAATATTATATAACAAAATCTCTTTTGAGAAAATTTAAATTAATTTTGAAAATAATTATCAGTATGTTATAATAAGTATAGTATACAAATAGGTTAACATTGAAATATTCGTCTTTTGCCATTTATTTTTTACCTATTTTTTTAATCAACTTATAATAATTAATATATAACTATTTACATTTATTTATGATATAATAACACTAACAATTTAATCTTTATACTAGGAGGGTTTAAGATGAAAAAACAATTTTTAGCAATTATCTGTTCCGCATTATTTATGTTAGGTATTGGCAGTACAGCTTCTGCAGCAGAAGTATATCAACCAGCTGCTAATGCAAGTGTTGCTACTATCAATTATCAGTACGTTTTAGCTAATATCCCAGAAAGCAAATCCATCCAAGCAAGTATGAATAAACTTTCTGAAGATGCTCAAAAGAAATTTGAACAGTCCGTAAATGACAAAATGAGCCCTGCTGAAATTCAAAAAGTACGTGCTCAAGTTGCTACTGAATTAAGACAACAACAAATCAATTTAGTAAAACCTGTTCAAGAAAAAATCAATAATGCTATTAAACAAGTTGCTCAACAACATGGCTATACTGTTGTTGTTAGCTCCGATGTAGTATTATTCACTTCTGTAGATATCACTGAAGAAGTTTTAAACGCTGCAAAATAATTTAATACGATACTAAAAAGCAGGTACTTTAGTTTAGTACCTGCTTTTCTTAAATTAATAAATCTGAGGTGAACATAATGGGTAAATTAAAATGGTGGCAAAAAACGATTGTTTATCAAATTTATCCTAAATCGTTTTGTGATAGTAATGGTGATGGCATCGGCGATATCCCAGGTATCATTAGTAAATTAGACTATTTACAAGATTTAGGTGTAGGAGCTATTTGGCTTTGTCCAATCTATCCTTCACCACTCGTAGATAATGGCTATGATATCTCTGATTACTATAATATTGCTCCTGAATATGGCACAATGGAAGATATGAAAAATCTTATTGCCGAAGCAAATAAACGCAATATAAAAATCGTTATGGATTTAGTTTTTAACCATACATCAGACCAACATAATTGGTTCCTTGAAGCCAAAAGTTCAAAAACCAATCCTAAACGTGATTGGTATATTTGGAGAGACCCTAATGAAGATGGTTCTGCACCTACTAATTGGCGTAGTATCTTTGGTGGCTCTGCTTGGACTTTAGACAAAGAAACAAATCAATATTATTTGCATACTTTTGCCAAAGAACAACCTGATTTAAACTGGGAAAATCCGAAAGTTCGTCAAGCTTTATTTGATGTTGCTAATTTTTGGATAGATATGGGCGTTGGCGGCTTTAGAATTGATGCTATTGTTTATATTAAAAAACCAAAAAATTTCGTAAATTTACCAGTTGATGGCCCAGATAATCTTGCCAATATTGCTAATGCTGATAGTAATCAAGAAGGTATATTAGATTTCTTAAATGAATTTAAAACCAAAGTATTTGATAAAGCAGATATTTTTACTGTGGCTGAAGCAGACGGTATTTATCCTGAAGAATTCAATAAATGGATTGGCGAAAATGGTATTTTTGATATGTCTTTTGACTTTAGTCATATTCGTTTAGGTTTTGATGATGAATCATTTTGGCATAAACGCCATCCATGGAAATTAATCGACATTCGTAAATGTTTTACAGCCGATGAACAAGCAACTAAAGATGATGGTTGGGTACCTGTTTATTTTGAAAATCACGACTTACCACGTTGTGTAAATTATTTCTTCCCTAGTGATACTGATAAAAAATTATCCGCAAAATTTATTGCTACAATTTTATTGACAATGCGTGGTACACCATTTATTTATGAAGGACAAGAACTTGGTATGACTAATATCAAATGGCCTTCTATCAAAATGTATAATGATATTTCTTCCATTAGCCAATATGAAACAGCTATTGCCGATGGATTAACCGCTAAAGAAGCAATGCGTTATGTTTGGAAATACAGCCGTGATAATGCTCGTAGTCCTATGACTTGGAATAATAAAGCTAAAGCTGGATTTACTAGCGGAAAACCATGGCTTCCACTAAATGATGAATACCCTGAAATCAATGTTGAAAGTGAACTTGAAGATGTAAATTCTGTATTAAATTATTACAAAGAATTAATCAAAATTCGTAATCAACATCCAGCTTTAATCGAAGGTAGCTATGAAGAATTATTATCTTATAGTCCTGGCATCTATGCTTATGCTCGTACTAGTGAAGATAATACTGAACGCATTATTATAATTGCCAACACTACTGCCAAAATCCGTGGCTATAAAATCCCCGAATTAAAAGGAGCCACTTTACTTATTTCTAACTATGGCAACCGCGAAGCTACACTTCTTCGCTCTTATGAAGTTCGCGTCTACAAAGTAAAACAATAAAATTAAATTTAGACAAACTAAAAGCCCCAAGAAAATCTTGGGGCTTATTTTTATTCTGGAATAGCAGCAATTACTGTATCTAACATTTGTTTTATATCTTGAGGAAGTTTTTCGATAAAACGTTCTGGAATAGCTTCGTAACCATAGTAGCAACCGGCAAGACCACCAGTAATTGCTCCGATAGTATCACTGTCACCGCCATAATTTATAGCAGTAAGCACCGCCTCTTCAAATGTTTCTGTTGGCATAAAAGCATGAAGCATTGCAATAATACTATCATATGCCGAAGCTGTTGGCTGTACTTCTTCATTTTTATAATCATAATACATAGTATTGTCAATCATTTTATCCATATCATCTTTATTGATATTTTTATTCAAAATATGGAAAATAATCTGTGCATAAATACGACAAGCATTATCAGATTGCGTATTTACATGAGTCATATTAGTAATATCCAGTGCATTAGTCACCGCTGTAAACTCATCATTATAATATAATGCAGGATAAAGTGTATTTAAAATAGCACCATTATCTACGCTACCACGATTACTAAATAAATCTACCTGACCTGCAGATTCATGCCAACGAGCTTTCGGAATGAGATGTTTACCATGACCTTTAGACATAGTTTTATCTACACTACGAAGAGTTGTATCACTGATATCTTTGGGACGACTAATTGCCCATTTAATAAAGTTTTTGCCAATTTCTGCGTATGGATTTTCCGGATTTTTCATTATGCCATATGCTGTAGCCAAAAGTAATGCTGTTTCATCTGTACCTTCACCTGGCATAGTTTGTAACCAACCACCACCAAGCATTTCAGTAACTCTACCAAATTTAGATTTAATTTGATCTTCGGACATAAATTCTAATGGTGCACCCAAAGCATCACCAATAGCAGCGCCATACAAAGCGCCCTTGATTTTATCTAACTTATTCACAAAAGTTCCTCCAAAATAAATATTCTCTAAGTATATGCAAAACGTCTAAGCCATTTATCAATACTCAATACTTTATCATCTTTATAGTTCATATCTATTATTTATATTATATCTAATATTTTTATCTTTCTTCAAAGCTTAACTATACCTAATTGTTGATATCTCTAGTATATTCTTTTATTCAGAAGGCTCAGATTTTATTTATATACCAAATATTAATCTATCTTCTTTACATATTACCGAAATATCCTCAAAAAAGCAACCAACTTTTCTTTAGATAATCTATATACATAAAAAACCTTTAGATAGCTCTATCACGCATATAAAAAAAGCCTTAACAAATAAGTTAAGGCTTTAGATTTTAGTATTCAATTAAGACAATTTTTCCTGTTTGACGTGTCTTTTGCATATCTATAATTCTTTGATTGCTACTACCACGAAACATTAAAGTCAAATCTTTTTTCGCCACCAAAAATGGCCCATCGATGAGTACATCTGTTTGTTCTAATAAACGGTCGACATCTTCATCGTGCATATTTTGTAATTGTTCTAGAGTATATCCCGTAAACGTTGTGATATTCAGTCCACGTTCATGGATTTTCACTGCTAATTCTGCCAATGGTTTCGGCTGTAGAAAAGGTTCACCACCACTAAAAGTTACACCATTTAATAATGGATTTTCACAAATCTGTGCCAACAAATCATCGGTATCGACTTCACGACCGCCATTTACATCATGAGTTTGAGGATTTTGGCATTCTGGACAATTGTGAAAACAGCCTTGCGTAAATATTGTAAAACGAAAGCCTTCACCATCTACAATTGAATCATTGACAGTACCTGCAATCTTAATTAAGGCCATGTTTTACGCGGTCATGTTCTTCAGCACGTTTTGCATTATTGAAACGGTCTACTGTACCTACTAAATATCCAGTAATACGACGAATACGTTCAAATTGAGTAGGTTGTGTATGATAATCAATAGCTACTTCGCCATTACCAGCGTCAGAAATTGTAAGACTTGTTACATTTTCTGCAGATTTTTCTTTAATATAATTAATATAATTTACGATTTCTTTTTCTGTAACATCTACTAAACCATTAACTTTTACTTCTACACCATTAACTAACATACCAATCACTCTTTCTCTATAATATTTATATTTAATTACTTAATTACTTATTTAAATTGATGTGGCACTACAACAATTATCACGCATACGTTTTAATACAATATGACGTTTATGAGCTGCTTCACTTCTGCCACATTTTGGACAAACACCATTAATAATACCTGTATAACCACAAATAGGGTCACGGTCTACAGGGTGATTTACTGAGCCATAGCCAATACCATTATCATGCATACAACGAATAATTGCTTCAAAAGCAGCCAAATTCTTTGTAGGGTCGCCATCCATTTCAATATAACTAATATGACCACCATTTGTTAAATTATGATAAGGTGCTTCTAATTGGATTTTCTTATATGCACTAATTGGATAATATACTGGTACATGGAAAGAATTTGTATAATATTCTCTATCAGTGATACCTGGAATAGAACCATAAATTTTACGGTCCATTTTTACAAAACGACCACTCAAACCTTCTGCTGGAGTTGCAATCAAAGAGAAGTTTAATTTTGATCTTTGTGCTTCATCATCCATACGTTTACGCATATGGCCAATGATTTCCAAACCAAGTTTTTGTGCCTCACTAGATTCACCATGGTGTTTACCAATCAATGCTTTTAATGTTTCAGCAAGACCAATAAAACCAACAGTCAATGTACCATGACGAAGTACTTCACTAATATCATCATATTCGCCTACATTTTCAGAATCTAACCAGATATTTTGACCCATTAAGAATGGATAATTTTTACCGATTTTTGCACATTGAATTTTAAAACGATGTAATAATTGACGAATAACCAGATTAATCATATCGTCTAAAGATTTATAGAATTTATCAATATCGCCTTTTGCTTCAATTGCCAAACGCGGTAAATTTATACTTGTAAAACTGAGATTGCCTCTACCACAAGTAACTTCACGAGTAGGGTCATATACATTACCCATAACACGAGTACGACAACCCATGTAAGCTACTTCTGTATTATAATCATTTGGTTTGTAATATTTTTTATTAAATGGAGCATCTAAGAAACTAAAGTTCGGGAATAAACGTTTTGCCGAAGTTTTCATTGCCAAACGGAATAAATCATAATTTGGCTCATTTTTTTCGTAGTTTACGCCTTCTTTTACTTTAAAAATCTGTACAGGGAAAATAGGAGTTTCACCATCACCCAAACCAGCATCAGTTGCTAATAATAAATTTTTAATCGCCATACGACCTTCTGGAGAAATATCAGTACCGTAGTTTATAGAACTAAATGGTACTTGCGCACCAGCACGAGAATTCATTGTATTTAAATTATGAATGAATGCCTCCATAGCTTGATAAGTCGCTGCGTCTGTTTCATTCCAAGCCGTATTAGTCGCAAATTTATGTGCTAATTTAGTAGTATGCTCATCAATTTCTTGATAATTATTTTCTCTTTGATGTTTTGGTAAATATTTTACCAATTCTCTACCAAACTCATCCACTTTACCCATTGATATTTTGACTGGAATAGCTTTTTCAATCGCTTTGCACAATAATTTGGCGTCTTCAAGGTCCATCTCAAGCATTGCATTAAAATAATATGCTAAAGCCTTATAATATTGTTTACGATATGTTTTCGCTACACCAGGAGCCATACAATAATCAAACATTGGTACAGCTTGTCCACCATGCATTTCATTTTGGTTGGCTTGAATAGCAATACAAGCAAGTGCTGCATAAGAACGAATATCGTTGGGTTCACGTAAATAGCCATGACCTGTAGAAAAACCATCTTTGAATAATTTTAATAAATCTATTTGGCAACAAGTCTCTGTAAGCATATAAAAATCCATATCATGAATATGAATATCGCCATTCATATGCGCTACAGCTATATCTTTAGGCAAAATATTGCTTGTAATAAAATATTTTGATCCCTCAGAACCATATTTTAACATTGTACCCATAGCAGTATCTGCATCAATGTTCGCATTTTCACGTTTTATATCAGCATCTTTAGCTTTGGCAAAAGTAAGTTCATTATATATATCCATTAAATCGGCTTTTGCTTGACGAAGTTTTGTATGCTCTGCACGATAAAGAATATATGCTTTTGCTGTACTTGCAAAATTCCCAGCGATAAGAACTTTTTCCACTGTATCTTGGATTTGTTCTACGCATGGCATTTTTACACTTTTCAAAGCTTTAATAACTCCATTAGTTATCTCATCTAATTGCTCACTAGAAAATGTTTCATCAATAGATTCCATATTTGCTTTTTTTATAGCATCAGCGATTTTTTGTGCATTAAATTTCACAATATCGCCTGTACGTTTTCTAATTGTTGTTATCATTTACGCAGACACTCCTAATATATTTAACCATAGCTATAACAAGTAAAACTATGGTCTTTCTTCGATTTCTTTTATGTGCTGACAACGATTATACTATATGTATGTAGCCCTGTCAAACGAACCACTATATATAGTATAAAGACAAAAATAAATTTATATACAATTTTAAAATAGCTATTGACAAACCAAACATAAAGTATTTACTAATCCAAAAAAAACATCTAAAAAATCACATGTGAAAAAATATACATTCTTTGTATAAAAATAAACAACTATAAAACTTTTACATATTACATATATAAAAATTCTATGGATAAAAAAATTCACATATTATATTCATTTTTATTTTTTGCTTCACTATTATATTTATAGAAAGAAAAAAGACAGGCATTTGCCTGTCTTAAAATTTATATTTAGATTTAGGGAGAGGATTTATATATATTTTTATTCTTTATCAGAAGAAGAAATCAACATTGAAGTAGAATCTATTTGCATCAGTATCAGAATCTATATCTTTACCATCAAAATATTTTACACTAGCTAAAATATTTTCTGCTGGTACATAATTTGCACCTACTACAAAACCTTTTTGATTATTGAATACATCTTTATAAGTAGTAGCTACAGTAACATCTTTACCAAAATGACGGTAACCTACATATGCACCCCAAGAACCTGGATCTGTTGTTACTGCATTTTTATATTGAAGTTCTGCCATATATGCTTTTTTATCATCAGAATTATCCGATTCTGTATTTACTGCGTATTGACCAAGTAAGCCCCAATTATCATCGAAATGATATAATCCACCAAGAGACCAAATATTCATTTTGTCATAGTCATACATTGTCTGACCTGCCCATGTACCCCAATCATCAGAACTAGGTTCGATATTTGTCATCACTGCATACATGGCATTGGCATCAAATTTTTCACCTTTATAATTTACTTGAGCTGCATACACATCAGCTGTAATATCTTCAATAGTTTGACCATCTAATTTATTATCATGACCTGGATTATAGCGACCTGCCATTAAAGATGTTTTGAAAGATTTATCTTCATTAGTAAAATCAACCTGTGCCCCAGACATATGTTCATCAAACAACATACCATAAGTATCTAAAAGAGGAATTCTACCAGCTGTAAGTGTTGTACTATGTCCTAAAGGCCCTTGTACATAAGCACGAGCTACTACAAGTTTACCATTTTCATCACTACCAGCTTTCATTTCATAATCAGTACGAACATTTGCTGTCCAACCTGTATTACCAATATAAGCTTTTGGTTCAAGACGGAACATTACCTGACTTGTATCGTTATCATTGTATCTTTTCGTATTGTTGCTCATTCTATCTACTGCATCAGATTTTGCACTTACATAACGATAACGCAATTCGCCTTTCCAAACCACATTATCAGATTTTTTCTCAAGATCGGCAACACGAACACCAAGATTATCGAGTTCTTCAGCGAATTCAGCAGCTAATTTGTCAACAAGAGCTTTGTCAGTTTTTTCAAGGTCAGTTTTTGCCATAGCACGAGCTACAATCTGAGCCATTTCATAACGAGTCATTGTGTTTTGACCTTGATATGTGCCATCTGGATAACCATCAATTACACCATCTTGGGCAAGAGTAGTCACTGCGTCATATGCCCAACTATCACTAGGCACATCACTAAATGGATTGCTAGCGGCAAAAGTAGTACTTGCTGTACCTACAACTAATGAAGCTAAAATTGCTGAAATAATACTTTTCTTTGACATGAAAATTCCTCCAAAGTACAATATATAATTTCTCAACGATTTAACTTTTCTAACTTTCATTACTTTTATTATATATGTACAAAGTTCTTGAAATATATCCCAGAACTTATAATACTACAAAATTATAAAACCTTTAGGGTATCTATACCTTATGAAAGTTAGTTTCGTTAACAAGTAAGATATTAGCACAATTTGAAATAAATTTCAACATTTTATATTAATTAAATTTTTCCAAATATTCTATTTTGCTAGATTTTAGCAAAATATTTTCATAAAAACGCGATAAAAGTATTATTAATATATCTTTAATGTATATTTTTATATCTTTTTATTTCCTAATAGTGAAAATAGATTTTATTTTTATTTTTTAAATGAAACTTTATAACAAATATGATTGATATAAAAAAAGAGCAGACACGAAGTCTGCTCTTTATATTCTTTATTAAATTCAGTCTTGCTGAGTGTTTATCAGAAGAAGAAGTCAACGTTTGCGAAGAATTTGCTTGCATCTTTACCAGTTACAGTACCTTCACCATCGAAGTACTGAACAGTTGCAAGGATGTTTTCAGCAGGAACATAAGAAGCACCTACTACTGCACCTTTGTAACCAGCGCCGATGATATCATCATATGTTGGATCGATTGCTGCAGCTGCTTCGATTTGACGGTAACCAGCATACATACCCCAAGAACCAGCATCAGCAGGGTTTGCACCTTTGTACTGTAATTCAGCAGTCCAAGCTTGATCTTGGTCATCTGCCCAGCTTTCAGTATTTTGAGCATATTCACCTACAAATTTGAGGCTAGGATTGAATGCATAGCTACCACCAGCATACCAGAAGCTAGAATCACCTTTAATAGTACCATATTTTACATCATCCCAAACAATATCTTTTTCCCAATTGCTGAGAGCTGTATAACCAGCATTAAGAGCTAATTGTTCGGATGGAACATAGTCAAACTGTACACCATAATATTCGCCAGTAATATCTTTAGCAGTTTCATTACCAGTAACATCATCATGATCTTTGTTGTAACGACCAGCAGCTAAAGTAGTAGTGAATTCATCGCTACCAAATGCAATTGTACCACCAGAAATTCTATCATCAAAGAGTAAACCTTGAGCTGTGAATACTGGAGTACGACCAGCTGTTACTGTAGCACCGAAAAGTGGGCCTTCTACATATGCACGGTCAACTACTGCATGATCAGCATTTTCATCGGAGGAAAGATTCATTTCATAGTCGATACGAGCATTTGCTGTCCAACCGGAGTTACCGATATAAGCTTTTGGTTCAAGACGGAATAATACTTTATTATGAGTTTCATCACCTAAAATAGAATCACGGCTGATGTCATAATAACGGTAACGTAATTCACCGCCGAATTTTACGTTATCGGATTTCTTTTCAAGGTCAGCAACACGTACGCCGAGGTTATCGAGTTCTTCAGCGAATTCAGCAGCTAATTTGTCAACGAGAGCTTTATCAGCTTTTTCGAGGTCAGTTTTTGCCATAGCGCGAGCTACGATCTGAGCCATTTCATAACGAGTCATTGTGTTTTGGCCTTTGTAAGTGCCATCTGGGTAACCATCGATTACGCCATCAGCAGCAAGAGTAGTAACAGCATCATATGCCCAGCTATCAGCAGGAACATCGCTGAAAGGATTTGCAGCAGCAAAAGTTGTGCTAGCAGCGCCAACTACGAGAGCGGCAGTAATTGCAGAAACAAGAGTTTTTTTAGTCATAATAAAAACTCCTCCTTAATATATTTATTTTTGTTCATCAATAAAATATACTATTCGGAGAAAAGCTTTGTATGAGTATCCACGTTTCCTCAACATATTTCTCTTTACAATACATTCACTTGTTGAACTACTAAGATGATATCATAGATAATTTTGATTTGCAAGATTACACATTTTAGAGTATTTTAAATTGTATGATAAATCATTAATTTTTCATTAAGGTTTTACTAAAAAATCCCATATTTTGAAATTTTATTTCTTGTTATCTTAGCAATTGTAAAATTTATGTAAAATTAAAAGTTATTTTATTTCATTTATTGAGTTTTATTAAAATTTTATTAAAAAAATATTAAAATTTTGTTTCATATCTTTATATTTTATTATTATACTTATATATATACTAAACATTATTTCAAAAAGTAGTCAAATTATATCTATAAGTAAACTATATTCAAGGAGGACATTATGGATATTTTTCTTTCACCTATGGATTTTATTCCATTACCTTTAGATTATATTTTTCGTATAATCTTATCAGCTATGCTGGGAGCACTTATTGGTTATGAGCGTCAATTCAAGCATAAATCAGCTGGTTTACGTACTAATATATTAGTATGTATCGGCTCTTGTTTAATCATGATTTTGTCACAATTACTCTATGAGAATGTTGAAGGTAAAACCAATGCAGACCCCGCTAGACTTGCTGCTCAAGTAGTTAGCGGTATTGGCTTTTTGGGAGCTGGTGCTATTATCAAAGAAGGGGTCAATGTCATTGGGTTGACTACTGCTGCTTGTATTTGGGTAGTATCAGGCGTTGGTCTTGCCGTGGGGGCTGGATATTATTTCATTGCTATTTTTTCAGCTATACTGGTATATGCTATTTTAGAGCTTTTATCTCATATGGACGATTGGTTCGTCCCTGCTGATAATATCTTGATCAAAATTACTATGATTAATAATAGTAATAAAATCAAAGAAGTCTATAATCGTTTATTAAATCTCGGTCTAAAAAGTAAGCATTTTTCTGTTATTTTTATTTCTGAAGAATTAGTTGAAGTCTCTATCTTGATGTCAAATCCGCAAAAACTAAAACTTGCCGATATTTCCACTTATTTTATGTCTATGACTGGCGTAATCAAATCCATTGATATTCGTTAAGTTATTTTTACTACCCATGAATATACTCATTGGGTAGTTTTTTTATTTCCTAATATATTTATATCTGGAAATTCTAAGCAAATTTTTCTCCAAATCGTCCATAAATTTTTAATTTATCTATACTTTTTACAGTATCCTACTTGTCATTTAGTTTGTTTTAATGTATACTATGAAAAAACATTAGTATTTATATTTTCATCATATAGAAAGGTTTGATTAAATTGTTGAATCGTATTGGAAAAAAATATCAAGAAACTGCATTATTGAAACTAATTGTCTTAGGACTTATAGTAGGCATATTCATTGCTATAGCTATTCCTACAGCTGTGCCTTTTGTAGCTATTTTTGGTGATTTATTTGTAAAAGCACTGAAAGCTGTAGCTCCTATTTTAGTATTTATTCTCGTAATGAATGCTATGGCACAAAAAAATACTCATGCTAGTAATTCTATGAAACCAATTGTCAAATTGTATGTACTCGGTACTTTTTTTGCTTCATTAGTTGGGGTTTGTATGTCATTTTTATTCCCCACTACATTACATTTACAAGTAAGTGATGCTACACTTGCACCACCTAGCGGTATCGTTGAAGTATTACATAATTTACTTATGAGTGTGGTAGATAATCCTATTAATGCTCTAGTGAATGCTAATTATGTAGGTATTTTGACTTGGGCGATTTTAGCAGGTCTTGCTCTTCACAAAGCTTCTGCTAATACGAAAGCTACTGTAAATGATTTAGCTACTGCTATTACTAAAATCGTGCAATGGGTTATTCGTTTTGCTCCTTTTGGTATCATGGGCTTAGTAGCTAATGCTATCGGCACTAGTGGTATTCAATCTTTATATGGTTATCTTCATATTTTATTTGTACTTCTCGGTGCATTCTTCCTTGTAGCTTTAGTTATGAATCCACTTATCGTATTTTTACACATTCGTCGTAATCCATATCCACTTGTTTTTGCAACTTTACGTGAAAGCGGTCTTTATGCTTTCTTTACTCGTAGCTCAGCTGCTAATCTTCCTGTAAATCTCTCTTTATGTAAACGTCTAGGTCTAAATGAAGATGTATATTCTATCTCTATACCACTTGGTGCTACTATCAATATGTCTGGTGCTGCTATCACTATTGCTATTTTATCTTTGGCTGCTGCCCATACTCTTGGTATCCAAGTTGATATCTTCATGGCATTATTATTATCACTTATTGCTACTGTAGGTGCTTGTGGAGCTTCCGGGGTTGCTGGTGGTTCTTTACTTCTTATTCCAGTTGCCTGTGCTTCCTTTGGTATTTCTAATGATATTGCGATGCAAGTAGTTGGTGTTGGTTTTGTCATCGGCGTACTTCAAGACTCTTGCGAAACTGCTCTTAATAGCTCTAGTGATGTACTCTTTACTGCTACTGCTGAGTTTGCAGCTCGTGCCAAAGAAGGTAGTCTTGACGCTACTGATTTAGTTCCTGAAAAATAATATTTAAAGATAAAAAAAGGTGGTACTTTCGTACCACCTTTTTATTTATTTAATTTATGTTCAAGTTCTTGTATTTTCTTTTTATGATGTTCAATAGCAAATTTTAAATGACTTATTTCTTCATCTGTATCTACTTTTGCTAATGCTTCTTGCAATTTAAAAAGTCTAGTGCGTACTTCTAATAGTTCATCACTCAATACAGTTGTTTCATTCAAGCCTATGCCATAAACATTGCGGATATCTTTTAATACGATATCTGCATAACCAGGTTCAGAAGATACACTCTCAAGAAATTTTGCTAATTCATGGATAATACTAAATGGGTCTTTGCCTTCATTTAACCATTTTAGTAAATCCATTTTTATATTTTGCTCTTTTCCGTGAGCCGCTTTTACTTTATCTATATCTGTCATGATTATTAGAGAGCTGTTTGAAGATATTCTTTGATAGCATTACCATCTTCCATAGTCATAACTGTGTCTAAAGCAGCTTTTGCTTGAGCAGAAGTTATGGAACGAATTTTTTCTTTTACTCGTGGAATAGATGGTGCACTCATACTAAGTTCATTAATACCCATAGCCATCAAAATTGCAGCTGCATTAGGGTCGCTCGCCATTTCACCACACATACCTACCCAAATGCCATTTTCACGAGCAGAATCGATAGTTAATTTGATAAGGCGAAGTACAGCTGGATTGAAATGGTTATATAAATAACTTACGTTAGTATTTACACGGTCAACAGCAAGTGTATATTGAACAAGGTCATTTGTACCAATACTAAAGAAATCAAGGTATTTTGCAAGTACAGGAGTCATAACTGCAGCTGCTGGAGTTTCTACCATGATACCAATTTGAACGTTATCGGAATATGGTTTTTCTTCATGTGCAAGCTGTGTTTTGGCTTCTTCGATAATTTCACGTACTTGTTTTACTTCTTCTACGTTGATAACCATTGGAAGCATCATTGCTGCTTTACCATACACACCAGCACGTAAAATTGCTTTTACTTGTGGCATGAATACTTCACGTCGATTTAAACAAATACGAATTGCACGATAGCCTAAGAAAGGATTTTCTTCTTCTGGAATATTTAAATATGGAAGTGGTTTGTCCCCACCAATATCCATTGTTCTAATTACACATAAATGACCATCACATTTTTCAATGGCTTCTTTATATGCTTTAAACTGAGTTTCTTCATCTGGAATAGTATCTCTACCCATGAACAAGAATTCAGAACGGAATAAGCCAACGCCTTTTGCACCAAATTTCATAGCAGCTTCAACATCTAAATGAGTGCTGATATTTGCCATTAATTCTACTTCTACACCGTCTTTAGTAACAGTTGGAAGTTTGGAAAGTTGTGCATAATGTTCTTTTAAGCGACGTTGTTCTTCCAATTTCACCTGATAAGAAGCGATTAAATCTTCAGTAGGTTCTACAAAGATTTCACCTGTTTCACCATTTAAGATGACATTTGCATTATCAGGAATTTCTGCTATTTTTTCTCCTAGACCTGCAACAGTAGGAATAGCTCTTGCTTTTGCAATAATTACAGCATGACAAGTTGTACTGCCGTTACCCAAAATTACCCCAGCGATTTTTTCAGTTGGAATATTTGCGATAACAGATGGTTCAATTTCTTCACCACAAAGAATAACTGCACCACCATCAACAGTTTTTTCTTTTAATCCTAAGATACGTCTTGTTACACGTTTTCCTACGTCACGAATATCTACAGCACGTTCACGAAAATATGCGTCGTCCATTTGTTCAAAGATAGATGCGTTTTCTTCAGAAGCTTCAAGTACTGCTTGTGCAGCATTGCCACAAGCGCCGAGCTTTAACATTGCATTTTCTTCGAGCATAGGGTCCTGTACCATCATACGATGCGCTTCCATAATGCCTGCTTGTTCAAGCATTCCTTTATCGCGAAGTGTTTTTATATTAGATTGAAGTACTTCTGCAGCATAAGCTAAAGCTTCTTTAATTTTTCCAGCTTCTTCTTCTGCTGTACCAGGAGTATATCCATCAACATATTTTTGTAAATCTTCTCCAAGTGTCATTACTTTAGCAATAGAAATACCTGCAATAACACCTTTTCCTCTTAATTCGTACGCCACAGTACAAATCCCCCTCTCTCATTAGCCGGCTAGAATATTATTCTTCACCAAATTTGCTTTTAATGAGACCTGTAAGTGCATCGATAGCTGCTTGAGCGTCATCGCCTTCTGCACTAATTGTAAGCTCTGTACCCTGAGTAAGACCAAGGCTCATGATCATAAGAATGCTTTTTGCATCTACAGTTTTGCCTTTTGCTGTAATTTTGATTTTGGAAGTATATTTGTTAGCTTCCTGTACAAACATAGATGCAGGACGTGCATGTAAGCCTGTTTTGTTTTCAATAATAAGTGTAGTTTCCATAATGATAAATCCCCTCTCTTTACATATACATAATATTCCCAAAAATATCGTTTGAATATTATGTCTTTGTTAATTATACCCAAAAATGTAAAAAAAGACTAGTATCTTTTAGAAAAAAATAGCTAATTTTCAAAAAAAACTTTAATTATCCAACATTTGTATTAAATTCATACTAATCTCACATCTTACACTTTTTGCACAGAAACTTCACAAAAGTGAAAACCTAGTCTTTATTTATGTACTTCAATTATTATTTTATCCAAAAGCTACATTATAATATGTAAATATTTATATATTATTATTTCCCTTGAAATCAAAAAAACTCTAACTTATAATAAAATTTATCTGATTATATTAAGGTAGGTGATATTAATTGAAACAAACTTCTAATAATATAGATACAAATAATACTGATATGTTAAAACCGATAAATAAATATATTACTAATTTTTACGATGATAATCCTTTTACCAAATATTTGGGTATAAAAATTATCTCAGTTAATGAAGGCAATGTATGTATGAGTCTTACTATTTTACATGAACATACTAATGTATATGGTATCGCTCATGGTGGCGTTATCATGACACTTTGCGATACAGCTATGGGTGCTGCTTGTCTTAGCTTACGCAAAAAAGTAGTTACTTTAGATTTTAATATCAATATTTTAAAATCTATCGATAAACAAGATACAGCAATCATCAAAAGTAATATTATCCATAATGGAAAAAGCACAATGGTTGCCGAATGTGAAATTTTTAATGACAATAATAAGTTATGTGCCAAAGCTCGTGGTACATTTTTTGTGATAGGGACGATTGATTAGTGAAACAAATATTTTTTAAACCATATATCATTTTTTTATTAGCTTTTTTACAAATTTTCCTAAATACTCCAACAGTTATCGCTATGCAAAGCATTGTCGATGACGCTCCACCGGTTGACGAAAATAAACCATATATTCCTGTAACTGCTGATAATCTTCAAGATATGACAGCCAAATCTGCTATTTTGATTGACGCTACTACAGGGAGAATTCTTTATGAAAAAAATCCTGATGATAAACATATGCCTGCTAGTACTACGAAAATGATGACTGCTTTACTCGGTATTGAAAATGCTAGTGATGATGATATTGTTGCAGTCGATAAACGTGCAGTTGGCGAAGATGGCTCTTCTATTTATTTAAATGAAGGCGACAAAATCAAAATGTCTGAATTGATTCAAGCTACTATGCTTGCTTCTGGTAATGATGGTGCTGACGCTATTGCTTATTATATCGGTAAGGGCTCACTTAGTACTTTTATTCAAATGATGAATGATAAAGCTAAAGCTATCGGTGCTACTAATACTCACTTTAATAATCCTCATGGACTTACTGACCCGAACCACTATACAACAGCTCGTGATTTAGCCAAAATCGCAGCTTATGCTTACCAAAATCCTAAATTCCGTAAAGTAGTTTCTACGAAAGAACAAGAAATTCATTGGACTGTTCCAGCTGACCGCAAAGATATTTTTGGTAGTACAAATCGTTTATTATGGAACTACGATGATGTTACTGGTATCAAAACTGGTTACACCGAAGCCGCTGGCGGCTGTTTGGTGGCTTCTGCTCAAAAAAATGGTACAACGCTTATTGCTGTAGTATTACAAACTGATGATAGTAGAGCTCGTTTTACTGAAAGTAGAGCCTTACTTGACTACGGTTTTAAACATATTAATTCTACACAAACGGTAGATACCAAAAATTTAACTTCCAATATATATATACATCACGGAACAAGTTATAAAACTACCATAGAACCTAGTCAAAAATTCACTTATCCTGTAATGGATAATGAAAATCCTAATGATTTTTCTTATCAAGTAAATTTACCAAAATATATTGACGCTCCTAGTAAAAAAGATACTAAAGTAGGCTCTGTAGATTTACTATACAAAGGTCATAAAATCGGTAGTGTAGATCTTGTAACTACAGAAAATATTAATGAAGGCTTTAATTTTTTAGGCTTTTTGCATAAATTATTATTTAGCTAAAAATTTTTAAGGAGAAAGTTCGTTGGACGCGTTATTTCATGCTATTAGTGGCGTTTTGACTTTAATTTTAATGGGTGCTATCGGCTCTTATTTAGCCAAAATTGGCTGGATAAATGCTACAAATAAAGGTTTATTTCCCAAACTTGTAACTACTGTATCTTTGCCACTATTTTTTATTTATAATATCACTCATGCCTTTAGCCATGACCAATTATTAAATTTAATCACTGGCTCAATTGTGCCTTTTATCTCCATTGGTATTTGCTTTATTTTGAGTGTAATTCTTGGGAAATTCATGTCTACAAAAGGTCGCCGTGGTATTTTTCAATCTACATTTACTACATCTAACACAATTTTTGTAGGACTTCCTGTTACTATGGCTTTATTTGGTGAAGAGGCTATTCCTTATACTTTATTATACTTTTTCGCTAATACTACATTCTTTTGGACGTTAGGCAATGCTTGTATCCAAGCTGATTCTAAAGAATTTTCATATCAGCAAATGTTTACACTAAAAACTTTAAAGCGTATTTTTTCGCCACCAATTTTAGGATTTTTAGCTTCTTTAATTATTTTAATTCTGGATATACCTTTACCCAAATTCTTTATGGATACAGCATTTTATATGGGTAATTTGACTACACCTTTGGCTATTATCTTTATCGGAGTTACGCTTTATTCTATGGGACTGAAAAAAATTCGTTTTGATTTAGGATTAATTGGTATTTGTTTAGGCAGATTTATCATTGCTCCACTTAGTATGTATTTACTATCTTTTATCTTTCCTATGCCTGAATTAATGTTCAAAGTATTTTTTATCATGGCTTCACTTCCCGCTATGATTCAAACAGTAGTTTTAGCCAGTCTTTATGATACCGATACAGAATATGCTACACTCGTAGTTTCCGCTACAACTTTATTATCAATTATTACTATTCCAATATATATGGTGATACTTTCTTAGTGAATATCAACTGCACAATTAATTTGAGGTGAATTTTATGTCATATAAAGTTTATTTATTCGACTTTGACTATACTCTTGCCAATTCTGAAATAGGTATTGTAAAATGCTTTGAATTATTAATGGAGCAAGAAAATTATCCTGCTCGCCCCAAAGATGAAATCAAACGCACTATTGGTCTTCCCATGAATGACGCTTTAACTATTTTAACTGGCGAAACAACTAGTGCTAAAATTCAAGAATTAAAAGATAAATATACTGTTTTTGCTGATTTGTATATGACTGATAATACTCATTTATATCCAGAAACTACTCCTACTTTAGAAAAAATAACTAAAAGCGGTGCAAAAATCGCTATTATCTCTAGTAAAACACGTCGTCGTATTATGCAAACATTGACTAGAGATAATATTGATAATCTTATCGAATTTGTCATTGGTAGTGAAGATAAATTCCAATATAAGCCAGCTCCCGATGGTATCTTAGAAGCTATCAAACGTTTTAATGTAAAAAGATCTGATGTTCTTTATATCGGTGATAATACTGTTGACGCCCAAGCTGCCCAAAATGCTGGCGTAGACTTCGCCGCAGTACTTACAGGAAATAATCCTAAAGAAGATTTTCATAATTTTCCACATATCAAAATTATGAATAATTTAAATGAATTAATCGAAATTTAACTAAAAATCAATATAATAAATCAAAAACAGCAACTAAAATATAGTTGCTGTTTTTTATATAAAAAATCCCCCTAGTTACGCACTAGGGGGTGAGTAAAGAATGTATATAAGTCCTAACAACAGAATTATATTAAATGCTTTGCTAATTGTCAATAAAAAATTTCAATAAAATGATAAGTAAAATATATATTAAATATTCTTTATAATTAAACTTGTCAAACTTTCTGTTCCAACCTTTATAAATCCATCTTTATACAAGTCTACAGTGCGATAACCTTGAGCTAAAGTTTTTTCTATTGCTTGTTCTATACAATCAGCAGCTTGATTTTCCTCTAAAGAATAACGAAGTAGCATACTTGCTGATAAAATTGTAGCTATTGGATTTGCTATGCCTTTTCCTGCAATATCTGGAGCTGAACCATGAATAGGCTCATAAAGGCTTGTATATTTTCCTATACTTGCTGACGGTAACATCCCTATTGAACCACTCAATACCGCTGCTTCATCACTTAAAATATCGCCAAAAAGATTACCCGTTACGATTACATCAAATTGTTTAGGATTAATTGCTAATTGCATTGCACAATTGTCTACATACAAATGCTCCAATTTTATATCACTATATTTTTTTGCTACACTAGTAGCAACTTTTCGCCAAAGTCTTGAAGTAGCAAGAACATTTGCTTTATCTACAGAAGTCACTTTAGCTTTTCTTTGTTTGGCAGATTTTATAGCAAATTCTACAATGCGTTCAACCTCTGGTACAGAATAATTTTCTTTATCCCATGCCCATTCTTTACCCTCAATTATTTCACTTTCACATTTCTCACCAAAATAAATACCACCAATTAATTCACGCACAATTAAAATATCCGTACCTTGAACAATCTCTGCTTTTAAAGGTGAATATTCTACTAGAGTATCTGCTACTTTTATTGGTCGTAAATTTGCATATAAGCCTAATTCTTTACGTAATCCTAGTACCGCTTTTTCTGGGCGAAATCTAGGCTCTACATTATCCCATTTAGGCCCACCAACCGCACCAAATAATACTGCATCTGCTTTTTTTGCACCCTCTATTGTTTCTTTCGGCAAAGGTGTATGGTATTTATCATAAGCTGTTCCACCTGCATCATAATAACTAAATTTTAAATTCAAATTATATTTTTCAGCAACTTTAGTTAATACTTTTACTGCACTATCTGTAATTTCTTTACCAATACCATCACCTGGTATCACAGCAATTTCTCTACATATATTTTCTCTATCCATAAGATACTATTCCTTTTATACTTTTATATTATTTATTATTTTTTTGTTTTATATAATTAATAAGTCCACCTGCTTTGGCAATATCTTGAATAAATCCTGGTAATGGCATAGCTTGAAAATTTTCTCCAGTAGTAAGATTTTCGATAATTCCCGTTGATAAATCTACAGATAAATTATCTTCAGCATGAATATTTTTTACTTCTTCTCCAATTTCTAATACAGCTAACCCTGTATTAATTGCATTTCGATAAAAAATACGAGCAAAACTATCTGCAATTACTACACTTATTCCTGAAGATTTTATCGCTATCGGTGCATGCTCACGTGAAGAACCACAACCAAAATTTTTACCAGCTACCATGATATCGCCAAATTTAACTTTTTGTGCAAAACTTTCATCTATATCAACCATACAATGAGTTGCCAACTCTTGTGGGTCAAATGAATTTAAATATCTTGCTGGAATTATTACATCAGTATCTATATTATCGCCATAACGCCAAACTTTACCTTCTATTTTTTTTGCCATATCAAAGAACCTCCTCTGGCGATGCTATTTTACCTAAAACTGCACTAGCAGCTGCCACATAAGGACTAGCCAAATATACTTCACTATCTACATGACCCATACGTCCACGAAAATTACGATTTGTTGTTGAAACACATTTTTCGCCACTGGCTAAAATTCCCATATGAGCACCCAAACATGGCCCACAAGTCGGCGTACTTACTATTGCTCCAGCATTGATAAAAATATCCACATATCCTTGATGAATAGCCTCTAAATATACCTCTTGACTACCCGGAATAATAATACAACGCACCTTTTCATGAATTTTTCTATTTTTTAATATCTCAGCCGCAATCGCCAAATCTTCTAATCTACCATTAGTACATGACCCAATCACTACTTGATCTATATTTATATCTTTTTTGATCGATTCTACTGTATGTGTATTTTCTGGCAAATGGGGGAACACCACTACAGGTTTTAATTTTGCTAAATCAATAGTTACCACTTGGCAATATTTTGCGTCATCATCAGCCTTAACAATTTCATATGATTTATCTACACGACCTTTAAGATATGCTATCGTTTTTTCATCTACAGGAAAAATACCATTTTTCGCTCCTGCCTCAATCGCCATATTGGCTATAGTCAATCTATCCGTCATAGTTAGTTCACTTATACCTTCACCAGTAAATTCCAAAGCCTTATACAATGCCCCATCTACACCAATCATACCAATTAAAGTAAGCATTACATCTTTACCGCAAACATATTTGGGCATTTTCCCTATAATTTCTACTTTTATTGACTCTGGTACTTTAAACCAAGCCTCTCCAGTTGCTAAAGCTACACCTAAATCAGTAGAACCTACACCCGTGGCAAAACCACCCAAAGCTCCATATGTACAAGTATGAGAATCTGCTCCAATAGTTACCATACCTGGGGCTACTATCCCTTTTTCTGGCAAAATCACATGTTCGATACCTACTCTCCCCATTTCAAAATAATGTTTTATCTTATGCTTATGTGCAAAATCTCGTACTATCTTCGATAATTCTGCTGATTTTATATCTTTATTTGGTGTAAAATGGTCCGGTACTAGAGCTATTTTTTCATTATCGAAAACAGGTTTATTTATTTTTTGAAATTCTTTTATTGCTGGTGGTGCTGTTACATCATTTGCCAAAACCATATCCAGTTTACAATTTATAAGTTGACCTGGTTTTACTACATCTAAATTGGCATGTTTTGCCAAAATTTTTTCAGTCATCGTCATTCCCATAAAGCATTTCCCCCACTTTATCCATATTTTTCCATATAATAAAAAGTTTACAAGTTAACAATTTTATTTATTGATATATTATTATATATTTAAAATAGTTGTCAAGAAAAATCTTTTTCGTGTACATTGTTTATTCTTTATTTTTCTTTATTTATATCGTTTTATACTGATTTAAACATTGATTGAAATTGATATTTTTTATCATATTGTTTTTTATGTATATATTTTTGTTTATTCAGTAAAGAATGTTTTGAGGCTTTATAAAAAATAATTTGGTTTTTATTATTAATTATGTTACAATTTTCTTATGAGTACAATTACTCAAAATTTTATCAAAAGGAAGTGCATTAATGAAAAAATATCTATGTTCTCTTGTATGTATGCTCTGTATCTTATGTTCGGCTGTAATTGCTAGTGCTGAACAAGCTGAATGGAAAGCCACTAATTATGATTTTAATAAAATAGAAAAAATCTATATTGATGATAATATTCTTATTGATGATGACGATATTGAATTATCCGATTTATCCGCATTAAAAATTCGTCAATCATTGGAGGAAAATCAAAAATATATAAAAAAATATCGCATAGTGCATAATAAAGACCTTGCCGATGCTATTTTATCTGTAAAACTTCTCAATTGGGGCACGCATGAATATTGGGTTGAACCAAAAGTAGTTACTGAAACTAAAACTATTTCTCATACTGACAAAAATGGTAAGACTTCTTCCATTAGTATCCCGGTAACCACTACTGAACCAGGTTACTCTTATTATACACAATCTTTTTCTGCAAAATTTGAACTAGTAGACAAACAAGGAAAAACTATCTTTGAAAGAATCGACACTCGTGAAGATACTAAAAGAGCCTACGATATGTTCAATCGTGCTAGTAAAGATTTCTATAAAGATGTAAATAGTCTCAAATAATAAAATTGTAAATTTGTATACAAACATCTTGCAAAACACAAAGCTATATGGTAAGGTATTAATCAACAAAATAACAGCTGTTAATATTTTAAAATCCAAAATAAATATTAATATATAAACCCAATTTTATTGATGATTGTTGATTAGTACAAGACAATAAATTTTATTACCCTTAAAAATAAAAGCTTTCATCTCTAATTGATTAACAGAGATGAAAGCTTTTTTTATAAAAAATATTAATTAGGAGGAATAAATAATGATGAATGTAGCTAAATATGCTAAAGGCTATTTTATGCCACCTGTCGTAGATATGAACTGGACAAAACAAGAATATATAAATAAAGCCCCTATTTGGTGTAGCGTAGATTTACGTGATGGTAATCAATCATTAGTTATTCCAATGAGTTTAGATGAAAAAATTGAATTTTATAAACATCTTATTGCTATTGGGTTTAAAGAAATTGAAGTAGGATTTCCTGCTGCCTCAGAAACAGAATATGAATTTTTACGTACTTTAGTCAAAGAAAATTTAATCCCTGACGATGTTACCATTCAAGTTTTAACTCAAGCTCGTGAGCATATTATTAAGAAGACTTTTGACGCTTTAGAAGGCGTAAAAAATGCTATTATTCACGTATATAATTCAACTTCTGTAGCTCAACGCCAACAAGTATTTCAAAAATCTAAAGAAGAAATCAAACAAATTGCTGTTGACGGAGCAACATTACTAAAAGATTTAACCCAAAAAGCTAATGCTAATTATAGATTCGAATATTCTCCTGAAAGTTTTACTGGTACAGAAATCGATTTTGCTTTAGAAGTATGTAATGCTGTTTTAGATGTTTGGCAACCAACTAAAGATAATAAAGCTATTATTAATTTACCAGCTACTGTGCAAATGTCTATGCCTCATGTTTATGCTAGTCAAGTTGCATATATGTCACAAAATCTAAAATATCGTAAAAATGTTGTTTTATCTATTCACCCTCATAATGACCGCGGTACAGGTGTTGCTGATGCAGAAATGGGTATTCTTGCTGGTGCTGACCGTATTGAAGGCACATTATTTGGCAATGGTGAACGTACAGGAAATGCCGATATTATTACTATTGCCATGAATATGTTTGCTCTCGGTATTAATCCTAAACTAGATTTTTCCCAAATGCCACAAATCATTGAAATGTATGAACGAGTAACTCGTATGAATGTCTATGACCGCCAACCGTATGCTGGAAAATTAGTCTTTGCTGCATTTTCTGGTTCACATCAAGATGCTATCGCTAAAGGTATGAATTGGCGTAAAACTCACAATGAAACAATTTGGAATGTACCTTATCTTTTGATTGACCCTAAAGATGTTGGTCGCCAATATGATGCCGATGTTATCCGTATAAATAGCCAATCTGGTAAAGGTGGCGTTGCTTATATTTTAGAACAAAATTATGGTATCAATATGCCAAAAACTATGCGTGAAGATTTTGGCTACTTTATCAAAAATATTTCTGACAAACAGCATAAAGAACTCATGCCTATAGAAATCTATCAATGTTTTAAAGATAATTATGTCAATGTCACTACTCCATATTGTTTAATTGATTTTAATTTGCATAAACAAAATAATGATTTATTTATGGGACAAGTTCATTTACAATTTAAAGGAAAAGATATTATCATTGAGTCACAAGGTAATGGTCGTTTTGATGCTGTAAATAATGCTTTAAAACAACAATTTAATTTAGACTATACAAATTTAACATATAGTGAACACGCTATGGAAATTGGTGCTACTTCTAGAGCTATTGCTTATGTAGGTATCACAGATAAACATAATAAAACGTATTTTGGTGCAGGTATTGATACTGATATCACTACCGCTTCAATAAAAGCTTTACTCAGTGCTATTAATCGCGCTACAATCTAATTTTTTAGTAATACAATAGAAATAGTTCTTTCTTATTTCTATTTAATATTATAAATTCAAGGAAATTATTAAAGGTGGTTTTATTCATGAGAAGTGATTTAGTAAAAAAAGGAGCAACACGTTCTGCACATCGTGCTTTATTTAATGCTATGGGATATAGTTCCGAAGATTTGGCAAAACCATTAATTGGTGTTGTTAATGCATTTAATGAAATAATTCCCGGTCATATTCATTTACGTACTATTGCTGACGCTGCCAAACTTGGTGTAGCTAGTGCAGGTGGTACTCCTATTGAATTTCCTTCTATTGGGGTTTGCGATGGTATCGCTATGGGACACCCTGGTATGAAATTTTCTCTTGCTAGTCGTGAACTTATTGCTGATTCTATTGAATCTGTCGCTACTGCTCATGCTTTTGATGGGCTTGTACTTATACCAAATTGTGATAAAGTTGTTCCTGGTATGCTCATGGCTGCTGCACGTTTAAATATTCCTTGTATTGTAGTAAGTGGTGGGCCAATGCTTGCTGGTCGTTATCAAGGTAAAGATGTAAGCGTTAGTACTACATTTGAAGCTGCTGGTAAATTTACTGCTGGTAAAATCTCTGCTGAAGAAATGTATGACCTTGAAAGTAAAGCTTGCCCTGGTTGTGGTTCTTGTTCTGGTTTATTTACTGCAAATACAATGAATACTTTAACTGAAGTATTAGGCATGGGTCTTCCTGGCAACGGTACAATTCCTGCAGCTTATACAGGCTCTAGAATTGCTCTTGCCAAAAAAGCTGGTCGCACAATTATGGATTTAGTAAAAAATGATATAAAACCACGTGATATTTTAACATTAAAAGCTTTTGAAAATGCTATCACTGTCGATATGGGTATTGGTGGTTCTTCTAATACTGTTTTACATCTTACTGCTATTGCTCATGAAGCAGGAATAAAATTACCTGCACCATTATTCGATGAAATCAGTGCTAAAACTCCATATATTACAAAATTAAGTCCTGCTGGTACTCATCATATGCAAGATTTAAATGAAGCTGGGGGAGTTTGTGCTGTAATGAATGAGCTTAGTAAAAAAGGTCTCATTCATCTTGATGCTTTAACTGTTACAGGAACTGTTGCTGATAGAATCAAACATAGCGAAATCACTCGTCCTGATGTTATTAAAACTGTTGAAGCTCCGTATCGTCCAACTGGCGGTATTGCTATCTTACAGGGTAATTTAGCTCCAGATTATGCTGTAGTAAAAGCTAGTGCTGTAACTGAAGATATGCTTTGTTATCAAGGAACAGCAAAATGTTTTAATTCTGAAGAAGATACTATAGACGCTATTACTGGTGGCAAAATCCAAGATGGCGATGTTGTCGTTATCCGCTATGAAGGTCCAAAAGGTGGCCCTGGTATGCGTGAAATGCTTAATCCAACAGCAGTTATTGCTGGTATGGGACTAAAAGTAGCCCTGATTACTGATGGTCGTTTCTCTGGTGCTACTCGTGGCGCTTGCATTGGTCATGTTTCTCCTGAAGCTATGGCTGGTGGCCCAATTGCACTTTTACAAGATGGTGATATTATCGATATTGATATTCCAAATCGTAAATTAAATGTATTAATCAGTGATGACGAAATGGCTAAACGTAAAGCAAATTGGGTACAACCTGAACCAAAAGTAAAAACTGGTTACCTCTCTCGTTATGCCAAACTCACAACATCTGCAAGTACAGGAGCGGTTTTAGAATAAGTGAATAAACAAAAACGTGTAGCTTTAATCAACGATATAACAGGATTTGGTCGCTGTTCTATTACTGTACAATTACCGCTGATTTCTGCTTTAAAAATTCAAGCATGTCCTTTACCTACAGCGATTTTGGCTGCGCATACAGGTTTTCCTGTACATTATATGAATGATTACACTCCACATATGCTACCTTATATGGATAATTGGCAAGCATTAAATTTAGAATTTGATGGTATTTTAAGTGGTTTTTTGAGCTCAGAAAACCAAATAGATTTGGTTTTAGAATTTATTCAACGCTTTAAAAAACCAGAAACATTATTTGTTGTTGACCCTGTTATGGGTGATGGTGGTAAACTATACTCTTCATATACGCCAAAACTTTGCTTAGCTATGCGACAATTATTGCCTATAGCTGATGTTTTAACACCTAATCTAACAGAAGTATGTCAATTATTAGACCTTGCATATCCTACCAAAATGCCTACAGAAGATGATTTATTTCATATGGCCCAAGCTATTGAAAATAAAGGGGTAAAACAAATCGTTATCACAGGTCTTGTAAATGATAAAAAAGATACGGTTTATAATTATATTTATGAAGTAAATAAAAACCCTTATTTACAAGCTAATAAACGTATTCCTCAAGAACATTCCGGCACGGGTGATGCTTTTGTTGCTATTTTGACTGCTAGTCTTATTCGTGGTGAATCATTAATAGAGGCCACCAATAAAGCTGCACATTTTGTCAAAAAGGTGATGACTTATACTAACGCTTTAAATATTCCTTCAAATTATGGTCTTTGTTTTGAAGAATATTTAACAGATTTAAAATAATATATTCAAAATAAGCTTTAATTTTACATACATTCAATAAAATGTAAAATTAAAGCTTGTTTTTTTATTTTATATAAATATTTTATATTGAAGTTTAAGAACTAAAAGACTATAATTTTTGTATATTAGTTTCAAACTAAAGAAAAGGTGATAAAATGATTTTATATACATTACATAATAATGGATATATTGACTTTAATGAAAAAATAAAATTATTTCCTCAAAAAAAATTCAGTATGTATTTAAATTTTACTAATAAATGTAATTGTAATTGTACATTTTGTCTACGTCATTTAAAAGAAGACCATAAATTATGGTTAACTGACGGTGAACCTTCTATTGAAGAAATCAAACAAGCCTTTTTAAATGTACCTATACAAAATGTTTCCGAAATTGTTATTTGTGGTTTTGGCGAACCAACAATGCGTTTAGATGATTTAATTAAAATCTTAGAATTTTTACAACAAACATATCCTGACGTTAAGGTACGATTGAATACTAACGGCTTAAGTGATTTAGAGTATGGCAAAAAAACCGCCTCTTTATTTGAAGGTTTATTAAATACTATCTCTATTAGTTTAAACGAATCTACTGCTGAAAAATATTTAGAAGTTACACGCAATCCTTTTGGTATAAAATCTTTCGAAGCTATGTTAGATTTCGCCGTTGATTGTAAAAATTATATTCCCAATGTAATAGTAACTATAGTTGATATAATTGGTAAAGATGAAATTTATGCTTGCCAAAACCTTTGTGCAAAATATAATTTAAATCTACGCATCCGCCATTATGAAGAAAATTAAAATATTTATAAATATTAAATAGAATGGAAGCGAATAACTTGTGGAGCCAGAGATGATAAGATTATTATGGACTGAAATCGACCTCGATATCATAGCACAAAATATGCAAATAATACGTAAAATGGCAAAATCTAAAGAAGTTGCTGCTGTAATCAAAGCTGATGCTTATGGTCATGGCTCTGTAACTTTAGCCAAAACTTTGTTAAACAATGGTGCAGATAGATTAGCTGTAGCTCGCTTAGATGAAGGACTTGAACTTCGTCATCAAGGAATTATTGCCCCTATCTTTATTTTAGGTTATACCAATCCTGTACGTGCTAGTGAAGCTATTGCTTATGGCATTGATGTTTGTATTTTTGATTACAAACAAGCTTTAGCCTTTTCTCAAGAAGCACAAAAGCAACAAAGTGAAGTAGTTTTTCATATTGCTATTGATAGTGGTATGAATCGAATTGGGTATCCCCCTACTGAAGAATCTGTAAACGAAATTATAAAAATCAGTAAATTACCGAATGTTAAAATTGAAGGTATGTTTACTCATTTTTGTTTAGCAGACTGTTATGATAAAACATTTACGCATAAACAATATCAGCGTTTTAAATGGATTTGTGATGAAGTAGCTAAAGCTGGTGTAAAAATAAATGTACATCATTGCTCTAATAGTGCCGCAATTATCGATTTACCTGATTATCATTATGATATGGTACGTGCAGGCGTTATTTTATATGGCATGGCACCTTCTGATGAAGTAGATATTTCACAAACTGGATTAAAACCTGCAATGAGTTTTAAATGCGAAGTAACTCACGTAAAAACTATAAATCCTGGCGATGGTGTAAGTTATGGACATAAATTTATAGCCTCTACATCTCGCAAAATTGCTACAATTCCCGTTGGTTATGCTGATGGCTTTACTCGATTATTATCAGGTAAAGCTGAGGTACTTATTCATGGCAAACGTGCCAAAGTAGTAGGCAATATTTGTATGGACCAATGTATGGTCGATGTTACAGATATTCCTGATGTAAAAATTGGGGACGAAGTTGTTATTTTTGGTAAACAAGGTAACGAATGTATCTTAGCCGATGAATTAGCTGAAAAATTAGGTACGATTAATTACGAAATTACTTGTATGATTTCTCGTCGTGTACCTAGATTTTATATAAAAGACCATAAACTTAATTTTTATAAATCGTATTTAAGTGATTTAGCTATTAGCATGTATAATATTTAAAATCTTAATACTACAAAATTATTGTTGTTTTCAAGGTTTTAAAATTATAAATATATTTTTAAGGGAAAGAAAGTGATATCCATGGATAATAGTGCTTATATAGCTATAGTAATCTTCGCGATTGCTTATATGGTTATTATATCTGAAAAGATACATAGAACCGTTATAGCTTTAACAGGCGCAATGCTTATGATTGTTATGGGCATATTATCACAAGAACAAGCTGTCAGTCATATTGATTTCAATACGATTGGTTTGCTTACTGGTATGATGATAATGGTCAACATCACCAGTGAAACAGGTTTATTTAATTATCTAGCTATTTGGGCAGCAAAAAAAGTCAAAGCTAATCCAACAAAATTATTAGTAGCTTTATCTGCTCTTACAGCTGTATGTTCTGCATTTTTAGATAATGTAACAACTGTCTTACTAACTGTTCCTGTAACATTTAGTATTACATCTCAACTCAAAATTCCTGTACAACCTTTCTTAATTGCACAGATTATGTCGTCAAATATTGGTGGTACTGCAACTCTTATTGGTGACCCACCAAATATTATGATTGGTAGCGCTGTTCCTGAAATGGACTTTATGGCTTTTTTAACTAATTTAGGTGATATTTGTATTATCATCTTTGCTATAACTATTGCTATTTTAATTGGTATTTATCATAAAAAACTTGTTACTACTAAAGATTTGCAAGCAAAAGTCATGGCTATGAATGAACGTAAAGAATTAAAAGATACAACATTACTCAAAAAATGTTTAACTGTATTATTCCTTACTATTATTACATTTATGTTCCATTCTCAACTTGGCTTAGAATCTGCCACTGTTGCATTAACAGGTGCTTCTATTTTAATGTTAATCACAATGGGCACACGTGAAAAATCTATCGCTAATGTTCTTAGCCGTCTAGAATGGTTAGCTATCTTCTTCTTTGTTGGCTTATTTATCCTTGTTGGTGGTCTTGTTGAAACTGGTGTTATCAAAGCTATGGCTGCCGAAGCTATCAAAATCACCTCTGGTAATGTAACTGCATCTACTATGCTTATTTTATGGCTCAGTGCTATTGCTTCTGCCTTCATTGATAATATTCCATTTGTAGCTACATTGATTCCAATGATTAAAGAAATGGGACTTATGGGTATGACTAATCTTGAACCACTTTGGTGGGCATTATCTCTTGGTGCTTGTCTTGGTGGTAATGGTACACTCATCGGTGCTAGTGCCAACGTAGTAGTTGCTGGTATGGCTAGTGCTCATGGAGAAAAATTATCTTTTATTGGCTATTTAAAAATAGCTTTTCCTCTCATGATTTTATCTATTGTCATTGCCAGTGTTTATATTTTCTTTAAATATCTATAATTTATCTTATAAAAAAACCAAGTTAGTATTTTTACTAACTTGGTTTTTATTTTATCTATTATTATCTAAAGCTTTTTGTTTTAATTGCTTCTTTAAATACATTAAAAATCTCTTGTAATCTTTCTGGAGCAATACCTGTACCATTTGACATCTTAGTCAAACGCTGTTCATCAGTCATTTGTTTATATTCATCTAAATAAGCTTGACGCTGTTGTTTATCCATTTGCATCAATTTATCTCTACTCATTTGCATATAATCACCAATGACATCTACTTCTTCTTGGGTAACTTTACCTTCAGCTACTAATTTATTTGTAAATTTCACCAAACGTCTATCTAATTCACCACGATAAGCTCTTCTTTTATTATCATTTGCATCAGCAAAAATTTCTTCAAGTGTCGCTTCAGAAATAGTTGTCTTTTGCGAGATTTCTGCTAAATTATCATAAATAAAGAACTCTTTATGATGTTCATGACGATATGCTCTTGCTTCTTTACGATTTAATTTTCTTAATTCATCCTGATATTTTTGACTATTTTTATAGAAATTAATTACTTCTTCGCCTAATTTATTAGCTTGTTCTTCAGTAATAACATCATTTTGTAAAGCATTTTCTATAGACATGAAATTATATGCTACGCATTCACGTGTAGTCAAATACATCCAAGAATAATTTTCTTCTAATAATGCACAATAATCTTTAAATGCAGCTTTATCAAAATCTGCTTCACTCATTGCCTGTGCAGATTGCTCAATTTTTACTTGTGGAACTGTTTGCGGATTTGCTAAAACTATATTACCAAATACAAGTGTACTACAACCTGCTACTAAAGCTATTGCTAATTTCTTTTTTAAAGAATTTTTCATCTAAATACACGTCCTTTCGCTTTAGATACCCTCTTATCTAAATTCTATTATTATCATAGCATTCAAAAAAAATAATTCTATTAAAAGAAGATTAATTTTTAATTAAAAAAGAGCTTATTATGACGTTTTTCATGATTTATAGTTTTATCCATAAATCATAAGCCATAATAAGCTCTCCTATTTAAACAAATTATTTTACTACTAAAGCCAAGCAAGGTGCATGTTCTACTACATATTGACTTACAGAACCTAAAATTACACCTTTTACTAAACCAAGTCCACGACTACCAATAACTACTAAATCAGCTTTTATTTCATCAGCAAAATCAGTAATAGTAACTGAAGGAGAACCTGTTTCCGATGTTGTAATAACATTGAGCTTTTCAGGAATTCTACTTGCTGCTTTTTCTAAAATTTCATTACCCGCTTTATTTACAGCTTCCAAAATAGCATCAGAAAGACAAGCATTAATAGCGAGTTGGTTAATATTTGCTACATAAAGAACATGAATGTCTGCGTTATATACTTCAGCAATTTTTACAGCTTCATCAATTGCTCTATCTGATGTTTCGGAACCATCTACTGGAACTAAAATACGTTTAATGTCTGTCATAAAAAATCCCTCCAAAAGGTTATTTAATAATAATTACAGGGCATGTTGATTTTTCAAGAACTTGGCGACTAGTACTGCCATGCAAAATACTACTAAAAAGGCTCAATTTACGACATCCCATAATAATAAGATCAATATCATTATCTTTGGTAAATTCTAAAATTTTTACAGCAGCATGACCACTCAAATGATATCTCTTTACATTAATATCTGTCGGCAATAATTCCATTGCTCGTTGAAAAACAGCCTCCGCATATCGAGAAACCGAACCTGTAAGTGGTGTTGATAACCATGTTGAGTATTTATAATGTACATCAGTCTCTGCTTTAAAATATGTAACTAATAACAAAGATACTTCTGCTTTATGCAATCTTGCTATTTCTGCTGTTAATTCTAAAGCTTTAAATGACTCTGCCGTACCATTTATAGGGACTACAATACGTTTTATTGGCATAATTACCACCTAATTCTTGAACTATTCTCAAACTGTTTATGTTTGTATATATATTTCGATAATAAATGTAAAAAGTCCTTTAATTTTGTAAAAATTTTATAATAAAAAATAAATATTACGTCTAATTTTATTTATTTATTTCTTGATAATGAAATTTTAGTGCCTTTTTTCAACTTTTATATCAATTTATACCTTCACACTAAAATTTCACTATAGAAATATTTCATTATATATTATTTAAAATCATTTACTTTTACGTCTTTACGGAAATATTGTTTATCATATTCGCCAATTTCACGAATTACTTTACAAGGTGTACCATAAGCTAGGCTATTGGCTGGAATATCTTTTGTTACTATACTACCTGCACCAATAACACAATTATCACCAATAGTAACGCCTGGCATTACCATTACGCCAGCACCAAGCCATACTTTATTCCCGATGTGAATAGGCAAAGAAAATTGTGTTCCACCTAAACGATATTCTGGGTCTAATGGATGACCTGTAACACAAAGTAATACATTTGGCCCACACATAACATCATCACCAATAAAAACTTCACAATCATCTACTACTTGAAAATTAAAATTAGCATAGAAATTTTTACCAATATGTGTATTGCAACCATAGGCAAAATGAGCTGGCGGTTCTAAATAAATCCCTTCACCTACACTACCTAATAATTCTTTTAAGATTTTTGTTCTTGTCTGCATATCACTAGGACGCGTATTATTAAAATCAAACATCATTTCTTTAGCATCAGTTCTTTGCTTTTCAATGATTTTTTCATATTCTTGATCTACTGGGTCTTTATGACCATACTCTCGATATAATAATCCGGATTTCATTTGTTCTTCTAAACGCATAAATTCGCCACCTTTTATAAATTATTTAAGCTTTAAACTTAATGTATTTTCAATAGATTTTATTTTATCTACAATATCTTTTGCTCCTACTATTTCAGATACAATAGCAAAAGTTGTTGCACCATATTGAGCTACATCACAAATATTATGTTCTTTAATACCACCAATAGCTACAAATGGGTGTTTTGCATGTTTGGCTGCATAATCTACATAAGAAAAACCTACTGGCACTGCATTTTTTTTAGTCTGAGTAGCATATACAGGGCCTACACCAATATAATCTATGATATCACCTAATTCATTAGATTTCTCTAATTGTGCTACTTCATGTGTAGATAAACCTATTATTTTATCTTCACCGATTAAATTTCTTACTACTTGCGGTGGCAAATCAGATTGACCAATATGCACACCATCAGCATTTACTGCTATAGCTAAATCAATGAAATCATCAATAATAAATGTTGCTCCTGCTTCTTTAGTCATCTTTACTAATTGTAAACATTCATTATATCTATCTAAAGCTGGTTTTTCTTTTTCACGATATTGAATAAATTTCACACCTGCTTCAAGCATTTTTCCTACTACTTCAATATTATCTCTACCATTAGACATCGATTCTGCAGTTATTGTATAAATAGGAAATTTACTAAAGTTTTCCATGCCTTTACGCATATTTCTCCTCCGTATATTTTTATTTTGCTTTTATTTTTTATTTTATTGTAGTAAATACATCTATAGCTTGATTATCTGCCACAATTTCAATTTGCCATTTTTTATTTATATTTTCTTGTTGTAAATACTCTGCTAATTTTTCTACAATTGGTAATTCTGTACCAAAATGACCTGCATCAATTAGATTTATACCCAATTCTTGAGCATGCTGAGCCTCATGATATTTTACATCGCCTGTTACATAAGTATCAGCACCTTGCATTACGGCTTTATCTAAAAAATCTATACCTGCACCAGAGCAAAGAGCTACTTTTTTCACTAATTTATCATTGGCTTTCACCATACGGAAAGTATCCCCAGGAAGATTTGCTTTCACTTTTTTGGCAAAGACTTCTAAATCCATAGCTTCTTTCACCTTGCCAATACGACCTAAGCCATTTTCATGATATACATTTTGCGTCGGAATAATATCATAAGCAGGTACCTCATAAGGATGAGCTTTCATCATTGCTTTTATTACTCTATTTTTTAATTTTGCTGGCAAAATAGTCTCAATATGCACTTCATTTACTTGAGCTACTTTATCTTGCTTCCCAATAAATGGATTAGCTCCTGCTAATGGTTTAAATCTGCCTGTTCCTTCATAACTAAATGAACACTCACTATAATTATCTATTGCTCCCGCACCTGCTTTGGCTATCGCTTCACGAACTTTTTGGGCATAATCTACAGGTACATTTACGCCTAATTTTAAAATTTCTTCACGATAAGAAATAATTAACGGCTTTAATTCCACTAAATCAAGCTTTTGGGCTAATACATCATTTACTCCACCAATAGTAGTATCTAAATTAGTATGTGCTGCAAAAATAGCAATATTATGACTAAGTATTTTCTGTATCATTCTACCTAAAGGCTTATCTGTGGCTATTTTTTTTATACTTTTAAATAAAAACGGATGATGAGCAATTATCATATTATAATTTTCTGCAATAGCTCGATCAATAATTGCTTCCGTAACATCTAGACAAGTAATTACTTTATTTATTTCTTGACTAGGATTACCTATTAATAAACCTACATTATCCCAATCTTCAGCTAAATAACGCGGTGCAATCTTTTCCATTGCTTCTACAAGTACTTGGCATTTTATCATAATAAAGCCTCCAATTCTTGTACATGTTTTTGTAATTCTCGATAATGATTTGATGTTTTAGCAACTTCTGATTTAGCCATGCCATTTAAACTACGTTTTACCTTAGTGATAAATTCATTTACCATTTCAGCAAATAATTCTGGTCTATTCTTATATAATATTGGCCCTAATTCTAATTCAATCTCACTAGGACACACCATCTTCCCAGGTCTTGCCAAAATCACTTGATAAATACGATTATCTGCTTTAGCAATCGCTTCATCTTCTATATGCCAACCTATTTCATATAAATATTTTCGTAAAGGAATATATCCTTGCTGTGGTTGTAAAATAAGGCCTTGTAAAGAATTCACTATTTCAGGACAATCTTGTAATAACTCTACCATTAAATTGCCGCCCATTCCACAAAAAATAGCTATATCTACTTCTGCCTTATTTAAAATTTCTAATCCACTACCTAATCGTACATCTATTTTAGAAGTTAATGATGCTTTACGCACTGAGCGTTTTGCCGCTAAATATGGTCCTTCATTCACATCGCCAGCAATAGCTCTAATACATTTTCCAGTCTTTACTAATTCAATCGGTAAATATCCATGGTCTGTTCCAATATCAGCTATTATACTTCCTTTAGGAACAAAATTGGCTACTGCTTGTAATCTATGATCTATAGACAAAAAATCCTCTCCTCAACAAAATAAAAATAATTATCTAAAATATATCATATTATAAGCATAGATACAAAAAAAGCTGATTCCTCAGAACCAGCTTTTTTATTAAATTGATTAAATCACATTATTTTTTTGCAATTTTTTTCATATCATCAGCAATGCTTTCAGCTTTTGTACCAACAATTACTTGAACTGCATTACCTTTTTTAAGCACACCAGCAGCGCCTAATGCTTTTAAACCAACTTCATCAATGCTATTTACATCTTTTACTGTTAAACGTAAACGAGTGATACAAGAGCTAATAGTTGTTAAGTTTTCACTACCACCTAATTTGTCAATGAAAGCCTGTGCTAATTCATCAGGATTTGCATTTTCAATTGCTGCATTGTCAGATTCACTTTCAAAACGACCAGGTGTCTGTAAATCAAAATGAACAATAGCCCATCTGAATACGATAAAGTAAATAATACCAAATACAAGACCGATAGGAATAATTAAAATAGCTTTTGTTGCTAAACCATAGTTTAATACATAGTCAATTAAACCTGCAGAGAAACCAAAACCATGTAAAATACCGAACATATTAGCTACTGCTAATGCGATACCAGTCATTACTGCATGGAATACATAAAGAACAGGAGCTAAGAACATGAATGTAAATTCAACAGGTTCTGTAATACCAGTTAAGAAAGCAGTAAATGCGATAGAAAGCATCATACCTGCTACTTTAGATTTGTTTTCAGGTTTTGCTGCACTATACATAGCAAGTGCGATAGCAGGAACACCAAACATGAAAATGAAATAGAAACCAGCCATGAATACACCAGCATTTGGGTCACCAGCAAAGAAACGATTTAAGTCACCAGTTGCTGTTACACCAGTTTCTGGATTTGTATATTCACCAAATACGAACCAAACAAGAGAGTTTAAGATGTGATGTAAGCCTACAGGAATAAGTAAACGGTTTAATACACCATATACAAATGCACCAGCTGCACCTGCACCAACAATCCATTCACCAATACCATGAATAAAGTTCTGGATTGGCCCCCAAATAATACCAAATACAAGTGCTAATACAACGAAAGTTGCTGCAGTTACGATTGGTACAAAACGTCTACCAGAGAAGAAACCTAAGAACTCAGGTAATTTAATATTGTAAAATTTATTATATAAGATACCAGAAACAATACCAACGATAACCCCAGCTAAAACACCCATATTTAAGTCTTTATCAATAGCTTTAAGAGCTTCTGTTAATACTAAATAACCAATAACACCTGCTAAACCAGCAGCACCATTATTGTCTTTAGCTAAACCAACCGCGATACCAACTGCAAAAATAAGTGCTAAATTATTAAATACGGCACCACCGGCTTGTGTAATAAACGGAACATCAAAAACATCTGGAGCACCTAAACGAAGTAAAAGTGCGGCTGCAGGAAGTACTGCTACTGGTAACATTAAAGCTTTACCTACAGCTTGTAATTTAGAAAACCAACCGGACATAAATAAATCCCTCCTAAAATTAGAATATACCATATATAACATGAGAAAACTATATTCATAATAAATTAAAAATTATCTAAAAATTATAAATCTCATGCTGTTTTTTATATTACTATAAATTTTATTTCACGTCAAATATTACAATTTAATAAAATTTTAAATAAAATAATATAAAATAGTCCCTGTTATAATACCAATTGTAGCTCCTCCAAAAACTTGAAAATAACTATGACCTTCTTTTTCATGTAATTTATGATTGTGATTAATTTTATTTAAAATAGCGGCATGCTTGCCAATAGAACGTCTTAAATGAGTTGCATCTACCATAACAATAAAAGCAATACAAATGGCCAAACTAAAGGTTGTAGAACTAAAACCATCGTATAATCCAATATATGTTGTTGTAGTAATAATAGTGGCTATATGTACACTAGGAAAACCACCATTGCTGAAAGATAATTTCAAATTATAATTACCATAATAGAAAAAGTTAGTAAACGTTTTAATAATCACAGCGACAAGCCAACCAATGAATGGTACAAGAAACATATACGATTGCATAAAATCACCCATATCGTTAAATTTAATAATTTTATTATATCAAATTTGATAATAATAATAAATAAAAGCTAGATTATCCTAAACTATCTCCAAAAGTTGGCTACAAAGACCAGCTTTGGCTATAATTCATTCAAACAATCTAGCTTTTATCAAAATATTATTCACTTAATAATTCATTTAAACTTGGCGCTGTAGCAGCACCTTCTCTACTAACTACCACTGATGCTATTTTATTGGCTAAATATGTTGCTACTTTTAAGTCTACATCACAAGATAACCCAGCAAGTAAACTACCTGTATGCGAATCACCTGCGCCTATTGTATCTTTTACCTTCACAGCAAATCCATCTACTATAATAATTTTATCAGTGGCAATAAGTGCACCCTTTTTGCCATTTGTAATTACTACAGGTTCATTTGTCAAAGTAAATAAATATGTTCCTGCCTCTTCAACAGTATTGATATCCACGTACATCTTAGCCAAATTTATTGCCTCTTTATCATTTATCGTCAATAAACAATCCATCTTTAATATTTTTTCTAAGATATCTCTATCAATGAAACTTAAACGAGGGCCTGGGTCAAAAATTATTTTAGCTGTAGTCTGCTTATCTTTTAATACATCTACTAAAACTTTTCCATTTTCACCTTCTAGTTCATATCCAGATACATAGATATAATCATATTTTTTCATATCTAAATGATTAAACCATTCTTTTCTCATAGCAAGTTCTAAACCAGGCATAGTAATAAAAGTACGTTCACCATTATTTTCCACCAAAGAAAGGCAATATCCATTATCTAGCTGTTCATCTATACGAAAAATAGGATAATTTTGCTTTTTAAAGGCTTTATAAATAATTTCACTATAACTTCCATTACCTATTGGAATCATTAAATCAAATGGTAAATTTAATTTTGACAATACATCTGCCACATTATATGCACAGCCACCAACTGATTGTTTAGTACTTTTAGCTGTTACATCTTCACCTGTTTTTGGCAATTGTTCTAAATCAATAATGATATCTACAATAGCCGCACCAATAATAAGCACATTCTTTTTTGGCGTTAATTTATTTAAAATATCTTTTAAGTTATACATACTAAACAGCCTCTTTGTTAAATACTTTTGCCAATATAGTATATAATACTGCACTTGCTACAAATGTAATTAACATTCCTAAACTATTATCTTTAAAAATACCTTCAGCAAAAGGTCCATCAAAAAATGCACAATTAGTAAATAAAAATCCAATTATTACACCTAAAAACCAACTAAAAATGCCTGCATAATTATATAAATTGCAATCATTTTCACCAGTTAATAAATTTTCTCTATAACCAATTTTTCTTCTAAACAAAATAAAGTCTACTAAAAATACAGCCGCCCATCCAGCTAAAGCTATACCAATCAACCCTAAGAAAGACTGGAATAACCCTAAGAAACTATCACTAACAAATAAAACGTATACACCTAAACCTAACATAATAACTACATGTATCGCTATTGCAGTGAAATCATTTACCTTAATATTCAATGTTGCTAAATTCACTCTAGCAGAACGTAAACTAATTACAGATGGAGCTATAAGACCTACTAATGCTGTTACAAGATATGGTACTGTCATCCATGTAGGTAATTGTGCACCAATTACATCAATAGGATTCGCTACACTTAAAAAATCAGGTACTGTACTTGTCATTAAAATACCCATAGACATTAAAATAAACAATGGAATAAATCCAGCCAAAGTAGTTGCCATTACAATAGAGCCATCTGAATTCTTAGGATTTTGATAAACACTATAATCTGCTGCTGCAATTGCCCAACTAATGCCTGTACCTGCAATAATTATGGAAACAGCTGGCAAAAATCCACCTAACCAATCTCCACTAGGCATAACCAATAATGGCTCCCAATTAGTTTTTATTAATAAAAAGCCCAATACAATCAAAGTCATTGCACCAAATACATATGTGAAAAAACTTTGTAATTTTACCAAAGCGTCTTGGCTTAAAAATCCTGAAACAGCTATTAATAATGCTAAAATAATTAAAGCAATAATCGTTGTAAAAGTATTAGTTGTTATGCCAAAAATACCTAATAAAGTTAATAATGTAAGTGTCGCTGTGACTACATTTACGCACATCCATCCAACTAAATTAATCCAGCCACATAATGTCGGTATATAATTTCCTTTTACCCCGAAAACAGCTCGTGATAAATTAAACATCGTAGTTTTACCAATTTTACCTGATAAACTTAAATAGCCTACCAAAACAAAAGATAAAGCACCCACACCTGCTGCCAAAATTGACTGTACAAAACTTAATTCATAACTAACAATAATAGCACCATAGATTAATCCTAATATGCCAATTTGGGTAGCAACCCAAATACCAAATAATTCATGAGGTTTACCAGTTCTTTCTACATCATCAATAAAAATTTTCGTTTGCATATTAATCACCTTTATTACAAATTAAATTTTTCTCTAGCTATTAATGTTTTTGTTGTATATTCTTTAAAATCAATATTATTGGCTTTCTCTATAATTTTTATCCATTCAGGACGAATACCTTCGATACCTGTATATGCACCACAAATAGCACATGCCATAGCTCCAATTGTATCTGTATCGCCACCTAAATTAGCACACATAATAGCTGCTTTTTCTGGATTTTGACAATAATATGCAATCGCTAATGCTGCAGGTACTGCTTCACTAGATAATACACCAGTTCCGATAACATCATAAATCATCTGACTTACTTCTTCATCTGTTTTACATTGAGGTAATAACGATATTGCCACCTGCAAACGAGCTTTAGAATTTGCACTATATGTTGGCGTACCCATAGCTAATGCAATATCATGAATTTTATATACATCTTCTAATATTTCATCAAAGTTTTTGCCCAAGATAGCACTTGCCACCGCCTGTGCCACCATACTCGCTCCAGCAATTGTTACATCTGTAGAATGAGTCACTTTGCTTACTTTTGCTACAGCTTTTGCCATTTGCTCTAAATCATCACCAGCTACGACACAACCCACAGGTGCAATTCTCATAGCTGCTCCATTAGTTTCCGCTTTTGTTGTATATTGTGTATAATCTTCATTTTTACTATGTGCCAATAAAGCCGCTTTAGAACTAACACCTAAAAGATTTTTTTCAAATCCATTTACTTCGTCAATCCAAGCTAATAATTTATCTGCTAAAATTTTAGGTTCTGGAATTGTATTATATTCGCAAATAGCATCTAAAAATAATAAAGCTTGTGCAGAATCATCTGTATATTGTCCTGCTGAAAAATAACAAGCTACTTCATTATCTTTAGGACCATCTTTAAATGTATCAATAAAACCTAAACGATTTTGTATATATGATTTTGGCCATAATTCACCTGGCATTCCTAAAGAATCCCCTAAAGTCATACCTACTATAGCTCCAGCTATTCTTGTTTCTAAAGACATATATTTCATCACCTTTACTTATTATAATAACATAATATTATAATAACATAATTTTTTAATAACGCAATAGTATTTGTGAACCTCTCCCACTTAAAATTACTTTGTATTTTTGAAGTGGGAGCTTCTTCTTGGGAAGTAGTTGCTTTTGTTAGCCAACTATATTTACCAAGCTATCCCCGTAGTTCCTACGGTTCTTTTTATTTTTAGACTGCTTGTCTTATTCTTAGACCTTCAGCCAATATATTTTTACTTGCATTTATATCTCTATCGTGATGAGTATGACAAATTGGACAAGTCCACTCTCTTATATCAAGAGTTTTCTTGCCATCACGATGTCCACATACAGAGCATATTTGACTTGATGGATATAGTCTATCAATTTTTATTATCTCTTTACCATACCATTTTGCTTTATACTCAAGTTTATTTACAAAACTAGCCCAAGATACATCAGCGATAGATTTTGCTAATTTATGATTATGCATTAATCCTTTTGTATTTAAGTCCTCAATACAAATAATATCGTGGTTTTTGATAATATTTGTACTTAACTTATTTAAGAAATCTGTTCTCATATTCATAATTTTTTCATGTATCTTAGCTACTTTAATTCTTTGTTTTTGATAGTTTTTACTTTCGCTTAATTTTTTATTTTCTTTTTTAGCTATTAGAAGTCTTCTAGACATTTTTCTTTGTTCTTTTTTTAGTTTGTTTTCTAATTGCTTACTAAATTTAAGATTTGGTATTTTTTCTCCAGTAGATAAAATAGCCATATCTTTTATACCTAAGTCAATTCCTACAGTTGAATTAGTTTTTGGTAATTCTTGTATATCTGCTTCACATAACAAAGAGATAAAATACTTACCACTTCCATTACGCGAAATAGTAGCAGATTTTACTATACCATCTATTTTTCTATGCACCTTTATTTTTACTAATTCTTTTAACTTTGGAAGTTTTAACCAATTTTCAAAAATATTAATAGTTCCTTTTTGATTATTGGTTGTATAACTTTGTACAGGATTTTTCTTAGATTTGAATTTTGGAAAACCAATAGATTTATCTCTGAAAAAATTCTTGTATGCTTTATCTAAATTTATTTGAGCATTAGCAAGAGCTAAACTATCAACTTCTTTTAGAAATTCATATTCTTTTTTATACTTTGCAGGAGTAGGATATTTTAATTTTTTATCAGGATTGCCTTTACTTTCTTCATATGCTTTAATTCTATCATTTAGCATAAGATTGTAGACAAGACGAACACAACCAAAAGTTTTACTAAAAAATATCTTTTGTTCATCGCTTGGATAAATTCTAAATTTATATGCTTTTAGTTGCTTCATTATTCCTGCCTCCTTACAACTTAATCATTCTTATATTATATCATATTCTCTAAAAACAATAGGGCAATTCATCGCACCACCTACAGAGGTGGGCGACTTCTTGCCCGTTATGTTAAATTTTGAAAATTCAGATATTAATGAGATTATTTACAGAAAAAATTTAAATATTCATGATATAATATATGTATTCCTAGATTTCGCGAAAGAGAAGAGGTTTTTTATGGCACATTCATCGCCCAAATATTATATTATCAAACAAGATTTAATAAAAATGATAAATGATGAAATTTTAACACCTGGACAGATTGTTCCTAGTGAAAGTAAATTAATGCAACAATATAATGTAAGTAGAATCACAGCTAGAAAAGCACTAGATGAATTATCTAATGAAGGATATTTATATAAAGTTCAAGGTAAAGGCTGTTTTGTGAAAAATAATCTTGAAGAACAGTCTCTATCAAAAATTTGTGGCTATACCGAAGAAATCACACGATTGGGTATGAAAGTTTCTCGTAAGGTCTTAACGAACGAAATAATTGCCTGCTTTAATAAACGTAGTAATGAACTTAAAATCCCCTTAAGCAGTCAATTATTCATGCTCAAACGCATTTATTTTGCAGATAACGAGCCAATTTGCCTCACTACAACATATCTACCTTATCATTATTTTGAAGGCATTGAGCAGTATAATTTTACTAAAGAGTCTTTATATACTATTATCGAAAAAAAATTCTTATGTAAAATAACTCGTTCTAAATTACAATTAGAGGCTGTATCTGCTAACGAAGATGTATGCAAACATTTAAATATCAAAAAAGGAACTCCTGTTATTTTATTTCGCTCTATAACTTATGGCAAAATAAATAATCAAGAAGTTCCTATCGAATATTTCAAAACATATTATTTAACTAATAAAATTCATTATACATTAGAACAATTTAGATAATATTAATAATCCTTACTAATATTTTTTATTAGTAGGGATATTTTTATAACAAAAAAAGCTTCTATAATAATTATTATAGAAGCTATCATCATCTTTATAAATGGTGGGCCCACCTGGATTCGAACCAGGGACCAACCGGTTATGAGCCGGGGGCTCTACCGCTGAGCTATAGGCCCAAAATAAAAATGGCTCCTTGAGTAGGACTCGAACCTACGACCGATCGGTTAACAGCCGATTGCTCTACCAACTGAGCTATCAAGGAATCTTATAATTTAAAGCCTTGTTAGAAAATGGCTCCTCGAGTAGGACTCGAACCTACGACCGATCGGTTAACAGCCGATTGCTCTACCAACTGAGCTATCGAGGAATGTCTCATCACCAACGGAAACTATTATAATATATTTCAATCTATATTGTCAATATATTTTTTGAATTTTTTTCAAAAATTTTAATTAAAATCTATTATATTATTTTAGAAGAAAAAAAAGGAAAAACAACTATTTTCATAGCTGTTTTCCATAAAACTTATTATTTATTATATTTTTATTTAACGCTTGATATCTTATATTTTTATGTTTATTAGAGCGTCAAATTTTCTCCAACTAAGCCAATAAAGCCACCATCTTTATCGACACCGCTTTCACTATGTCCAATAAGCCATTTATTAGCAGCAAAAAGTAATTGATTTTCAC
>CAUWIH010000006.1:0-60368 GCA_963558795.1 uncultured Megamonas sp. | reverse complement strand
TCTGATAAATACTTGTATTTACAAGTTCTACAATATCGCCATTTTTTCTAAAATGTAATTTTAAATTTTCACGTATTCTATCAAAAATAACAATAGTATCATTGATTGAATAACCAATTATAGTAAGCAATGCCGCTACAAATGAAGAATCAATTTGACGCTGAGTAAGCGCAAATGCACCCAACACTATAATTACATTATGGGCTAAGCCCAGTACCGCAGAGATACCAAATTTAAATTCAAAACGATAAGATACATATGCAATAATCAATAACCATGAAATAATTGTTGCATAAATTGCATTCAAGATAAGTTCAGTACCCATAGTAGCACCGACTTTTTCTTCACGAAGTACTTGATATTGACCAAGTTTATCAGATAAACCAGCCATAACAGCCTTACGATCTTGTTCAGATAAATCAATCGTTCTAATCATTACATTTTCAGATTCTGTTGCAGAACTTGAATCACCTGAAAGCTGAATTGTACTGTTATTTAAATTATAATCATTTAATACACTACGTACATCATTAATATTTACAGCTTTTTCAAAACGTAAATCCATGATAGTACCGCCAGTAAAGTCAATCCCCATATTAAAGCCACGTGTTAACATTAAACAAACACTAGCAATAATTAATACTAAAGATATTCCATACCATATTTTGCGTCTACCAATAATATCAAATCTATTCATTATTTCACTCCACCGTCCTTTGCATCTACCGCTTTATGACATTTAGATACACCATAAATACGTGGGTCAGTGAATAATTTTGCCGCAATTAAGTTTTTGAGCATAAACTGTGTTAAAGTAATTGCTGTAAACATACTGATTATAACCCCAAGACCTAATGTAATCGCAAAACCACGAATAGGGCCTGTACCAAAGAAGAATAATACAGCTGCTGCAATAATTGTTGTTAAATTCGAGTCAAAAATTGTAGTAAATGCACGTTTAAAACCAGATTCCATCGCCATACGAAGTGTTTTTCCAGCTCTAACTTCTTCTTTAAAATGTTCAAAAATAAGTACGTTCGCGTCAACCGCCATACCTATTGACAAAATAATACCCGCTACACCAGGAAGTGTAAGCGTAGCATCTAATAATTTTAATATAAATAACAAAATTACTACATAAGCCATTAAGCTTAAATTTGCAATTAAACCAGATGCACGATAGAAAAGTAACATAAATACAAAAATTGCACCTACACCTACAGCAAATGCAAATACACTTTTGTCTTTACTATCTTGACCAAGTGTAGGGCCTACTGTACGAGTTTCAATAATATCTACTTTTACAGGAAGAGCACCAGAACGTAATAATACTGCTAAATTATGTGCCTCTTCAAGACTTCTAGAACCTGTAATCACTGCTTTACCGCCTGTAATAGGTTCATTTACACGAGGTGCAGTCAATACTTCACCATCAAGTAAAATAGAAATAGTTTTACCGACATTCATAGACGTTAAATCGGCAAATTTTTGAGCACCTTCTTCAGTAAACTCAATTCCTACTTCATTTTGATTACTTTGTGTAGTTTGTTCTCTAGCATCTTTTAAATCAGTACCACTTAAAACAGTATTACCATCTTCGTCTTTAAATTCAAGCATTGCTGTTTTACCAAGTACAGCAATCGCTTTATCTGGATCTTTTACCCCAGGAAGTTCAATAATAATACGTCTTTCGCCTTCACGCTGAATGATTGGTTCAGTAAGACCAAGTTCATTTACACGTTTTTCCATGATTTTTACTACACGATTCATAGCATCATCATTTACAACTGCCTGTTCAGTGTCCACACCTTCCAAAACAACATGTGTACCACCTTGAAGGTCAAGACCTTGTCTTATTGATGTTGCAAGTGGTGTTATAAATACTGCAAATACACCGATAATAACCACAATAGTTATTATTAATTTTAATAAAGGATTTTGTCTCAACGTTTTATCCTCCAATATCCTTATAAATATCTAAATATTTAAATATCTATAGTTTATTTACTTACATTGTATTGTTTCATTTTCTGTTAACACAAAATCAACTTGAGCATCATAATCATCTTTGATAATCTCATCTACCAACTGACAACTATATATCCCTGACACTAGTTTTGCTTTTGTTGCCATTTTTAGATAACGGTCATAATATCCGCCACCCATACCTAGACGATAACCATTACGGTCAAACCCTACAGCTGGCACTAATACAAAATCTATATCTTGTGGATTTATGATATTAAGCTTATCTTTTGCTACAGTTAAAATGCCGTAAGCTCCTTCTACCAATTCATCTAAAGAATTAATTTTTGTAGCTTGCATTATTTTTAATTGTTTATCACTAACATAAGGCAGGCAAATTTGTTTGCCTGCCTTAATAGCTTCTACAATAAAATCCTTTGTTTGAAATTCGTCTTTCATTGAAGCATACATCATACATACTTTTGCTTCTTTATATGATGCTAAGGCTAATAATTTTTCTGTAATTTGCTTAGAATACTCATTTTTTTGTTCTTGCGAAAGCATTCTACGCTTAGATAAAAGCTCTTTTCGTTGAGCTTTTTTATTTTTTATTAGCTGGGTTTGCATCTGTTTTTTCCTGTGTTAAATCTCTAGCAATAGCACCGCTACTGATTTTGATTTCTACATTATCAGCAATACGGATTTTGATATAATCAGATTTTGCTAAATCAACATAAGTAATTTCCCCATGGATACCACCTATAGTTAAAATACGATGACCTACTTTTAAATTGTCCATCATTGTATTACGTTGTTTTTGTTGTTTTTTCTGAGGACGATAAAGTAAAAAGTAAAAAATAATTACCATTACTACTATCGGTCCATAAGAATAAAGACTTGCCATTAGTGATTCACTCATAAAAAATTCTCCTCATCAATAAAATTATATTTATATTTGCATATTAGATATAGTATAGCATAATACTTCTATATTTTTACATATTTATCTTTAAAATTTACACAGATTTTGCATTAAATGAGAAATTTGCTGTGAATTTTTGATAAAAGTCTACAAATCTATCTTCTAAAATAGATTGACGCATTTCTTTCATGAAATTAATTAAGAAATGTAAATTATGAATACTAAGCAGACGTAAACCAAAAATTTCATTTACACGCACTAAATGTCGAATATATGCTCTTGAATAATTTCTGCACGCATAACAATCACAATGTTCATCAATTGGATTAAAATCTCTTTCATATTGTGCATTTTTTATTACTAATCTGCCATTCCAAGTCATAGCTGTACCATTTCTAGCTACACGAGTAGGATATACGCAGTCAAACATATCAATACCACGCATTACCCCTTCAACCAAGCAATCTGGTGTACCTACACCCATGAGATATCTAGCTTTGTTTTTAGGTAAATGTTCTAAAGTAATATCAAGCATTTCATACATTAATTCTTTAGGTTCGCCAACGCTTAAACCACCTACTGCATAACCTGGAAAATCCATATCTACTAAACGATTGGCACATTCAATACGTAAATCCTTATACATACCACCTTGCACAATACCAAATAAGCCTTGATTTTCACTAGTCATAGTATCTTTACAACGCTGTGCCCAACGAAGAGTAAGCTCCATAGATTCACGAGTATATTTAAAATCAGCTGGATATGGCACACATTCGTCAAAAGCCATAATAATATCTGCACCTAAATCCATTTGAGATTTAGTAGCAATTTCTGGAGATAAAAACTTTTTCGAACCATCAATATGAGAACGGAAAGTTACCCCTTCTTCAGATATTTTACGTAAATCACCTAAACTAAATACCTGAAATCCACCACTATCAGTCAAAATTGCTCTATCCCAATTCATAAATTTATGCAAGCCACCAGCTTCTTTAATTAATTTTGATCCTGGACGCAAAAATAGATGATAATTGTTACTCAAAATAATGCCAGCTCCCATAGCTTTTAGCTCTTCTGGGGAAACTGTTTTTACTGTAGCCTGTGTACCTACTGGCATAAAAATTGGTGTATCAAAACTACCATGTGGAGTATGGATACGACCAGCACGGGCCCCTGTATGCGGGCATTGTTTTATAAGTTCATAAGTAATTGCAGGTTTCATTGTTCCTCCTAAAAATTAATAAGCTTACTTTTCTTTATTATTAAAGAAAAATAACAAAAGAATACTACCACAAATAAAATTTAAAAATAATCATTAATAAAAATAATCATTAATATTATTCTATAAACATAGCATCGCCAAAACTAAAGAAACGATATTTTTCTTTTACAGCTTCATCATATGCTGAAAGCACATATTCTCTACCAGCAAAAGCACTAATTAACATAATTAATGTAGATTTTGGTAAATGAAAATTTGTAATAATTGCATCTACCAATTTAAATTTATATCCAGGATAAATAAAAATGCCAGTTTCTTCAGCAATAGGTGCAATTGTACCATCTTCTTTGGCTGCTGACTCTAAAGTACGAATAGATGTTGTACCTACGGCAATTACTCTACCACCATTTTGTTTAGTCTGATTAATAATATCAGCCGCTTCTTTTTCTACATGATAAAATTCTTTATGCATTACATGCTCTTCAATATTATCTACATTTACTGGACGGAATGTTCCAAGACCTACATGAAGGGTTACAAAAGCTAAATTTACTCCCATAGCTTTGATTTCTTCTAATAATTCTTTCGTAAAATGAAGACCTGCAGTTGGTGCAGCAGCTGAGCCTTCTTCTCGTGCATATACTGTTTGATAACGATTTTTATCTGCTAATTTTTCATGAATATATGGTGGTAATGGTGTTTCACCTAATCTATCTAAAATTTCTTCAAAAATACCTTCGTATTTAAATTCTACAATACGTCCACCAAAATCAGTATGACCTACTACTTCACAGCTAAGCTCTTCACTGAATTCAATAATATTACCAATCTGTGCTTTCTTCCCTGGTTTTACTAAAGTTTCCCAACGATTATCACTTAGTCTTTTTAATAAAAAAATTTCTACTCTACCGCCAGTTTTACTACGATGACCAATAAGTCGAGCTGGTATTACTTTTGTATCATTAAATACTAAAGTATCCCCTTTTCTTAAATATTGTTTAATATCATAAAAATGTTTATGGCTTATTGATTTATCCTCACGATTTAATACCATTAAACGTGAATGGTCACGTTTTTCACATGGTGTTTGAGCTATTAATTCTTCCGGAAGATTATAATCAAAATCATTTAATAGCATTAATAACTATCCCCTTTATTTAAAATATCAATAAATCTTTTTTAGATTTACATTAGCATAATAATGATATAAAATTTGCTGATAATTTTTTCCAGTATCGGCTAATGACTTTGCCCCCCATTGAGCCATTCCCAATCGATGACCATAACCACTACCTTGAATTACAAGCATTTTATCAGCTTTATCTATTTTTAAATTACTATCATTTGTATTTTTTTTATCAGCCAAACTTATAGTAAGATTACTACTTTTCACCCCTACTAAATCTCTTATTTGTGATTTAGTAAGTTCTACCACTTGCTTATTTGAACCAATAAATTTTATTGTTTGTGGTTTACTTGCACTATTAGGTGATGTTTTTAAGCCACTAACATTTATTTCTTTAATTATACCTATATCTTTATAGTTAGCACTTATTTTTCTACTTAAATCACCAGCACTTATATTTAAAGTCCAGTTTTGATATGGGGATTGTTCTGTTGTATCTTGAACAGCTTTCAAATACGGAACATTTACTCCCCATACATTAATACTATCATCTGTAAACCCACCTGAGGCTGCATGAAATACTGCACAAATTGGTTGATGTAAATAACTTATTATTGTACCTTTGGTATCATTTATCGCTTTATTCGTGCTACTAGCTTCACTATCCATACCGCCATAAACTTGACAATCAGTAGTCGCACAAACATCAAAACCTGCTTTTGTATGTTTTCTATCTAATTTATCATATAAGACAAAAGTTCTTGCTGCCACAGCTTGAGCTTTCAATGCTTCTATATTCCAACTTGCCGGCATTTCTTCAGGCACTACCCCATATAAATATTCATCAATCAATAAACGATTAATTATTGTAAGTCCAGATTTATGTGGTTGAATAATCAAACTTCCTCGATATCTTTTTCCATTTACAATAACTGGTGCTTTATCTTTTACTGCAACAATTACAGTTGTTGTTTGCTTTCCTTTATTATTTATAAGAACTTTTCTTTCCGACTGACTTATTGTTACATTTTCAAGTTTTTTAAATTTGTAACTTTGATTATTATCTATATCTTTTACTACAAAATCATTATTTCCTGAAATACTTACACTACTTTGATTTTGCAAAATCCCAACTCTAATATATGGTTCACCAGCTTGTGCCTTTGCATTAATATTTATAATAAAAAAACAACAACATAATAAACTAAAAAGATAAACACATTTTTTAAATTTATTCATATTATTTTTGCTTACCTCGTTTACTTCTTTCTATTTTATTATTTTGTTTCATAGATTTATTTACTGGATATTTATATTTACAATAAATAAACGCTACTCCTGCCAAAATAAATGCTACTAAACTTGTTGTTTGTGCTGAAGTCAAAGTCAAAAATACAGGAGTTGCATAATCGCCACGCAAAAACTCTAAACCAAATCTAGCCAAACTATATAACATTATATACAGTGAAAAAGCTTGTCCTTTGGCATGAGGAAATGCTCTAAATATTAGTAATAAAGCAAATATCACAAAATCTAATTGACCTTCCCATATTTCAGCAGGCCATAATGGCTGTGCTCCATACGTATGATAAGCCAGCGTTGTTTCTGGATAAATTATACCAAAGTTACTACCTGTAGGCGCACCAAAAGCATCACCATTTAATAAATTGGCACATCTACCAATAGCTTGTCCTAAAATAATTGCCGGCGCGACAATATCAGCCATTTCCAAAATATCAATTTTATGGCGTTTCGCATAAATTATTCCGGCTAATACTCCAAAAACTATTCCACCTTGAATAGCCATACCACCTTGCCATACATAAAAAATTTGATTTAGATGATGACTATAATAAGCCCAATCAAAGAAAAATACATCCCATAATCTAGCACCAATAATTCCTGATATACCACAATAAATACCCATATCTACAATATGACTATGCCATCTACCATCTTGTTTTGCTAAAAAATACGCCACGCCAGTTGCTAAAATAATACTTAAAGACAATACCAGGCCATAAGCTCTTATAGGAAAATCACCGATAAAAAATAGATACTGATGCACCAAAATCACCTCAATATAAATTACAAATTATTTTGTTTTACTTAAATCGGTTATCCACATAATGTCAGCATCTTCACCATCTTCATAATAATTAGGTCTACGACCTACAGATTTAAAACCCAAAGACGTATATAAATTAATAGCCTTATAATTACTTGGTCTGACTTCTAAAGTCATTGCTGTTGCTAAATGTTTCTTAGCTAAATCAATCATTTCATTCATCATTAATCTAGAAATACCTTTACCTTGATACTCTGGCATAATAGCTACATTAGTAATTTGAGCCTCACCAAACAATACCCACATTCCCGCATAACCAACAATTTTTTCTTTAGCTTCTGCTTTATCTACAGCAACCAAATAAAAAGCTTTATCATTTGATGCCTCTTGCCAAAAAGATTCTCTTGACCAAGGTATACTAAAACAAGCTTTTTCCACAATTTCTACTTCACTTGCATCATCCGGTGTCATTTTACGAAAATATATTTGCATATTTTACCTACCTATTATAATTATATTTAAATATCCAATTTTTCTCCATGACGTTTTTCCCATAAAACTTCAGCTTCAGAACGACGAATATATACAGGTTCTAAATCCATAATATTATCAAAATCACCTTTTAAAAATCTTTCTTTAGCAAGCATTGCTACATTACTAGCTCTTGGCATGCAAAGATTTGGTAAACCTAAAGAAACATTCGTATATTGTTCAATCACATCAGCTTTTTTTTGTGCTATATCGCCCACAAAAATTACCGGTTTATCTAAAGCTGAGCAATTTCTTACAATCTGTTCAAAATTATCAACACATATATCTTGTAAAGTATCAAATTTATGTTGCTCAACATTCCACTCATATAAAGAAAAATATGCATTTGATTTTTGTGCATCCAATACACTTGCTACATATACGTTTGCTACTGGATAATGATATGCCATAGCCTTAAGTGAAGATACTGCTACTACTGGAAGATTTAAAGCATACGCTAACATTTTAGCAGTAGCTAAACCTATACGTAAACCAGTAAATGAACCCGGGCCAATACTTATCGCAATCCCCGTCAAATCACGTTTATCCATATGCGCTATTTTTAAAACATCTTGAACATGTCCCAACAATACTTCTGATTGTGGCAATTTCAACTGCATAGTAATTTCAGCTACTAATTTATTTTTTTCTAAATCAACAATCGCTGCACCTGAAACAATTGTTGAAGTATCAATCGCTAATATTGGCACTGTTTTTCAACTCCTCATAAATACTATTATATTTATTTCCTTTTATGTTTATAGTAAGTATACGTGATTGTTCATTTTCTGTACGTTCTATTTTTATATGCAAATAATCTTCTGGCATACACGCAAAAAATCTATCTGGCCATTCAATAAGTACCACTTCATCATCTACATCACTATATTCATAAAACCCAATTTCCTCTAGGTCTTCTTCATTTTCCAAACGATATAAATCAAAATGATAAATACGTTTATCCCCTTCATAAACATTCATCAAATTAAAAGTAGGACTAGTTACTGATTCTTTTACATTTAATGCTTTACAAAAATTTTGTGTAAATAACGTTTTTCCAGCACCTAAATCACCTTCAAGACAAATAATCAAATCATCTTTTATTAAATTCGCCAAAGACTGTGCCACCACACCTGTTTGTTTTGGCGAATTAGTATATATTTTAAACATTTCATCACCTCAAAAGTACTCTTCATTATATCACATACCACAAGTGAACTTATATATTTATTATTTTTTAAAATCATCAACTACACAAACACTTGCACCTGTTTTTCTTGCAGCACAAAGACCCACATCAGAATCTTCAAAAATCATTGTATCTTGGGGCTTTACCTTAAAATATTCCATAGCTTTAAAAAAGCCCTCTGGGTCAGGTTTACCATATTTCACATCATCAATTGTAAAAATTACATCAAATAAATCATAGCGACCAAAATGACGTAAAATATCTTTCGAATTTTTAGACCCACTGGTTACAACTGCCGTATAATACGTAGATTTTAATGCTTCAAGCATATTGAATAAATGTGTATTTTCTGTTGCATATTTTAAATTTTTCACATATAAAGTCTTCTTTAAATCATGGACTTCTTCAAAATACTCCGGAGCTACCCCCATTATCGGTAAAAATGCTCGATAAGTAGGTCCCCAACATTTTTTTATATATTCATCATAACTAGTATTCATCGGCAAGCCTAATTTTATTATTGCCTCTTTATATGCCATATAATTTACCCTACGTGTATCAAATAGTGTACCATCTAAATCACAAATAATTAATTTATCTTTAACCATAAAAGTCCCCTTATATAAAAGTAGTATTTTAGCTTCATTTTTAATATCTATGTTATTTTAGCACATCTACCAAGTGTTGTCTTTTATCTAAATTAATATAGCTAATTTTCATCACAAAAAGCCACTTATATCGCATTAAATAAGTGGCTTTTTTATACATATATTAATATATAATAATTTACTATATTTTACTATGTTGACTTTCTTCAAACATTTTTTTTATCATTTTTTTTACATTCTTTACACTTTCATCAAACTTAATTACATCTTCATCAGACAAATCCGTCATATATTGTATAAAATTAAGTCTACGTTGTTGTTGATGTTCTTCTAAAAAATCATTTCCCTGTTTAGTTAAATAAATTTGACTATATCTACGGTCATTACTCAAACAATGTTTTTCAATAAAACCTTTTTTTAGTAGTTTATCTATAATCGGGCTCATTTGTTGTTTTGATATCGATAAATGATTTGCAATTTCTGAAATTGTTGAGCTTTCCCCTTTATTATTATATAAAAAATACATCACAACTAAATGATTTAAAGGCAAAGGTAATGCTATCGTTCTCCATAATTTATGATTATAATTCATCATAATATCAAATAAGTCGAAATATATATCTATTATTTTTTTATTATTATTTTGGTTATTTTTCAAAAAAATTGCTCCTTTTTTTAGACTAACACAATAAAATTATTAAAGATTAAAAGCTGATTAAAAACAGGCTTCAAAGACGTAAAAATCTTGACTTTTCAATAAATATACTATACTATAGAACACGATAATAGTAAATACTTGTGTACTATCAGCTAGGTATAAAATTTAATAAAAGCTGATTTAAAAAGCTGTGCAAAAGCACAGCTTTTGGAATTTATCAAAGGAGGTTTCAAAATTTGGCAACACAATTAAAGAAAAGACCTGTTCTTATAACAGTTATAGCCGTAGTTATAATCGCCCTTATTGGATATCTTGTATATTCTAAGATGATGGCTGTACCTAAAGGTAAGCAAGCAGGTGGCCCTGCCATGGTAAAAGCTATGCAGGTAATCAAGCGTGATACACCACTTAATTATGAATATGCTGGTAATATCAAAGGAACCGATGAAGTAAAAATCACTGCTCGTGTTTCTGGTACTGTCGTAGAGAAATACATTACCGGTGGTGAATTTGTTCGTGCAGGACAACCACTTTACAAAATTGATTCTCGCCAATACGAAAGTGCACTGCTTTCTGCTCAAGCAACATTAGCTCAATCTCAAGCTAATTATCAAAATGCTTTAGCTACTTTACAAAATGCTCAAGTAGATAACAATCGTTATCAAACATTACTTGCTCAAAATGCTATTTCTGACCAACAAGCTGCTACTCAACAATCTCAAGTTGAAGCACTTACAGCATCTTTAAATGCACAACAAGCAATTATTGATTCTAATGCTGCTATGGTTAAAAAAGCTCAAGAAGATTTAGACGATACTGTCGTTTATGCACCAACAGATGGTAAACTTGATATCAATGATATTGATGTAGGTGCGTATGCAACTGCTGGTAATACTGTGCTTGTAACTATGGGTTCTGTAAACCAAGTTTACGCACAATTTAACGTTAGTGAAAACGAATACTTAAAACTTTCTTCTTTCTTTAATAGTGATACTAACAATGTAACAATTACTTTAAGTGACGGTACTGAATATCCTATTTCTGGACATCTTGTTCAAGTTGACCGTTCTCTTACAACTAATACAGGCACTCTTGCTATCAATGCTTTATTTGATAATCCTGATGGTTTATTACTTCCTGGTATGTTTGCTCGCGTAAAAGTAACTGGCGAAGTTTTACCAAATGCTATCTTAATTCCACAACGTGCTGTGCAACAACTTTTAGATAAAACCTTCGTTATGGTTGTCGGCCCAGATAATAAATCTGTTACTAAAGCCATTACTGTTGGTGATAAAATCGGAAGTTATTGGATCGTTACAAGTGGCTTAGATACTAATGATACTGTTATTGTTGAGGGTCTTACAAAACTTCAAGAAGGTGTAGACCTTAATGTTACTATGGTCACTCCTGAAGATTTAGGCTTAACTTTTTAAGCAGGGGGTGCAGTAATTGTCAAGATTCTTTATAAATCGTCCGATATTTGCTATTGTAATTTCACTTATCATCGTAATTTTAGGTATAATTTCTGCAGCAACTCTGCCAGTAGCACAATATCCGCAAATTTCTCCACCGACTATTACCGTAAGTACTACTTACACTGGTGCTAACTCAGATACAGTCAATGAGACTATTGCCCAGGTAGTTGAACAACAAGTCAATGGTGTTGAAGGCATGGACTATATGAGTTCTACTTCTTCTAATGACGGTCGTTACAATCTTCAAGTAGTCTTCAAACTCGGTACAAACGGTGATATGGACTCCGTAAAAGTTCAAAATAATGCTGCCACTGCTACACCAAGCTTACCATCTGATGTACAGACTTTTGGTCTTACTACTCGTAAAGCTTCTAGTGATATGGCAATGGTATTATCACTTACATCTCCAAAAGGTACTTATGACAGCGTATTCTTGAAAAACTATGCTGATATTTACCTTGTAGATAAAATCAAACGTGTTCCTGGGGTTGGGGACTTAAACGTATTCGGTTCTGACTATTCTATGCGTATTTGGATCAATCCAGATAAGCTTGCTGAACTTGGTCTTACTGTTGCCGATGTCGTTAGTGCTGTAAAAGAACAAAATACTCAAGCTCCAGCTGGTACAATTGGTCAGTTGCCAGCACCACGTAATCAAGAATTCCAATACACTGGTAAAATTCAAGGTCGTTTAATTACACCTGAGGAATTTGGAAATATTATTATTCGTTCTGATGCTAATAGTGGCTCCTTTGTTCGTGTCAAAGATATTGCTAAAGTAGAAATAGGCGCTAGAACAAATAATATCATCGCTAAACACAATAACCAAAATGCCGTAGCATTCGGTGTTCAGCTTACTAGTGATGCCAACGCAATGGATACTGTAAGTCAAGTAAAACAAATTCTTGAAGAATCCAAAGCTGATTTCCCTCCAGATATTGAATATGATACTGTTGTTGATAACACTACTTATATCAGTGAATCTATCAATGAAGTAATCCATACATTTATCGAAGCATTATTACTTGTAATGCTCATTGTTTATCTTTTCTTACAAAGTTGGCGTGCTACACTCATTCCTATGCTCGCTGTTCCAGTATCTCTTATTGGTACATTTGCGACCTTCGTAGTACTTGATTTCTCCATCAATACCTTGACTCTCTTTGGTATGGTTCTTGCCATTGGTCTTGTTGTCGATGATGCTATCGTTGTTATTGAAAACGTTGAACGTCATATGGCTGAAGATGGTCTTAGTCCGAAAGAAGCAACAGGTCGTGCTATGGATGAAGTACAAGGCCCAGTTGTTGCTATTGCCTTTACTCTTGCTTCTGTATTCGTTCCAGTTGCAGGTCTTAGTGGTATGACTGGTATCTTATATCGTCAGTTCGCATTAACTATTGCTATTTCTATGGCATTATCAGCATTCGTGGCCTTAACTCTTACTCCTGCACTTTGTGCTACAATGTTAAAACCACATACTGCTGATGAAAATAAATCTACTTTTGGCGCATTTTTCATTCGTTTCAACCAATTTATGAATTGGATGACTCGTGGTTATGTAAAATATGTTGCCAAATTAATTGGTAAAGCAAAACTTTGTGTTACTGCTTTAGTTATTATTGTAGCTTTAATGTTTGGTTTATTTAAAATAATTCCAACTACATTTATTCCTGCTGAAGACCAAGGTTATTATCTTGGTGCTGTAAGCTTACCAGAAGGTACTTCTTTAAATAATACTGACGAAGTTATGACTCGTCTTGCTGAAGAATTAAAGAAAAATCCTGGTGTTTCTCAGGTAATGGGTATTTCAGGTTATGATATCTTATCTGGCGGTGCAAAATCCAGTGCAGCTACATTCTTCGTAGGTTTAGACCCTTGGAGCGAACGTACTTCACCAGAAACAAGTATCAACGCTGAAGTTGGTATGGCATTTAAACAAGGTGCTATGGGTTATCCAGAAGCCTCCATTATTGCTATGAATCCACCATCTTTACCAGGTCTTGGTATGGTTAGTGGCTTTACTTTACAGCTTCTAGATATGAGTGGTCATACTAATGAAGAATTAGATACTATTACTAAAAAAATCGTAGCTGTAGCTAATACTCGTCCTGAACTTCAAAGTGTTTATACAACATATAGTGTAAACTCTCCAATTTATGAATTTGAAGTAGACCGTGAAAAAGTTAAAAACTTAGGTTTAAATATTTCTGATGTATTTACTGCTCTTCAAGTAAACTTTGGTGGTACAGAAATCAACGACTTCAACCAATTTGGTCGTTCCTATAAAGTAGTAATGCAAGCAGAAAGTCAATTCCGTGATGAAGCGGATACTACTCGTTTCATCTTTATCCGTGGTTCCAATGGTCAAATGGTTCCATTAAACACATTAATTAAACCAAAATTAAATTCCGGACCTGCGATTATTTCTCGTTTCAATGCTAGTCGTAGTGTAACTATCCAAGGTAGTCCAAAACCAGGCTACAGCTCAGGTCAAGCAATGGCAGCTATTGAAGAAGTAATCAAACAAGAAGCTCCAAATGGCTTCAACATTGACTGGTCTGGTCAGAGCCGTGAAGAACGTGCAGCAACAAGTTCTACAGCTCAAGTTATGGTCTTAGCCCTTGTTTTCGTATTCTTATGTCTTGCAGCTCTTTACGAAAGCTGGAGCGTACCATATGCTGTATTGTTAACAGTACCAACTGGTATCTTTGGTTCTTTGATTTCCGCTTATATTTTCAATATGCAGATAAGTATTTATATGCAAATTGGTATGATCGTAGTAATGGGCTTAGCAGCTAAAAACGCTATCCTTATCGTTGAATTCGCCAAAGTACGTTTTGATACTGGTATGCCAATTTTAAAAGCTACTCTTGAAGCTTCCAAACTTCGTTTACGTCCAATTATTATGACATCACTTGCCTTCATTATTGGTTGTTTACCACTTGCCGTAGCAACTGGTGCTGGTGCAGCTGCTCGTAATAATATGGGTATTGCCGTTGTTGGTGGTATGATTGTAGCTACTGTCCTTGGTGTATTCTTGATTCCTGTTATGTATTTAGTTGTAATGAAAATTACTTCCAAACTTACTGGTAAATCTAAACAACCACCAAAATCTGAAATTGATAGATTTATGTAATATATCTTTATCGCTTTTTATTTCTATTTATGTTATAATTGGCTAAATAATAGTATGACAAAGATACTAACTTATTAGTATCTTTGTCTATAATTTCAAGGAGATATGTTTATGAGAATAAAAAGAATGTTCCTATCCCTAATGAGTGTTTTTGCTTTAGTGGCTACACTATCTATAACAAATATAAGTTTCGCTGCTGATGGTTATTTATATACTAGCGAACGTTTTGGTTATAGCATAAAATGCCCAGAAAAACCATTGGCTGTAATTAATCTAAGTATTCTTTCACCACAAGAACAAGGTGATGTTATTATCTTTGCTACAGATGGTCACAACCCTACAAAATATTGGATTGTTTCCCCAAATGCTTTCAGCAACGATACATTCCCAGATCTTGATAAAATTAGTGATGAAGATAGAAAAAATTTATTTACTCGCCTAGCCGTTGAACGCGGATATGAAGCAATTTCTCTTGTTCCTATTCAAGGACATAATGCCATCTATGCTGTTACAGCCAAAACTATTCAAGTAGATACTGATAAAGACGGTAAAGTAGATAAAACTATTGATGAACAAGGTCAAAATATCGAAACTTATCTAAAAGGTACAAAATCCAATTATTGCATCGTGCTTTCATCTAAAACAGCTTTAACTAAAGATGATATCAATGCATATCAATATGGATTACTATCCTTCAACGATAAATAATTTAAATAAGATATATTTAAAAATACAAGTTAGATAATTCTAGCTTGTATTTTTTTATATTTCACGCATAATAAATCTTCTATTGACATTTTGACCTATAATTATATAATAATAATTAAGTGTTTAGCACTCTAGCAACGTGAGTGCTAATAAATTAATTTATAAAATATCTACATTAGGAGTGAATAATCTTGGCTAAAGAAACACATCAATTTCAAGCTGAAACTAAAAAATTACTCGATTTAATGATACATTCAATCTATACTAATCGCGAAATTTTCCTTCGTGAATTAATTTCCAACGCATCTGATGCAATGGATAAACTTCACTTTGAATCTCTTACAAATACTGATTTACTTGAAAATAATAGTGATTATGAAATTTACCTTATCCCAGATGAAACTAGTCATACCTTAACTATTGCCGATAATGGTATCGGTATGAGTAAAGAAGAACTCATTGAAAATCTCGGTACTATTGCAAAATCTGGTACAAAAGCATTCTTAGAAAAATTACAACAAGCTAAAGAAGGCACTAATGATACAGATACACAAAAAGACCTTATCGGTCAATTTGGTGTAGGCTTTTATTCAGCTTTCATGGTAGCTGAAAAAATCACTGTAGTTTCTAAAAAAGCGGGTACAAATGAAGCTTATAAATGGGAATCTACAGCTGACGGCTCTTATACTATCGAAGAAACAACCAAAGAAACTCGTGGTACAAGTATCACAATTCACCTTTTACCTGAATTCTATGGTGAACAATCCGAAGAAAACTTCACAGATACTTATAAATTACAAGCTCTTGTAAAAAAATATTCAGATTATGTTCGTTATCCAATCAAAATGAACTTTGTTATTGAAGAACAGCCAAAAGACGCTGACGGTAAACCAATCGAAGGTGCTGGCACAATCAAAAAAAATGAAGTTCGCACATTAAACTCCATGCAACCACTTTGGGCTAAAAATAAATCTGAAATCAAAGAAGACGAATATAACGAATTTTATCAAAATCTTTTCCATGATTGGGAAAAACCAATGGAAGTAATGCACAATAAAATTGAAGGTAATATCGAATATACTTCGCTTTTATTCTTCCCAGCACATGCTCCGTACAATCTTTATCATAGTGATTATGAACCAGGATTACAGCTCTATTCTCGCCACGTATTTATCATGGATAAATGTAAAGACCTCTTACCTGATTATCTAAACTTCGTCAAAGGTCTTGTAGATTCTCCTGATTTTTCCTTAAATATTTCTCGTGAACTTTTACAACAAAGCCGTGAATTAAAATTAATCGGTAAAAATCTTGAAAAATCTATCTTAAAACAATTAGCTAATACGCTCAAAAAAGACCGTGCAAAATATGAAACATTCTGGCATGAATATGGTAAATCTTTAAAAATCGGTATCTATAGCAGTCCTTATACTGGCAATAGCGATGTCGTAAATAAATTAAAAGATTTATTATTATTCACTACATCTAAAGAAGACAAACTCATCACTTTAAAAGAATATGTAGAAAATATGCCTGAAAATCAGAAAAAAATCTATTATGCGTCCGGTAAAGACCGTGCTAGTATTGATAGCTTACCTCAAATGGAAATTCTTCGTGATAAAGGTATTAATGTATTATACTTCCTTGATAATATCGATGAATTTGCTATTGAAATAATGCATGAATATGATGGAAAACCATTCCATTCTATCAGCCGTGGTGACTTAGACCTTGATGATGTAGAATCTCAAGAAGTCAAAAAAGAAACTGAAAATATCGCTAAATCCAATGAAGACTTAATCAAAGATATCCAAGAAACGCTTGGTGATAAAGTTGCTGAAGTAAAAATCAGTAGTCGTTTAAAATCTTCCGCTGTATGCCTAGTTGCTGATGAACAAGGCCCAAGCTTTGCTATGGAACAAGCATTTGCTCAAGCAAATAATCCAATGTTCAAAGCAAGACGTATTTTGGAAATCAATCCAAAACATGATTTATTCACACGCTTACAAAAAGTGCATGAACAAGGAAAAGACAGCATAGCTTTCAAAGATTATTGCTCACTTTTATATGCTCAAGCATTACTCATTGAAGGCATGATGCCAGAAGACCCTGCCTCCCTTGCCAATAAAATTGCTGAATTAATGGCTAAATAAAAAATTAAGCCAGCAGAATTATCTGCTGGCTTTTTTCTATCTATATTACAAAATAGCCGTTTTTTGTAAAATGAATTATGATGACATTACAAAATAGCCCATTTTTATAATATATATTGAGGTGTTTTTCATGAAATACATAAGTCTAAAAAAAATTTATTATACAGATATTAATAATTATAAAATAGATACAAATTAAATATGTTATTATTTTCTTCTAATTTATTATTTTTTCATCAGATATTTTATAATCTGTATAATTCATTGGCTGTAATATTTTTGCTTTTGCTGTAGTGATTAATTTATACTCAATCTTACGCATTCCACCTGTAGGATTATCGTCTGTATCATTTTCTAAATAAATTGGAAACACTCTTAATAGCATATTATCTTTAATCATCATCAAATCATGACCACGATAATTTTTCGCTAAATCTTTATTATCTTCAATAGCTTTTACCGTTACTAAATCCATTTTATTCCCTTTATCACAAGAAAAAACTATCAACTGCCCATACTTACTATTATCATCTGCTGTTAAATAAATAAATATTTCAGGATAACTATCATTATCGATATCGCCTATTTGTGTATTATTAATTGTATAGCCTGTAATATCTTGGTTTTCCTCTTGATTATTATTCGCTAAATTATGAGATTTAAATATTAATTTATCGTTTTGAGTTTCAATATCAAAACTATAATTCATCCAAGATAACGTCTGTTTAAATACTTTACCATGAGCAAATGCCTGCGTAAAATTTAAACTACTAAAAATTATCCCTAATAAACTAAATACAATTAATAATTTTTTCAACATATTATCGCCTCTTTTCTATTTTATCAAAATTCATTTAATTTATCTTCATAACGAGCTAATAAACCTTTTTCTATTTTTTGAAATTCTGGTATATATATTTTTATAATAGTATTTACTAATTGTTTTGCCTTATCGCCATCATAAATATGCGTCATATCATTTCTTGAACGTAACATTTTTAGCCATAATTCTTCATCCATAAAATCATAGCATTTATATGCAGCTTTTATGATTTCCCTAGGTGAACCTGTGCTTGCAACTGCTAAACCTTCATAACGTAAAGTTTCTTTAAATAATTTCCAACCCAATTCAAATTGAATAAAAAACTTATCAATTATACCACTTATAATAAACTCATTCGTTAAATCTTCAGCAAAAGCTTTTGTTAATATTTTTAAATTACTAGAGAAATTTTTATATTTTTTCATATAAAACAACTCCGTCTCTTTGAATTTCTTGAATTAATTCTGATGATGAATTTATATTTTCCATATCTATAATATCAAATTCTAATAAAGTCTCTACATTTTCTTCTAAATCAAAACATAATTCATCAAAATCAACACAACCATATATAGCCAAATCAATATCACTTTTAGGCATATTAGTTTTTCTTGCCCTTGACCCAAATAATACTACTTTACTTACATTATATTTTTTCGCAATGCTTATTATTTGCTGATATATTTCTTGCTCTGCCATCAAAATTCCTCTTTATTTATCCTTTGCTAAAATGTATTTTTCAATACCATAAGCTACTCCATCATTAAAAATTGAAGGAACTACTACTTTTGCACTATTACGAGCCTTTACACTACCATTTTCCATAGCCATACCAAAACCAACAGTAGACAAAATCTCTACATCATTATCACCATCGCCAAAAGCAAAACTATCTTTCACATCTATATTCAATAATTCCAATACCTTTAATGCTCCAGTAGCTTTCGAATTTGCCTTGGCATACACTTCAACATGACAATAATTATGGTTCATATCTTCTACATACGCTATATCTTCTGGTAAATTTTCAATAATAAATTTATTATCATCATGCTTGGGCGAGTCAATCTCCATTTTATAAACATCAATATTATTTTTAGCAAAATCCAAAGTTAAACTATCTTCATAAATACCATATTTGGCTAATCTATCTAATAAATAAGCAAAATTTTTATCAATATACGTATCAGTTTCACCTTGCAAACTATATTCCAAATGATGTTTATCACAAATAGCAGTAATATTCTTTACAAAATCTTTTGCCAAAGGCGCACGATAAATAATCTTATCATGGAAAAAAATCACCGCACCATTAAGTAATACATAGCCATCAAAACCAAAATTTTTTATTTTTTCATCAAGAAAAGCAAAAGAACGACCTGTCGCTATAAAAACATAATTGCCCTCAGCCTGTAATTTGCGAATAGCCTTTTCTACTTTTTCACTCATATAACGATAATCAGGATGTGTCCCTTCAATTAATGTCCCATCAATATCAAAAAATATTGCTTTCATAATCATTTTACCTCACAAAAAAATATATTAATAATATTATATCAATTAATATTTTCTTATGCATTCATAATCTAAATAATAAAAATTCCTTTATCATAAAAAAGTTAAAAAGTCAATAAAATTTTAACTTTTATTTGACTTTTTTTTCATCATATGCTATAGTGAGGACAAGAGCAATAGTGATTAACCTGCGGGAAAATCACGAAGTCTTACCAATCTGCGGAATGGTAAGACTTTTTTTGTATAAAGGAGTATTTATATTATGTCTAAACCATTTAAAACCTATAGACAACAACTTAACATTTTACGTAGTAGAAACCTTGTCATAGATAATGGCAGTAAAGCTATTGATATCTTAAAAAAAGAAGGATACTATAATATAATAAATGGCTATAAAGAAATATTTTTAGATGAACAACATACTAAACAAATTGGCTCTGATTATTATAAAACTGGTACTACTTTTTACAATATCTATGCTTTATATGAATTTGATAGAGAATTACGTTCTATTCTTCTTAAATACATTTTAAAAATGGAATCGTCCTTAAAAACCAAAGTTTCTTATTATTTTTCTCAAAATTACAAACAAAATTTTAACTATCTTGATATTAATAACTTTGATAATCAAAATCCTCAAAAAATAACTAAATTAATTGCTAGATTATCTAATGTTATAACACAAAATTCAGAACAAAAAGATCAAGGTGGTCAATTTTACCATTATTTAGATAAACATAAAGAACTTCCTTTATGGGTATTAACAACAAAAATGACGCTTGGTGAAATTATTCATTTTTTTGAAGCACTTGAATCATCCATAAAAGATAGTATTATCGATGAATTCATTGATACTTTCAAAAAAGAATATACTATAAAAAAAGACATACCCTTATCCGGTAAACAAAATTGTTTTATTGCTATATTTTATTTTATAAATGAATTTAGAAATATTTGTGCACATGAAGAACGATTATATAATGTTATTATCAAACGAAAAAACAAATTACCACATATCATAATATTTCACAAAGAAAAAAATACAAAATTTACTTCAAAAATTTTTGATTGTATTTTAATTTTAGGTTTATTTATATCAAAAAAAGATTATAATAAACTTTTATCTTCTATAAAAAACGAAGTAATTTCTTTAAATAAAAAACTACCTCAAAATATTTTTAATGCTGTACTTATAAAAATGGGATTCAGCAAAACATGGGAAAATGATTTTAAATTACCTTAATATAGTATAAAATCGTAAATACTACTCACAAAACTATACTTGATAAACCCATCATTTAGATGAAAATATCACCCATACTATTAGTATAGGTGATATTTTCATCTTTGTATAATTTATTAACAAAAATCTCTAATATCAACAAAATTTTTTCTTATTTTTAATATTATTATACAAACCATTTATCTTTATTTTTTATATATATTTCTAATTTAATTTTTTCTCTTATTTTATAATTTAATTTTTCATTTAAAATTATCACCAATATTAACAAACATATTAATATGAAACCTATTATATTAATTAATGTTGGATTTTCTTTTATAATATTTATATTTGATTCTACTTGATATATATATCCCAAAGCTGTTAATACTATTGTTATTGCTAATGCATCATATACCGATTCATTTTCTTGATAAGTTTCTTTTACAATTATTTCTAAATCTCTTTTCGTTACATTAATTTTATTTTCATCTCTATAATCTTTTGCCATTCTCATTAATTTATTTATTTTTTTATCATTATAATATTTTATTAATTTAAAGAAGAATTGATATTTTTCTTTCAAAAAAGGCTCAATTATATAAAATACTACAAACAGAATTATACATATCAAAAAAAACATTTTTGCCAACATTAATTCTCTCCTATATTACTGATTTTTACAACCTATATCATTTTATAAAGAATTAATTCATTAAATATTTGCTACCAATTCTTAACAATACAACAAATAATATTCCTCCAAAAATAAAACCTAAATATTTTCCTTTTATTACTTCATTTCTTCTATCACTTACTAAAAAAATATGTCTTAAATATAATGAATAAATAAACAAATATAGTGATATAACTCCCATATTAGCTAAATTATAATCTGATAATCCTCGTATCAAAATATTTATAGTCATTATACATATAGATAAACTCCATATATCCTTATTTTTTCGCCAATTATTCATAGTATAAAATAAAATACTACCAAATAAATATAAATAAATAAAACCGCCTAATATTCCCAATTCTGATAAAAACATTACTAAATCATTGTGTGCATGTGGCATTACATATTTATCATTTATTTTAACATGTAAATCCTTTTTTAAATTGTTTATTGAATCTTCTGATACTAAGTTATCATCTAATATACTTTCATTAAATCTATTTAATCCAACACCTATCCATTTATGCTCTAAAAATAAATTTACCCCATCACGTAAATAAAAATAATGACCTCTAGTAGAAATATTATTTGTGTCAAAAAGACTGTTAACTTTAGAATTTATATTTGAGTTCATACTATACATACTAAATAAAACTAGAAAAATCCCTAATATTACTGCCATTTTCTTTTTAACTGACTTTATAAAAAACATACTCAATATAATAAAATCAAAAACTGTTATAAGCCATGTCATTCTACTACCGTTGGTAAATATTGCTAATAATGTTAACGCCAACAAAAATATTAAAATAATATTTTTATTCTTAGATAAATTACCTTTTATAATCATACATAATAAAACAGGTAATTGTAATAATAAAATCCCTGCAAAATATAATGTCCACATATTTATACCATGTGTTCTAGAATTATTTTGAATGAAAAAATCATATATAGAATATACTTCATTAATTACAATGCCTGCACATAACATCAATAAAATCCATTTTATTTGTTTTTTATCAGATATAAAAAACAAAGCCGTACAGAAAGGAATTATCATTTTCGTTAATGTTTCATATTTTGATGCAGAAAGATATCCTATTCCATGAATAAAGAAAAATAAAAAAATCACTCCAAAAAAAACAAAAAAAGGCTTTAAATATTTATATATACTGTCTAAACTAAAATATACGTTTTTATATTTTATGTATTTTATTATTCCTAATAAAAAAGCCATTCTAATAAAAGTATTTCCAATTTCTTCACTAAGTAAAAAAGTTATACTATATAGTATAAAACAATAAAAGATAACTCTATCTATTATAGTTCTCAACTTTATATGTAACATATATTATTCCCCATTTCTTATTTATTTAAAAATAACCAAAAAGTATTTCTTTAAATAACTATATTCTTAATCTCTAAATGTCCTACTTGTATAATAAAATCACTTCCCTACTCTCTAATACTTTCTTAACAAGATTTTATTATACTATAGCATTTACCTATCTATATAATAAACAATAATCACTATAAATATATATTCATCAACTTAAAATCATTTGCATTATATATTATAATATTGTACCATAAACTAGAAAAGAGGTGCTTTATGAATAATCTATTTATTGTCAATACGCCTTTTCACTTATTAACATCTTTTATTTTAAGTAAAGGCTTTTTCTCGAAAGATAATAACTATCTAGCATTAATTCATCCTCATGGATATGAAAAATGGTCTTCTAATCCATTAATGAATTATATTTCTAGTACACAATGTGGTTATAAAGAAATTTTCCCTTTAATTCATTTTCTTTCCAGTAGAAATAAAACCACACCTTTTAAAACTCAAGTTCAACAAGTTCAAAACTCTATCGGTAAATTACATATTGATAACGTATTTTTAGGTAGTGATATTGACCCACAAAACCAATTATTAGTTGCTAGTTTAAATATTACTAAATTTAATAGATTTGAAGATGGTTTATATTCTTATTATAATGAAAACCGTCGTCGCTCTAAATTAGATGAATTATTTCACAAGTTAAAAATTTGGGGTATAAAAAAATCTGCTGGCATAAAAAATAATAAACTTTATATTAATACCTCTACTGCTAGTGATAGTAAAGCAGGTATTGCAGATTATATGTATAAACCTGAATTACTTCAACGTTTTTCCCCAAATCCTATCACTATTACTAAAGACAAAATAAAGATAGCTATTAATGATTTAAAATCTAAAAATTTATTACACAAAAAAATTAATAATCCTGCAATTTTGTATTTAAGTCAACCATTAGTTGAACAAAAATTATTTTCCATTGAAAATGAATTAAATTGTTTACAAACCTTGGTTAAACCTTTGGGTAATAAAGGGGAACTTTTATATAAACCTCATCCTAATGATAGTCCTGATAAAATTAAATATTTTAAAGAACACATGCCTCAATTAACAATTTTTAACTCTATTGAACCTGCAGAATTATTGTATAGCATTGAAGACAATTTAATTGCCGTAGTTAGTTACCAATCTACAGCATTAATGTACACTGATAAATTTGCCAATCACAAAATAATCTCTATAAGCCTATCTGATTTTGCTCAAAGCCCTATGTATTATAAATATAAAGAACTCATGAAAAATGCAGAGGTTCATTTTCCTAAAACAATAAAATCTATAACTGATATCCTTTATTTCTAATTATAAACAATTACATAAATTCAAATTTATGTAAAATTTGGCCTTTAATTTATATTTAATTATTTAGCAAATTAGGAGAATAAATTTATTATGAATATCGAACAATCTATAAAAAACACAATATCATATTCTTTTTCTAAATCACCAGTATCTTCTATTCATATTGGTTATGGTATTGACGATAACTTTTCAAGATGTGCCGGTACATCCATTGTATCTATTTGTAAAAACAATATAAATAAAAATTTTCATTTTCATATTATTAGTCTTAATATATCTAATAATAATAAATTAAAATTTAAACAATTAGCTCAACAAGAACATATTAATATCTCTATTTATGAAGTTGATTCGTCTTTTTTTGATAAACTTCCCACAAAAGCTCATTTATCTATTCCTACTTATTTTAGGTTTTTATTACCTATAATTTTAAAAAACGTACAAAAAATTTATTATATTGATTCCGACGTAATTTGTTTACAACCTTTGACTTCTTTTTTCAACATTGATTTAGATAATAATATCATTGGTGCTATAGCTGACGATAAATGGATAAATGATTTACAAAATAAAAATTTAAATTTGCAAAATCATATATATTTTAATGCCGGAATATTAATTATTGATCCTTTAAAATGGAACGCCAAACATACTACTGAAAATTTAATTAATATATTAATATCCCAACCTGAAAAATTTACATTTTTAGATCAAGATGCTTTGAATCTTATTTTATCTAAAAACATAAAATATATTAACTCAAAATATAATTATCACAACAATAAACATATTAGTTCTAAAGACGATATATGTTTATTACATTTTGTACACATTCCCAAACCATGGCATCTTAGTTGGTACTTTTGTGACAATATAAATACTTATAATAAATATTTATATAGAAATTTTGAAAATTTAACTCCTTGGAAAAATTTACCATTTATTTTACCAAAAACTTATAAAGAAATGCGTTTTCATTCTATGTATTTACGAAAAAATAAATATTATTTTAAAGCTATTTATTGGCAAATAAAATATATTATAAATAAAATAAAATACTTTATAAAAAAATAGTATACATTAAAAGGAGATTATTATGGAATTTTTTAAAAATATTATTTTGAAAAAACAATTATTAGGTAATACATCTTTGATTGACAATAAAGATGTATTGCATATTGCATTTGGTATTGATGCTAACTTCACTATTGGTACAGGTGTTTTAATTTATAGTATTTTACAACATAATAAATCCAATATGATCTTTCATATCTTTTCTGATGATATTCATGATGATGACATTTCTCGTTTTAAAAAATTAACAACACAATATAATAATATTTCTATTATCATATATTATGTAAATCCTAAAAATTTCTCTAATCTTTCAACTTCTTTTATTTGGTCTCAAGCAACATATTATCGTTTCTTAATAGATATTTCATTGAACAATAATATTAATAAAATTTTATATCTAGATTCCGACATACTATGTATTAATTCTTTTACAGATTTATTACAACAAAATTTTGCTTCTAATATCACTTTAATGGCTGTATCTGATTATCCTGAAATGCTTTCTTATGCTAAAAAATCATTAAACTTATCAACTAATTTTTATTTTAATGCAGGTATGCTTTTCATTAATTTAAATGAATGGAAAAAAAATAATATTTCAACCAAAGCCATCACAAGTTGTCTAAATAACAATTTTAAATATTATGACCAGGATGTACTCAATATTCTTCTTTCTAATAAAACAACTCCTCTAGATAATAAATATAATCTTATTTATCACTTAGCTGATATGAAACAAAGTATTCCTAAAAATACCATTTTTTTACACTATTCTGGCAGTGTAAAGCCTTGGCAAAAATGGGGACAAAATCATCCTCTTACATCTTTATGGTTAAAATATAAAAATAACTCTCCATGGAAAAATATTCCTATTACTCAACCTAAAACTTATAAACAAGCAAAATTTATGTCTAGAATGTGCAAACGAAACCAACATTTCTTTAAATCATTTTACTGGTTTTTAATATATTCTTTATGGAAAATAAAATCTATTATTATAAAAAAATAAACAAATTATAACTATTTTTGTTACTAGAAATCTAAAGGATACTAAAAATGATATTACACAATAATTATATAAAAAGTACTTACTCTTACTTATATAATAAACAAACAAATACTAATTTAATCCATATTGGATACGGCATTGATAATAACTATGCTCGTTGTTGTGCTACTTCCATTGCTTCTTTTTGTTTAAATAATCCTAAACAAAACATTACTTTTCATATTATGGCAAATAATTTAACCACGACTACTAAATCTAAATTTGATGAATTAGCTAAAATTTATAACATTAATATCTTTATTTACGAATTAGATATATCTAAATTATCATCATTACCCACACAAACACATTTACCTATTTCCACATATTTTCGTTTTATTTTACCAATTATATTAAAAAATATAGACAAATTATATTATGTGGATGCTGATATTATTTGTTTACAAAATGCTGACGAACTCTTTAATATTTCACTAAATAATAATATTATTGCCGCTGTTCCTGATTTATCTTGGATGAATAATAAACGAAACAAAGCTTTAAATCTAAATAATCATACTTATTTTAATGCCGGTATGCTTGTTATTGATATTATTAAATGGAATAAATTTAATACTTTTGAAAAAGTTTTACAAGCTATTCAACTTGAACCACAAAAGTTCCGTTATTTAGACCAAGATGCTTTAAACCTTATTTTAACTAAACAAATAAAATATATTGATAAAAAATTTAATTGTATTGATATTAATACTATTAATCATCAAGATATTGTACTTTTACATTTTGCTGCTCATCCTAAACCATGGAATATAGCTTTTCTTATTAGTAAAGTTTGCAATACATTTAATAAAGACCTTTACGCTTATTATGAAAATCAAACACCATGGAAAAACACTTCACTTGAACAACCAAAAAATTATAAAGAAATAAAAATATATGCTAAAGCATTAAAAAATAATAAACAATACATTAAAAGTCTTTATTATTTTTCTAAATATTTAATGTCAAAAATATAATTTAGGAGTTTATTATAATGAAAATATATGATTGTTTTACTTTTTTTAACGAATTAGAACTTCTTGAATTACGTTTAAAAATTCTTTCACCTTATGTAGATTATTTTATTTTAGTTGAATCAAATATTACTTTTCGAGGAAAAACAAAACCCTTTTACTTTGATATTAATGATAATAGATTTAAATCATATAAAAATAAAATCATTCATATTAAATATGAAAATATACCTCAAGAAACTAAACCTAATGATTATTCCTTAGAAATCCAACAACGAAATTATATTTTTCAAGGACTACAGCAAATTAATAACTGTAATGATAACGATTTAGTTATCATTTCCGATTTGGATGAAATTCCTAACCCTAATATTCTAAAGCACTTAAAAGAAAATACACTTTTTGCTAAAAATAATTTATTAAAATTACATCGTATATTTCGTAAACGAAAAAATAAATTTACCGCTTATTCTAAATATATTCAATTGTTATTAAAATATAATCAAAACGCTTCTATTCTTAATATTTTAAATATTACTCCTTTAAGTTTTTCGCAAAAACATTACTATTACTATATAAATTACTTACATCCCGATAAGTGGTTTGGTAGTGTTATTAGTTTATATAAAAATATGAAAGCTCCTCAAGAACTTAGAAATTTGCGCCGTCGATTGCCTATATTAGATAACGGTGGTTGGCATTTTGCTTATATGGGAGGAATTAATCGTATTTTAAATAAAGTAAATAGTACCGTTGATGAAAATAACTCTAGAAATATTAACAAAGTGTATACTGAAACACATATTAAAAAATGTTTAAATAATGGTAGTCTTATTTACGATTATCAAAATAAAGAACATAATGTTTTCACTAAAATTCCCTTAAACAATCTTGATATCCCTAATATAGATATTTTTATTAATAAATATCCTAATTTTTATTTGAAGTAATAATATTATTTAAAGAGCCTATTTTTAATTATATTCTAAAAACGGTTCTATAATAAATGTTGAGGTAAGAGAAAATTCTCTTGCTTCAACATTTATTTTTTTCAAAAAAAGAAGCACAAATCCATTCTTTTCGGTTAAAATATAGTCACCACAACAATATCTTAGAAAGGAATGGTTTTATGCTTCACTCTAATTATATACAAATTTTATTAAATTTAAAAGATGTTTCTATTATAAATTTCTCCGATACTTCTGTTACTATTCAATTACCTCGTAAACCTCATCTTTGTCCTTGTTGTTATCATATTACTAATTCTGTTCATGACTATCGCTTACAAAAAATACGTCATTTAACTTATGAATTAATGGAAAAAGAGAAAAACAAAAAAAAGCAATAAAAAAATGGATAAAAATAGAAGTAGCATACAATTTGAAAGAATACAATAAAGTAGCAGAAACGATGTACAGATGGTTTAATCCAATAGTAAAAGGATTTGAAACAGGATATACAAATGGATTTACAGAAGGAAAAAACAATAAGATAAAAGTTTTAAAAAGAATAAGTTTTGGTGTACGAAGATTTGATAGATTTAGGAAAAGAATATTATATTTGGCTAAAAAAAGAGAAAAAGGATAGACAATAATTTGTCTATCCTTTACCCCAACATTTGACAAAGAACCCTAAAAACAGGCTCTTTTTATCTTAATAAGATATTTTTATTATTTATTTTTTTCTTTCTATTATTTCTTTACAAAATTCTATTACTTTATCAATATCAACATTCTTTAAACAAGCATAATTTTTACATTCTTTCCTCTGTTTATCTACACATGGATAACAATTTAATTGAGGATATATTATTTTGACCTTTTCTCCATATGGAGCCCAATGTTTATGAGAAGTTCCTGCAAATATTACTACTGTATCTATGTTTTCTGCAGCTGCTATATGTGCTGTGCCTGTATCTACACTTAATAACATATCACTTTTCTTTAATAAATATCCTAATTCTGGTAAATTAGTCTTACCACAAAAATTTTTTATAGGTAAGTTACTCTGTTTTATAAATTCTTCTACATAATTATAATCATTTGGTGAACCTACTACATAAAAATTTAATTTATATTCGTTAGCTAAAGCTGTTATCACTTTTATAAAATTTTCATTTGTCCAATCTTTAAACTTTACCCCACTTCGAATACATAAAGCTATGTTTAGTCGCTCTTTAGGTAAAGGTTTAAAAATATTATTTACTAATTCCTTACTTTCATTCGTAATATCAGGCATTACCATTTTTGCTTTATCTTGTTTTTTTGTTATACGATTAATAAATATTTCATGATTTTTAACTTGTTGTGTTGATAAAAAATCATAATCTATTTTATAAATATCTGTATATAAAAATTTTAAATAAATATTTCTAGCTGTTATTTTTTCAAATCCTATTCGTTTAGGAATACCTGCTAAATAACTTAACAATGCTGAACGAGGCTTATTATCTATAATAATAGCCACATCAAAATTTTTAGATTTAATTTGATTTGATAATTTTTTTATCTCACTCCATTTTGCTTTGTGTGAATAATTATATATCATTACTTCATCAATTACTGGATTATTTTCTACTATTGATTTTGTCATAGGTTTTACCAACATGGTTATTTTTGCTTTTGGATATGCTTTTTTCAATAAATACGCACTTGACGTTGCCATTATTGTATCGCCTATTTTTCTTAAATTTAAAATTAAAATATTTTTATATTCATTAATCAATTAATTCACATCCCGCCATAAATCAAATCTATTTATTTTTATTTAATACTATTAACATTAATCTTTATCTACCGATTATTTACCGATTAACTACTAATTCTTTGTATTAAATTTAAAACTACTAAATTCAAAAAACTTTATTCTAAACTCTTATAAATTTCTTCTAATTTTTTTATCATTATTTCATTAGCAAACTCTTTTACTACTTTTTCTCGTGCATTCATTCCCATTTGTTTACATAAATCAGGATTTTTTGCTAATATAGCTAATTTTTCTACTAATTCATCATCATTATCATAATCTACTACAAAACCAGTTTTATTGTCTTCAATGACTTCAGGCACACCACCAACACTAAATGCTACTGCTGGTTTTTCCATGGCCATACCTTCGGCTAACACTAGACCAAATGTTTCAAAATACGATGGCAATACTACCACATCTGCCATATCTTCGTAATTTTCTACATCTGTTTTGTGCCCTAATAAATGTACTCTATTTTGCAAATTATATTCTTTTATTTTTTGTTTAAAGTCACTTAGACCTTTGCCTTTACCGATAACGACTAAATGCCAATGTTTACTTACTTCATATTTACTTAAAACATTTAGTAAATGCTGATGACCTTTATTACGTAAATTTTTTATTCTCGATACAATAATCATAGTAAAGGCATCTTGAGGAATATTGTTCTGTTCACGAAGTTGATTTCTTTTTTCATTATGAGGTTTAAATTTATTTATATCTACCCCATTATATACAACTTCAATTTTATCAGCACTAAATCCCTCTTTAATAGCTGCTTCACGAGAAAAATTACTTACTGCGATAATTTTATCCACTTGATTTATAATATCTTTTACTTTTGCCGGCAATACACCATGTGCTGTATATACTATTGGTATATCTAAATTATATTTTTGTTTTGCTTTTACCGCCGCTATCCCTGCAGCTTCTGAATTGGCATGGATTATTTCTATATTATATTTTTTTATTATTCTCTTTAATAACATTCCAGAAATATATTTACTTAATCGAATCGGCAAGAAAAAATGTTTTATTCCTTCTTGTTGTAACTTGGTAGCAAGTGTGCCTCCTGCTGAGGCCAGATATACATTATATCCTAATAATTTTAAACTACGTGCCACTAAAGCTACATATGATTCTGCTCCACCAATATTTAATCGTGGCACTAATAATAAAATATTTTTCATAAAATTACTCCGTTAACTGTTTTAATGCTCCCATAATATCTTCTACATTAATATTTTCAGTTAATACAATAGAACGATATAATTCTTTTTCTGGTGCCCAAGCAGCTAAATGGTCTTTTGTATGAATGTAAAATAAACATATTGTAGGTACAGCTATCGCCAATCCCAAATGCATAGTACCTGTATCTACACTAATTAACGCACGACAATTTGCCAAAAGTGCACCTAATTGACTAATACTAGTTTTATCTACTAAATCAATAAATTCACCATTTGCTATTTTTTGTAAATCATCTCTATATTTACTTGCTACTGCTCCTGCACCCAATAATAATGGTACATATCCTTGATTACGTAATTGTTTAATCAAACGTTGACAATCTGAAATCGGCATATCTTTTTCTTTACGTTTAGAAGTAGTACAAATAGCTACTAATTTATTATTTTCTTGAAGTCCTAGGCTTTCCAGTAAAGCATTTATTTCACGATATGCTGATTTGGGTGGTAAAAATATCATCGGCATTTCTTGAATTGGTTCATGAGTATATTGTTCGAGTAATATACTATTTTTTGTCTGAACTTTAGTTTTTCCATGATAATTTATGTTTTTAGGATTATCTAATAATAAATTTATCATGCCTTGATTTTCTGCATAAATCTTTTTCGCACCAAATAATTTGGCCAAAATAATACCACGTTCATTACCGTAAATTACAAAAGCTGCCTCAAAACCTAATTTAAAATGTTCTTTATGTTCTTGATAAAAATGCCATGCACCTTTCAATCCATGATGTTTACCCTTTTTATCATAAGCCACGACCTCATCTACACCATCGCAATACGTAGCCACTTCTACAAAGGGCTTATTCACGATAAAAGTTATATGAGATTCTGGATACAATGCTTTTATATTTCTACATAATGGATTGGTAAGCAAAGTATCACCAAAAAAAGATGTATTAATAATCAAAAATTTTTTCATGTAATCTATCCTTATATTCTGTCCTTAAAATCTTATTGAATACTCGTATATATTCGTATAATATATTATTATACACTATATCTAAGGTTAGGAAAAATTATTATGTTTATACTTATATTTATTATTTTTTGTTTATTAATTTTATTATATTTTAAATTTAAAAATTATGTACCCATTCTCATGTATCATCGCATCGCTGATATTCCTGGTGATAGAAATGCTTTACCACAAGAAAAATTTGCCGAGCAACTAGCATATTTAGCCTCGCACAATTATCACACTATCACACCACAAGATTTATATAATCACTATGTAAACAAAACCAAACTTCCCAAAAATCCCATACTTTTAACATTTGATGATGGATATGAGGATAATTATACTAAAGCTTTACCATTATTAAAAAAATATAATATGACCGCTGTTGTTTTTCCTATTTATAATTGGCTAGGTAAAGAAAACAAATGGGAAAACTTCGGTAAACAACTTACCACTACCATGACTGTCGAACAATTAAAATCTTGGCATGCTCAAGGTATGGATATCCAGCCACATACTGCTAATCACCCATTTTTGACCAAATGTACTACTGATGAATTAAGTATAGAACTTACCGACACCAAAACTAAATTTACAAAACTTCTAGATAAACCAATGGATTTTCTTTGTTATCCTTATGGATTTTTTAATCAAGAAGTCATTGCTATCGCCAAAAAAGCTAATTATAAAATGGCCTTTGCAATCTTTGACCATGTATCATTATGGAATATCAACTTATTTGCTCTGCCACGTATCCCTATTCCTAGTCATCAAAAAATGTGGGAATTTAAATTAAAAGTCAGCTCTATTCATATGATTTTTGTTGCCTTACGAAAATTAGAACGCAATTTTAAACGAATAAAAAAATAACTTATACAAAAAAACTAAACTTATAGAATTTAAGTTTAGTTTTTTTATTTATATTTTTATATTTTATTTTTTATAATAATCCTTATACCATATAGCAAAAGCTCTCAGACCTTCACGCAAAGAAGTTTGTGGTTTAAAATTAAAATCTTTTATTAAATCATCTACATTTGCATATGTGATTTCTACATCACCTGGTTGCATTGGTACTAATTTCTTATGTTGTTCAAAATCATAATCTTTCGGCAAAACTTTTGCTCTTATTAATTCTTGCTGTAAAATATCTACAAAATCCAATAAATTTTCGGGCTTATTATTACCAATATTATAGATTTTATATTGTACACCATCTTCATCAAAATCTGGTGTCTTTTGCATGACTTTTATTACACCAGTTACAATATCATCGATATACGTAAAATCTCGTTTACAATTACCATAATTAAAAATTTGAATATCTTCATTATTCACCAATTTATTAGTGAAACTAAAATATGCCATATCCGGTCTGCCTGCTGGCCCATATACCGAGAAAAATCTTAATCCTGTTATTGGTATTTTATATAATTTTGCATAAGTATAGGCCATTAATTCATTAGATTTTTTAGTAGCTGCATAAAATGATACTGGTCTATCTGTTTTATCTTCTACTGAATACGGTATTTTTTTATTTGATCCATAAATACTAGAACTTGAGGCAAATACCAAATGTTCTACTGGATAATGATGACACGCCTCTAATATATTGAAAAAACCTATTATATTTGATTCTATATATGAATCTGGATTTTTTAGACTGTAACGTACTCCAGCTTGAGCTGCTAAATTGATTACTATTTTGGGTTGGTATTCTTTAAATATATTTAAAATTACATTTTTATTTTGTAAATTAGCTTTTATAAATTTAAAAGTTTTATATTTACTTAAATCTTCTAATCTTTCTTGTTTTAAATTTACATCATAATAATCATTTAAATTATCAATACCTACAATTGTAATATTTTTTACTATTTTATATAAATTTTTAGCCAAATTAGAACCAATAAATCCTGCTACACCGGTAATTAAAATAACTTTATTATTTAAACTTATTTTATCCATTTGTTACACATTCTTTCTTTTAACAAATTAATCATTTTTCAAAGCTTGATTTTTCTGGCAATATTTTATCAAAAGCTTGATTTAATCGTTTTTTCATCGGTTCAAAATCGATATTATCATTATCATTTATACATATCATTGGCATAGCCTGCTCTTCAATTAATCTAAATAATTCTTGATTTTCGTTTACCCCATTATAAACTTCATAAACTTTGCCTTTTACATGGCGACCAATTGGCGTAAAATCACCTTTGGCTAATTGCCAATAACGAACTAACCATTGATTTACGTCTACTCTTGTACGAAATTTATGACTACATGTTTCATTTAATTCATCATATTCTTTGTCCCATAAATCTTCAAATGTAGCTTTTAAATACGAAAAAGCTAAATGATTATTCGAAAAACATTTAAAATGATGCTCTCCCATTAAAATCAAATTACGTAAAGCATTCCATCCATAAGCAAGATTTACCCATTTATTAAAGAATTTTTTTACTTGAACTTTTTTATCAAAATGCGTATTCAAAATAATAATATTGTTAAATTTGGCAAATTGTACCGTATCATGTTTGTCTGCCACGCTCAAAGTACTAGCTATTGCAAAATCTGTAGGCAAACCATTTTTAAAAAATAATTTTCTTTCTACCGGCTTTAATAAAAACATATCATCGTTAAAATATACAAAATGTTCACTTAGTCCAGGTATCCTATGTAAATTTAATTCTATAGGACGCACACTAAATGTAGGCAAATATTGATTAGGTATAAAATCTTTATGATTTACTATATGCAATTTCGGATTTTTCGTATCTAGCCATTTAGGTAAATGCCCATAAGTTACAAAATGAATTTTATTTACCCATGGTGCAAATTTTTCTACAGCACGAAACCAATATTGCATATTATCCCAATCACGATAGCGAATATTTCTACTATCTGAATTTTTACTTGGACTATATTGGGCTTTATCTTTTTGCCAAATAGGGTCATTTCCATCTACCCAAGCTACTACAAAATCAATAGGATAAGTATCACGTTGGTCAAATTTGTCAGCTTTATTTCCGTTTTCGTTTTCATTTTCGTTTTTATTTTCAATTTGCATTATTGAACAACTCGATTCTTTATATTTCATGATTTATTTTCATCATAACTAAATTTTAACAAGATTTATTTCAATAGTAAATACTTATTTACTATTTTTTGTTTAAATAAAAAAGACTAAGAGTATCTAGCTCTTAGTCTTAATTTTTAACTATATTATAATCTTGATTTTATCATATCAAAATACTTTATTTTCGTGTAAAACTTACAAAAATCTATTTGATAGGAACAATATACTAGCGCAGCATATGACATCATTTCGCAAATTTCTTCTAATAATTGATTATAATTACTAATAAATTTTACATATTCTAATTCAAATACACATTGACTCAATAAGCTCATGACCACAAACATAATACTTGCCTCTATAGGCATATTCCATTGAATATTTTTTAATTTACTTTCATAAATGAAATATCCCAAAATAATTAAACTTATCCCCACCAACACTGCAATACTAGGATATACTATCTGTCCATACCATAATTTGTCTAGCGAAATATATATCGTATCTCCATCTGGCAAAACTTTTACCGGATAAAAAATTCTTCCCCAATTTATTTCTCTTCCTAACATCAATATATATATTAATATCAATGCTATATAAAATTTTATACTTTCTCTAATTGTATAATGAACTAATTTATAAATACTAACAATTATACCCAAAACTAAAATTACTAACTCTATATTTTCAAATATATGATTTTCATATCCATATTCTTTGGGCAAAATAAATGACATACTCATCAATATTAATGCCACTATAGACATAATCAGCATACTTTTTTGTCGTTTCCAATAAAAATTTATCACTAAAAAACCTTCTTTATTCTCAAAATCCTATTTATCTTAAATTTAAACTAATCTTCATTTATATTTCATTTTTTATCTATATAATATACTTGATTTAATATACACATTTTACTCTATGTAGTTAACTAAGTCCCTTGGGACTTAGTTATTTTTTTATTATTTTTCAAAACTAGATTTATCTGGCAAAATTTTTGCAAAAGCTTGATTTAAACGCTTTTTCATCGGTTCAAACTCGATATTATCATTATCATTTATGCAAATAATCGGTAGCCTGCTCTTCTATCAAACGAAATAATTCTTGATTTTCGTTTACCCCATTCCAAGTTACTACAAAATCAATTGGATATTGTTCTTGTGTTTGTTGATTCAAAAAACTCTCTTTCATTATTTTTCACCAACCCGATTTTTTCTAATTTTTGCATCACTTGTTCAGGCTGTATTATTGATAAACAATCTATATTTTTGGCACATACTCGTTTCCAACATCCATCACATTCATGTCCAGCTAAAATCACATTTTCCTTTTGTCTATATGGGCCATTACGATTGGGGTCAGTTGGTCCCATAAGCATTATTGCTGGCACATTTAATGCTGCTGCTAAATGTAAATTTCCAGTATCACCGCCTACTACTGCACTAGCTAATTTTATTATCCTTGCTGTTTGCAATAAATTGGTTTTACTTACGAGATTTATAATATTATCTGTATTCGCTAAAGTCATAATTTCGTTGGCCTTTTGTTCATCTTTTGTCCCAAAGCCTAATAATATTACTTTTATTTGTTTTTCAGATAATAATTGGCTAAGTTTGGCAAAATGTGTTGTCGACCAACATTTATTGACCCAATTTGTCCCTACAGCAAAAGCTACATATTTTTCAAAAATATTTTTTTCTATTAAATTTAGTCCCGATTTCTCTAGTAAATTATTTACGAAATCAATTTCTTCAGTAGTGTTTTCTAATGGAAATTGAATATTTTCTGTATCGCATCCCAAAAATTTTACTGTATCCAGATATCTATCAACAATATGGCCATATTGATTATTTCCTCTTATGCATTTACTAATAAAATTACTACCTTCACGCATATCTACATAACCAATTTTTTGTTTAGCATTGGCTGTGAAAACTACTGCTGCTGATTTAAATAATCCCTGTAAATCTATTGAAATATCATATTTTCGTTTATTCAGCATTTTTTTGAATGGTTTATAATTTTCCTTAAAACCCTTCCATGATTTAAACGCTTTTTTATTAAAAATAATGACCTCATCAACACAAGGATTATGCTTTAATATTTCATAAGCTGTAGGCTCAACCACCCAAGTTATATGGGCATCAGGATATTTTTTTCTTAGTACATAACTAACAGGGAGAGCATGTATCACATCCCCAATAGCACTCAATTTTACAATTAAAATATTCATAATTCAAATTTTATCTCCCTAATATCTATATTACCAATTTCTAAACATTGTTATGTATTTATAAATTTTAACAATAAATTAACTAATAGTAAATACTTATGTACTAATTTTAAAATAATTACTCGTAAATTATCCTCTCTATAATAATATTTTTTATTCATTTTTATAAAAAATAACCGCAAATAAAATTTAACTAAAACTTTATCTGCGGTCTATTATTATTTAATAAATTTATTTATATACTTCTTGTATTTTTTTTATAATATTCGTAGTTGAGCAACCATCTACTACTTTGATAAACGCTATTTTACCACCGTATTTTTTTACAGTAGCTGTCTCTGGTAAAGACTCTTCCGTATAATCTCCACCTTTTACATAAAAATCTGGTTTTACTTTACTAATTAAATTATCAGCTGTTGTTTCTTCAAAAATAACTACAAAATCTACTGCTTTTAAACTATCTACCACTTCTGCACGTTCATCTTGCGCTACAATGGGTCTTTTATCTGATTTATACTGTTTTACCGATTGGTCACTATTTAACCCCAAAATTAAATAATCTGCAAGTTTACTAGCTTCATTCAAATAACGAACATGACCCGCATGCACTAAATCAAAAGTACCATTAGTAAGGGCAATAGTTTTATTACCTTTACGCAAAATCTCACAAAATTTTTCTATATCTTGTATATCTACTATCATAAAATTAAACCTAATCCTATTATTATTTTTCCAATACAGCAATCAATTCTTTATCCGAAACAGTTGCTGTACCCATTTTACGCACCGCAATACCAGAGGCAAAATTAGAAATTTCAGCAGCTTGGCATGGCATAGCTCCTGTAGTTAAAGCTGTAATAAACGTAGCGACACAAGTATCTCCTGCCCCTGAAACATCAAATACTTCTGATTTATCCGATACTGGAATATTATGCACATCGCCATTTGACTCAAATAAAGTCATTCCTTTTTCCCCACGAGTAACTAATATCCCTTTTGCTTGCATTTTCACGATAAATTCTTGTGCTGCTTGATATAATTTATTCTCATTATCTATAGTATAACCTACAGCACTAGATAATTCAGCATCATTTTGTTTAACATAATCAGTACCTACAAAATCATAAATAGCATATCTAGAATCTACAATTGAAGGTATATTATACTTTTTACTCAATTTTAAAATAAAATCACGAATAGTAGGTGTTATTGTACCACTACCATAATCACTCATTACTACACCTTGCATTTTCGGCATAATTTCTTGAATATAGCTTAAAATCTCTTGTTCATATTCTTTACTGATTGGCTCATTACATTCACGATCAATACGTACGACTTGTTGACTTACTGTAGCTCTACCGCCTGCAATAACACGTGTTTTGGTAATTGTTTTACGCTTTTTATCACAAAGCATGCCATTTGTATCTACACCATTATTTTCTAAAATATGTTTTAAATTTTCAGCGCCTTTATCATCGCCCAAAACACCTACAGCAAAAGCTTTACCACCAAGTGTAGCTACATTATTTACTACGTTTGCTGCGCCACCTGCTACAGTTTTTTCTTCTGATTCGATAATTACGAGTACAGGAGCTTCACGAGAAATTCGTGAAATATCTCCTTTTAAATAAATATCTGCAATCATATCGCCAATAATTAAAATACGTTTTTCTTTAAATGCTTTTACAAAATCAATCAATTCTGGTTTCATAAATTAATTCACCTAATTTCTTTTATATCATTATATTTATAATTATTTATCTTAATTCTAGAAGTTCAAGAAATTAAAATGAATACTCCATTTATCTTTTTTCTGTTCATATTTTACTTCTGTCTCTACACAATGCCAATCATGATACCAATAATAATCTAAATCTCTTAATAATAAATTATCTGAGGCATCAAAGCCAGTTGCTACTACAATACGATTTTTATCATCAATACTATAGCTTAAACCTGCTGATACTTTTTTAGAATAATCTTCTAATCCATATTTAAATAATGTATTTTCAGCACTTACACGAGAATAATGATATCCTGCATATCCTACTAACTTATCATTAAATTCACCAAGTAATGTAACATCATAATATAAACTATTATAATTTGAATCATCATAGTCTTCATATACTAAACGATACCCCATACTTGGGAATAATCTAAATTTACCATCTTTATCTAATCTTATGGGATCATGACGAAGTGAAAAGTCATGTTCACGATGCCAGCTTTTAATGTTGCCCTCTTTCCATTTACCATATTCATTACGAATATTAAAGCTAAGCGGACTATCACCTATACGACTACCATAATTATAAATATAGGCAATATCTTTTGTTAACCAGCGGTCATCATCATCTTCATATTTACCGCCTTCAATATTAAAACTACCACCAGCATTGTGCCAACCAATACCATAAATATTTTTCATATCATGTTTAGTAGTATATTTTAAATCTGCATATACACCTACATTTTTCGCTATTGATTTATTATAATTATAGCCAATAACTAAACCATCTTCATCGTTTACACGGAAAGTAAATGGCATCCACATTTTAGAATTATCACTATTGGTACCTATTTTAGTTCTATATTCATCTGTTTGATAAATAACAGTATCTTTAATAATAAATTTTGCATTATAAGCTACCATATGGTCATCCGGATAAATTTCGATTTTATCTGCACGTAAATAATAATCTGGTTTTTTAGCTGGACAACGTGTCATTGTACCATTATACACAACATAGTATTCTGGATAAAATTCTACCTGTTCACCCGATACATAACGATTATCAATACGACCTTTAAGGTCATGCATTACACCTGTTTTTTGTTTATAATTATATTTTGTTTTTTCACTATTTACATCTAAAGTTGGATTTGCTACCTGTAAAACATGCGCTTTTGCAGGAATATCTACATCACCTGTATTTAAATTTCCATTAGCATCATCTGTTGTCATACGTGAATAATTTTGAGTGATTTTTACATCACCTTTACCATAAACTTCACCTGTTACAGAATTATACATAATATCATTACCCTCAAAAATAATTGGTGCATTTTGTGGGTCAGTGATTTCTATACCATCTTTAGCATATTCTGCATCAACTTCCGCTTTAAATTCATTGATAGCTTTATTTTTTTCCTTATCTCTAGCCATTCTACGCTGATCTTCAACGTAATTTAAGATTTCTACATCAGTATCTGCGGCAAATACAGGCTGATTATATGTACATAAAGTCAATGCACTAAAAGACAACGCCCATAATATTTTATTTTCTATTTTCATTAAAATCTTCACCTATCTTAAAATAATTTAACTAAATATACTTAAAATATTATAACATAATATAACCAATGATAGATATATTCATTTTTCTTTACTGGTGTAAAGAAAAACGAATCAAAAAGAAAGCACCTATCTGCGATATTGATTTTACTTTGATAAAGACAAAATTCCGTCTACAACGTTTTAAACTCGCTTCGCTCAAACAAAAACTACAAACGTATCCAAAATTTTGTCTTTATCAATAGCCTACGGCTACCGTAAAAGTCTGCTAACGCAGAACATTTCAGATTATTTATAATAAATATATTTAACTCTATGTATAATCGCATACTTTATTTTTCCGCATTTGAAATTTTAGCAGTAACCGCAGGTTATTGAAAATAATTATCGCTGAATACGTTTTTTGCTTAACTGTTTGAACGAAGTGAGTTTTAAGCATTGTATGAAGCGATAATTATTTTCAAAGCCAAAATTTCATCTGCGGAGGGTATTCTTTTGTTACTTTTCTTTGCCCACCAAAGAAAAGTAAATATCTTATCGATGGGTTGTTAAAGCTTTTAGTTCTTGTGCTTTTTCCTTAGTTAAAGCGTCTTTTTTCATTCGCCAGCCCCAATTTATACCTACTGTTCCTGGTAAATTCATTCGTGCTTTACTATCTAAGCCTAATACATCTTGCATTGGTAATATTGCTATTTTGGCATTGCTTTTATATGCCATAATTATTAATTCTTTTAATAATTTTTCATCATCATCAACATTTACTTGTAATAATTCTGCAAGTATTGCTTTATCTTGTGGCGAAATATCTTCTTTTAGCCATCCTAAAGTCGTATTATTATCATGTGTGCCTGTATATACAATACTATTTTTCGGACTAATGAAGTTTAAATGTTGATATTGATTTGGATATAATTCAAATTGTAATACTTTCATTCCTGGGAAATTACAACTATTTTTCAAAGCTTCTACTTCTGGAGTTATCACCCCTAAATCTTCTGCAATAATTGGTACATCACCCAAATGTTTTTTTATTTTATCAAATAAATCTTTACCTGGGCCTTTTACCCATTTACCAATTTTAGCAGTTTTAGCATCACCTGGCACTTCCCAATATGCTTCAAAACCACGAAAATGGTCAATACGAATTATATCTACTAATTTTAGTAATGTGGCTATACGATTTTGCCACCAACTATAATCATCTTGTTTCATCTTATCCCAAAGATAATGTGGATTCCCCCATAATTGTCCATCTTCACTGAAATAATCTGGCGGTACACCTGCCGCTGTTTTTAATGAACCATCAAGATTTAAATTAAATAAATCTTGATTTACCCAAACATCAGCACTATCATGTGATGGAAAAATCGGTACATCACCGATAATTTGAATATTTTTTGCTGTAGCATATTCATGTAATTTTTGCCACTGCATGAAAAACATATATTGTTTAAATTTTACATAAAAAATATCTTTGGATAATAATTGTTGGTATTTCTCTAAAACTTCTTGGTCACGTAATTTCACTTCATCTGGCCATTCATACCATGGTGAATCATGATAATATTTTTTCAATGCCATAAATAAAGCATAATCATCTAGCCAATATTTATGCTGATTACAAAAAGTTATATAATCTTCATCGGCTACAAAATTAGCAAAAGCTTTCGTTAATATTTTTTCTTTATAAGCTTCTACCTGTACAAAATCAATAGTATTAGTATCTGCAATATAATCTAATTTGATATCATCTTTAGCTAATAAATTTATTTCTACCAATTTTTCTGGAGAAATAAGCATTGTATTACCTGCAAAAGCCGATGGTGACTGATATGGCGACGCTCCATAACCTACAGGATTTAATGGTAAAACTTGCCATATTTTTTGCCCTGCTAAAGCTAACCAATCTATAAATTTATATGCTTCTTCACCCAAATCACCAATACCGTATGCCGAAGGTAAAGACGTTGGATGTAAAATAATCCCTGCTTTTTTCGTATAATCTTGTTCTTCAATCTGTTCAAAAACCAATGCTGTTAATGGTTTTATCTCGATTTTTACTTGATTATCAATAATATCTATAGTAGAAGAATTATTAAATATTTCTCGAATTTTATTTTGCATGAAACCATGTAAATTTATATTTATCGTAAATGATTTTTCTTGATGACGATTCATCACTACCAAAACACAATCGTTTTTCATTGGCTGATAAAATCTATCTTTACCCAATTTAGTTGTTCTAATATAAGCTAATACATCTTCATCAGCATAAATTGGTTCATACCAACCAGTAGATAATACTTCTCGATTATTTCTAAATGTAATCATTTTACGCACAAAGTCATGGATATTCTTGCCTTCTGCATTAATTTTATTCCATTTAAAACTAGCACGATTATGTGGGTCTTTATATCCTTGCATACCTATCTCATCACCATAATAAACAGAAGGCACACCTGGATATGTCATTTGCCAAATAATTGCCAATTCTAATCTAGCTAAAGCTAAATTTAATTTTTCATCATCTAAACGATAATTTGCTTGCACACTAGCAGGTACATTTTCTATGGACGGTGCTTCACCTAGTACAGTCAAAATACGCTCTACATCATGACTGCTTAATAAATTCATCATCGCATAAAGATTTTCCGCAGGATAATTTTCTTGTTGATTTAAAATAGCTATCTGTGTATCTTGTGCTGATTTTTTAGCTAAAATAAAATCTAACATAATTTTTCTAAGTGGGTAATTCATCGCACTATCCATTTCATAACCACAAAGATATTCACGTGGTACATCATACGAAATTTTATTTGACGCATCTTCCCAAACTTCACCGATAATGACTGCATCTTTATTGATTTTTTTTAATTTTTGATAAAAACAACGAGTAAATTTCTGTGGTAATTCATCAATTACATCTAAACGCCAACCACTAATACCTTTATCCATCCAAAAATTCAATACACTATCTTCACCACGAATCATAAAATCCATATATGATGGTGTTGTTTCTTTGACATTTGGCATCGTAATAAAACCCCACCAACAATCATATTTGCTAGGATATTCTTTAAAATCATACCATTCATAATACGGCGATTCTTTTGATTGATATGCACCCAAATTATTAAAACTGCCATATTTATTAAAATAAATACTATCACTACCTGTATGACTAAATACGCCATCTAAGATAATTTTTATACCCATTTTAGCTGCAGTTTCACAAAGGTCTTTAAATTCTTCATTTGTACCAAACATAGGGTCTACTTGATAATAATCAGCTGTATCATAATGGTGATTTGCTCTTGATTTAAAAATAGGATTAAAATAAATCACCGATATCCCCAAATCTTTTAAATATGGTAATTTTTCTTTTACTCCTTGGATATTCCCACCAAAATAATCATAATCAATAATATTTTTAGTATCTATATCTAAATAATAACTTGGCTCTTCGTTCCAATCACAATGTAAAACTGCATGTTTTTTCTCGATAATTTGATTGCCACTACGATAAAATCTATCAGGAAAAATTTGATACATAACAGATTTTTTGAACCAATCTGGTGTTTTGGTATCTTTTCTGTATACCGTTATTTGATAAGATGGTACTGTTTCTTCACATTCTTGACCTATACCACCTAATTGTTCTTTATTATCACCATAGTAAAGTAAGCTTTTATCAGCTAATTCAATTATAAAATAATACCATAATAGGCAACCATCTTCTGGCATCACTAAATCTACAAAATAATGATGTTTATCCCATGAAGATTGTTTTAATTCATAATACATTGCCCCACAATTTTCTTGCCATGTATGTACTTTTACAAAGCTAATTTTTTTATCAATATCCACATCAATAGCCAGCCTCACTGTAGTATCTGTCGGCACAGCCCCTAATGGATATCTATAATAGGGATTTTGCGAATTATGCACTATCATCTAAATTCCCCCAATAAATATATTTAACTACAAAAACAACTATAGCCTAATACAAAATTATTTACTAAATTGTATTAGGCTATAAGAAATTTTAGATAATTAAGCTTTTAAGCTATTATATAATTCTTTATACTGTTTAGCGGACTCTTCCCAACTATAATCAGCAGTCATACCATTTTCAATAAGATGAATACGTTTTGATGTATCTGTAATACCATCAATAGCACGTTTTATAGAGAATAATAATTCATGAGCATTATAATTGTTGAAGCTATAGCCATTACCTGTTTGTGTGTAATTATTATATGCTTCTACTGTATCTTTTAAACCACCAGTTGCTCTTACAATTGGTATAGAACCATAACGAAGTGCAATCAACTGACCAATACCACATGGTTCATATTGGGATGGCATTAAGAATAAATCAGAACTTGCATAAATCTGATGAGCTAACTCATTATTAAAGAAGATATTTGCCGAAACTTTTTTCGGATGACGCCATACTAAACCTTTAAACCAGTCTTCATATTGTCTATCACCTGTACCTAAAAGCACAAATTGAACATCTTCATAATCTAACAATTCATCTAAAATACGAGTAACTAAATCAAGACCTTTTGCTTCTACCAAACGAGTTACCATAGCAATAATTGGAATTTTACGATTTACTGGTAACCCAAGTTTTCTTTGTAATTCTTCTTTATTATCACCTTTAGCCACTAAAGCATTGTTTACATCATATTGTTTAAAAATATATTTATCGGTAAGTGGATTATAATCTTCATAATCTAAGCCATTAATAATACCCGATAAATCTCCGCCACGTTTTTGTAACATACCTTCAAGGCCTTCACCAAAATATGGGTCTTGAATTTCATTAGCATAACTACGACTTACTGTTGTTACCTTATCAGAATATACAATTGCACCTTTCATGAAATTAATATCATCAAAGTATTCTAAATCGCCATTATTGAAATATTTCCAATCAAGACCTAATACATCTGTTAAATAGCCTTTCCAGAAACGACCTTGATATTTCAAATTATGGATTGTATATACTGTTTTGATTTTATTATATCTTTCATCTTGATTATGCTCTATTTTTAGATATACACTGATTAAACCAGTTTGCCAATCATTCATATGAATAACATCTGGCCAAAAATCAATTTCAGGGAGCATAGCAAGTACAGCTCTACAGAAGAAAGTAAATCTTTCTACATCGTCTGGATAACCATAATATGCTTCACGATAAAAATATTCTTGATTGTCTACAAAATAAAAAGGCACATCTTTATAATCAAGTCTATCAACGCCCAAATATTTTTTACGCCAAGCAAGGTCAATTTCACCATCATAAACGTGTTGCATTTTATTTCTATATTCTTCTTTTATGCCACTATATTTGGGCATAACAACACGTACATCTACACCTTTTTGTTTTAATTCTTTAGGTAAAGAACCAGCTACATCTGCAAGTCCTCCTGTTTTTACGAAAGGTACTGCTTCTGACGCTACATATAAAACTTTTAACACTATAACACCCTCTTGAATATTATGCTTTACTTTTTATCATTAATAACACAAATAACACATCTAAGCAAAAATACTTTTTATATCTTATCTTTCTTTTAATCAAAAATATATTATCTCATAGCAAAAGCTTTCGCCTTTTGACGTAATCTAGGTCTAACTTTTGTTATTCTTACATGTTCTAAACAATTTTTTTCAGTTAATTCTTGCTGTTTAGCATCTATCGCACGCATTTTTAATCTAAAATATACGGTAGCTAGTGGCGGTAAAGTAATCTGAATAGATTGTTTTTGATTATGCCAAAAAATATCTTCAGATTTAAAATCACCTTCATTTAATACATTTGAACCACCATATTTTTCTGCATCTGTATTAAATATCTCTTGATAAATACCTTTTTGTGGTACACCAATACGATAACCATGACGAACTTCTGGCGTAAAATTACATACAGTAATGATAAAATCATCTTCATCTTCTGCATAACGAACAAAAGAAATTACACTATTTTCATTATCATTACAATCAATCCAACGGAAACCACGCCAATCAAAATCCACTTGCCATAATGCTTTATGTTCACAATAAAATTTATTTAAATCACTAGAGAATTGTTGCATCTTTGTATGCATAGGATATAATTCTGGCAAATGCCAATCTAAGCTATCATCATAATTCCATTCAATAAATTGACCAAATTCGCCACCCATAAATAATAATTTTTTACCTGGGTGAGTCATCCAATAACCAAAGAAAGCACGAAGACCTGCGAATTTACGCCAATAATCCCCTGGCATTTTTTCAATAAGCGAACATTTTCCATGAACTACCTCATCATGCGATAATGGCAATACAAAATTTTCGGTAAAAGCATACATAAGTGAAAATGTAATTTTATCATGATTCCATTTACGATAAATCGGGTCAAGACTCATATACTTGAGCATATCATTCATCCAGCCCATATTCCACTTGTAATTAAAGCCCATACCGCCCATATATGTTGGACGAGAAATCATCGGCCAAGAAGTCGATTCTTCCGCCATCATTAAAGCATTTGGATAATATTTAAAAATAGTCTCATTGAGGCTCTTTATTAATTCCATTGCTTCAAGATTACCTGTATCACCATATTTATTTGGTTCCCATTGACCTTCTTCACGACCATAATTTAGATATAGCATATTCGCTACAGCATCAATTCTAAGTCCATCTATATGGTATTCAGTAAGCCAAAATAACGCATTAGAAATCAAAAAGCTATGCACTTCACGACGACCATAATCAAAATTAGTCGTACCCCATTGCCAATTTTCACGACGTTTTTCATTATCTGATTCATAAAGAGTTTCCCCATCAAAACGGCGAAGACCATGAGCATCATTACAAAAATGACCTGGCACCCAGTCCATAATTATCGAAATATCATTTTGATGTGCTAAATCCACTAAATACATGAAATCTTTTGGTTCACCATAACGGCTAGTTACCGCATAATAACCAGTTGCTTGATATCCCCAAGAACCATCAAATGGATGTTCGCAAAGTGGCATAAATTCGATATGTGTATAATTCATTTTTTTCACATAATCAATTAATTGATGTGCCGCTTCTTTATATGTTAAATAATTTCCTTCAGCATCACGACGCCAAGAGCCTAAATGAACCTCATAAATAAGCATAGGTTTATTATATGAAGATTCCATTTTTTTCTTTTCTTGCCAAGCTTCATCATGCCAAGTGTATTGATTTAAATCATATATACGGGAAGCTGTTTTGGGCTTTTTCTCAGCGTAAAAAGCGTATGGGTCTGCTTTTAAAAAGCGTTCACTACAATGAAAAGACTCTATAGAATATTTATAAATATCCCCTTCTTGTAAGTTTGGTATAAATGTCACCCAAACTTCTCCATCAGAAATTCTTTCCATTGGATTTTTTGTATAATCCCAATTATTAAAATTTCCCACAACACTTATACTTTTGGCATGAGGTGCCCAGACTGCAAAGCGGACACCTTTCACACCATTTTCTATCACAAAATGAGCTCCCAGCATTTGATATACATAAAAATTTGTACCTTGATGATACAAATATAAATCATAATCTTTTAATGCCGATACTTTCATTTTTGTTTCTCCTTTGGAGTCATTTATTTCCTGAACCTTTTACGACTAAAGTCGTAATGTTCCCAGTCAAGAAATCTAATGAATTCAGATACACTGGGCTATCTCCGTAATTTTACGGTTCTTATATATTATTTAAACAACAGACTCTACTTTAATTTTTTCAATTAGAAGATTTTTTTTAGTATTTATCTGTCTAATAAATTAATTGGTTCTACATGCCAAATATCTTTTGCATATTCTGCAATAGTTCTATCACTAGAGAAAATACCAGAATGAGCAATATTGATTAAGCTAGATTTTAACCAGCCATAACGGTCAAGATATTTTTCTCTAATTTGTGTATGAGCATCACAATATGCATTAAAATCTTTAAACATAAAGTATTCATCATTACTATTGAATAAATAGTTGTGTAAATCATGGAAATCTCCATTTTGTGCAAATGGTCCACTTAATAATTCATCAACTACACTATGCACTGCCTGATTTGTATTATATTCTGTCCAAGCAGAGTATAAACCATTTTGGTAGTATTCCATAACTTCTTCAGCTTTTAAACCAAAGATAACACAGTTTTCTTTACCTACAGCATCACAAATTTCTACATTAGCACCATCTAAAGTACCAAGTGTAATAGCCCCATTCATCATAAATTTCATATTAGATGTACCAGATGCTTCTTTACCTGCAAGAGAAATCTGTTCACTAACATCTGCTGCTGGGAATAATTTTTCTGCTAAAGTAACACCATAATTTTCTAAGAATACTACACGAATACAATCATTTACATCTTTATCATTATTGATAACACTTGCTACATTATTGATTAAACGAATAGTTTCTTTCGCAATATGATAACCAGGAGCCGCTTTACCTGCGAACATGAATGTACGTGGTAACATTTGAGCTTTTAATGATGGATTTTGTTTAATTAAATTATATACATGCATTACATGTAAAATATTCATAATTTGACGTTTATAAGAATGAATACGTTTTACTTGGATATCATAAATAGAATTTGGATCGATATCAAAACCGTTACGACGTTTAATCTGACCTGCTAAATAAATTTTATGCTGTTTTTTTACTTCAGCCATTTTATCCAAGAAAGCTTTATCATCTTTAAATGCTAATAAATCTATTAATTTTGCTGGGTCTGTACGCCATTTATCAGAAATAGCTTCATCAATCAAACCAGAAAGCTCTGGATTTGCCGCAATGAGCCAACGACGATGTGTAATACCATTAGTTTTATTATTGAATTTACCTGGATAAAATTCATCAAAATCATGCATTGTATGAGCTTTTAAAATATCACTATGAATTTTAGCAACACCATTTACACTATGACTACCTACTACAGAAAGACGAGCCATATGCACTACACCATCTTGAATAATAGATACTCTACGTACACGTTCTTCATCATTTGGATATTGTTTACGCACTTGTTCTAAGAAACGAGCATTGATTTCTTCAACAATCATATAAATACGTGGAACAAGTTCTTTAAACATACCAATTGGCCAAGTTTCTAAAGCTTCTGGCATAATTGTATGGTTAGTGTATGCTACTGTATTTTTTGTAATATCCCAAGCTGTATCCCAATCCATACCTTCTTCATCAATAAGTACACGCATAAGTTCAGGAATAGCCATAGCTGGATGTGTATCATTGATATGAATAGCGATTTTTTTTGCAAAATCTTTTAAATCACCTTTACGACGTTTATAATGACGAACAATACTTTGTACACCAGCGGATACGAAGAAATATTCTTGAGTCAAACGAAGCATTTTTCCTTCATAAGAACTATCTTCTGGATATAAGCAAGAAGTAATTGCTTGTACACGATAAGATTGTTTTAATCTTTCTTGTAACTGTTCTCTAGTACCAGATAAAGAAGCAAAATCTTGAGGTACTTCTGCATTCCATAAGCGAAGAGTATTTACCACTTTATTATGATAACCAACAATTGGCACATCATATGGTACAGCAGCTACTGTATTATAGCCTTCATGAATTAATTTTAAAGAACCATCTGGTTGTTTTGCCATATAAGCATTACCACCAAATTTTACATCTACTTCTTTATCAGCTTTACGATATTCCCAAGCAAAACCATTTTTTAACCAATTATCTGGAATTTCTACTTGTTGATTTTCAATTATTTTTTGTTCAAATAAACCATATTGATAACGAATAGTACAGCCATGACCTGGTAATCCTAAAGAAGCTAAGGAATCAATAAAACATGCCGCAAGACGACCAAGACCACCATTACCTAAACCTGCATCTGGTTCTTGTTTGAAAAGGTCAGTGATTTCTATATCTAAATCTTTTAACGCTTCTTTACAAATTTCTTTCATATCTAAATTGATTAAATTTGTATTTAATAAACGTCCTAATAAGAATTCAATAGAAAAATAATAAATTTCTTTAGTATTATGCTCTTGGTAATATTTATTAGTCATAATCCAGTTTTCACTGATATATTGGCGAACTGTACGTACTAAAGTTTGATATAATTCTTCTTTAGTCAATTCATTCCAATCTTTACCAAATAACATATTCGCAGTTTTTAAAAAGTTTTTCTCTAATGATGCTCTTTCTTCTATTCTTTTATTAATTATTCCGATACTCACTATCGTGTCCCCCTAAACTTTAGTAACCTATTCATTATCTTATATTGTTTTATTCTATCTAAGCATTGTTATCATTTTAAATAACTGTATTTTTTTCAATAATTAATGGATAATTTTCTGCCCCTTTTAACCATTTACCTTCGCTTACAATAACATTTTTATCGCAAATTACGTTTTCTACTAAAGTATCTTCTTGTAATTCACAGCTTTGCATAATCACACTATTTTTTACTTGAACCCCTTTTCCGATTTTTACACCACGGAATAAAATACTGTTTTCTACACTGCCTTCAATTACACAACCATTAGCAATCAAGGAATTACTTACTTTTGCTTGTTTTTTGTATTGTACAGGAGCTTCATCACGAACTCTAGTATAAATTGGATTATAACCCATGAATAATTCTTCCCAAATCTCAGGTTTTAATAAATCCATACTAGTTTTGAAATAAGATATTGTAGAACAAACTTCAGATACATATCCTTCATGTTGGAAACCATAAATATTTAAATTATCTTGATGACGTAAAATACCATCTACCAAGAAATCATAACCACCACGTTCATAAGCAGTAGATACAATTTCAATGAATTTTTCACGAGACATCAAATAAATGCCCATAAATACTTTGGAATTTTCATAAACAGCAGGACGATTTGCTATTTCAGTAACTAAACCATTATCACCAGTTGTTAAAATAGTAGCACTATCAGGACGTTCTGTATTTTCTAGATGATAAATCATTGTAATATCCGCGCCTGTATTTTGATGAAAACGAAGTGCTGTTCTAAAATCGATATTATAAACAAATCTACTACTAGAAATCAAAACATAATCTTGTTCAGATCTTTTGATGAAATTTAAATGATTATAGAAAGATTGTAAATTACCATTACGCGTATCTTTATCCACTTTCATTGCTGGCAAATAAAATAAACCATCATGACGACGAGCCAAATCCCAATCTTTACCAGAACGAAGATGGTCTAGTATAGAACGTGATTTATTTGGCATCATCATACCTACTTTAGTAATACCTGAATTTACCATACTAGATAACGCAAAGTCTAATAAACGGTATCTACCAGCAAATGGTAATGTAGCAATCGGTCTTTTTGTTGTTAAAGTTCTTACCTGTATATCTTCTTCATATAAATCCATTATTCCCAGAGTGTTTTTCATAATTATATCCCTCGCTTATCCATTATCCCACATTTACATTTTCTACAGCGCTTTCCACTACAGCTCTTACTGTTTCACCTTCAGGAACAACAGCAATACTGCCATCTTCATTACCTACATGAGCATCTACTTCAATTTTACTATTTTGCGCTACAATTGCTTTATCAACTACTGCATTTTCAGCAATTTGAGCAAACGGCATAACTACTGAATTAATTACTTTTGCACCTTTAGCAATACGTACGCCTGGGAATATTACTGAATTTTTTACTTCCCCACAAATCATTGCACCTTCACTAATCAAAGAATTTTTTACTTTGGCTTTTGGTCCAACAAAATGAGGAGGCATTGCCATATCTACAGAATAAATTTTCCATTTTCCATTCATTTCAAATGACTGTTTTTCTTTTAATAAATCCATATTTGCTTCCCAAAGGCTGTCGATAGTTCCTACATCTTTCCAATAACCTTCAAAAGCATATGAATATAATCTTGCATTATCTGCTAACATTTTAGGAATAATATTTTTACCGAAATCATGACTGGATGTATCATCTTTAGCATCATTTTCTAGATATTCACGTAAAAATGCCCAATTAAATACATAAATACCCATAGAAGCCAAATTACTTTCCGGTTTTGCTGGTTTTTCCGCGAATTTTGTAATACGGCCTTCTTTATCAGTACTCATGATACCAAAACGAGAAGCTTCTTTCATCGGTACTTTGATTACCCCAATTGTTGCTTCTGCTTTATTTTTTTTATGATGTTCAAGCATCCAAGCATAATCCATAGTATAAATATGGTCCCCAGATAAAATTAACACATATTCAGGGTTGGCTTTATTTATGAAATTAATATTTTGATAAATTGCATCAGCTGTACCTTTATACCAGTCTGCACCTTTTTCTCTAGCATATGGAGGTAAAATATATACACCACCATTTTTACGGTCAAGATTCCATGCTTCACCAGTACCTAGATATGTATGCAACTCTAAAGGGCGATACTGAGTCAATACACCAACAGTTTCAATACCAGAATTAGCACAGTTACTTAATGGAAAATCAATAATACGATATTTCCCACCAAATGGAACTGCCGGCTTTGCTATATTTTTAGTTAAAGCCCCCAATCTACTACCCTGACCACCAGCCAAAATCATGGCTAAGCATTCTGTTTTTCTCATAATAAAACCTCCTGAAAATAAACATATATTAAACTATTATTAAACTATTAAAAAAAACAAAAACACCTTTGCTATTATCATAGAATAAAATTCTAAAATAATCTCGAAACTATTTATAATTTTACAAGACTTAACAAAAATTTTACCAAAACTTAATAATCTTAACAATTATCTTATATTTTTTAATATTTTGATTTAATATGTATATCCACCCACAATCCTTTCTAAGCTAGCCCCTAAATAGTATTTCACGAATAAATATTCACCATTCATCCGTTACAATTTTACTATCTAGTATTATTATTCTATATCATTTTTGTAAATCCTGCTAAAACATTATTTTTTTTGTAAAAAAACAGGGCAATTAAATTTGCCCTGCTAAAATCAAGCCTTTTTTATATTTACTAACGGGAGAAGCTACTAATTTAAACTTTTCTTCAAGCTTTTGTTTATATGCTAATAAATCATCTATTGTTCCAGACTTTAATTCTAATTCTACTTCATAAAGCGGTGCTTGTTGCTCTTTTCCTTGAACAAATCCTATATCTAAAGCCAACTCAATAGTTGATTTATTCCATAATATATCCGTACATTTACGTACAAAATCAGTAATCACAATAGGTTTAAATTCACTATTTTTAATAGCTTTTAACTTTGGCCAAATCTCTGTCTCTTCCACAAAAACGCTAATATCTGGTTTCATATTCTTTACGTCTTTATTGATTTCAACACGTTCAAAGACATTTTGCTCATTTATCTTTCCACTTTTGTACGTAGCTACAAAACAATCATTCTCTTGACGTACACGATAAGCAACTTTTTGTTTTTGCAAAAATTCATCTACTGTATCATAATAAATAGCTTTCATTTGTATTTTCTTGAATTCTTTACTTGATTGTTTTTGAATATATTCCTCAATATATTCAACTTGACTTTTATCTACAATTTCTAATTTAATCTCGATTTCTTGATTCGCTTTCAATTGACCAAACCCCGTTTCCTTCTAATTTTAAAACAGCATCATGCTTATTTTTTAGATTACTATGATGAGCTACACTTATCATTTTCATTTGAGGTAATAATTTTGCAATTATTGCATAAATATAAGCTTCTAATTCTTCATCTAACGCCGAAGTTGCTTCATCTAAAAATAAATATTTTGGTTTATATATCAATACCCTAGCAAAAGCTATACGTTGTTGCTCACCCAAAGACAAAATACGACTCCAATCATCTACTACGTCCAATTTATCCACTAAATAAGCCAATTTACACTGAACTAATATCTCACGAAGATATTCATCTAAATTATTCATATTTGCCATTAATAATTCATCTTGCGGATAAAGTATTGCCTGCTTTAACGTACCCAAAGGTAAATATGGTCGTTGTGGTAAAAACAACATTTCTTGTTCTTTAGGTAAATAAATCTTACCTTTAGCATATGGCCAAAGTCCAGCTAAAGTCCTTAGCATTACGGATTTTCCCACACCAGAATGTCCCATAATTAATAAACTAGATATATTTTTTAAAGAAAAACTACAATTTCTAACCAAACAATCACCATTAGGTAAACAAATATCTACATTTTGTACACTGATATCTGTATTTTTACTCAATTTATCATCATATTGATTATTATTTGAGTAAACTTCTACATCTTTCGGCATATTTTCGCTAAACTCTACAAATTCCACATCAGATTTTAAAACTTTAGCCTCACCAATATGTTGATTAAAACCTGCTAAACGTCGAACAACAGAACACCATTGCGCAATCGTTGCATATGACTCTACAAAATATGACATCGCCGTCTGCACTTGTCCAAAAGCATTCAACACCTGCATAATCCAACCAACTTGTACTTCCATAGCAAACCATCTCGGAGCAGCAAGCATTATCGGAATAATTATCGCAAGTTGTCCATAACCAGCCGTAAAAGCATTAAGCATTTTTTGACGATTCATAATTCCTCTAAAATTAATAATTACCGCTTTAAATCTCTGATAAAAATTACTAAGTTCAGGCTTTTCACCACGATAAAAAGCTATTGACTCTGTATTTTCACGCACTCTCATCATTGCAAAACGAAAATCTGCTTCATATTTTTGTTGCTCATAATTTAAATTAATTAATAATCTACCCACTTTATGCGTAAGATACGTACCAATTACAGAATAAATCAACGATAACCATACCATATACCCATAAATTGTAAATTCATAACTACCCACTGGCACAGTAAAAATACCGGATAAATTCCATAAAATAACAATGAATGCTACTAAACTAATTAATTGACGCACTAAACCAATCGTCAAGCTCAAAGTCAAACCAACAAATTGATTAATATCTTCCGAAATACGTTGGTCTGGATTATCCATATCTTTGCCCAAAAGCTTTAAATTATAATATGCTCGTTTTTGCATCCAATTAGCTAAATACTTATCTGTAAGCCAAGTTCGCCATTTTATTTGTAAAAGTTGCTGTAAATATATCGAATATACACCAATAGCAATATATATCATCGCTATCACCGAAAACTTACCTACTAATGGCCAAAAGCTAGCAAATTGATACGCCTGTAATACATCCCAAAATTCTTTGTACCAATCATTAATCAGTACCGTCAAAAACACACTTGCCAAATTCAGTATCAAGACTATTGCCAAAATACCATAAGCCTTCCATTTTTCCTCAGAATGCCAATAATCTTTAGCTAATAATTTAAAGCTTTGTAAATAATACATCATTTTTTGTGAATCCATACTTTGTAATCATTAACTTAATTATCACATAATCACGTTAACAATTAAATTTCACCTCTTTATGTTTTATTTTACCAATATAATTATAAAAATATTTTCAAACCACATAGATACAATAATATGCTAAAATAGAAGATATTTATAAAAATATTTTTTCTTAAATAAATTATAATTCCCAAATTTTTAGGAGGTACGTCATGCAATTTGTCTTAGCCGTATTCATTGTGATTTTAATCATTATTGCCAGTTATTTAGCTGATAGAAAATATCCCCAAAAACGTATATATATCATTCCCACAGGGATTATCGCACTTTGCCTAGTAGTCATGTACACTTCTTGGTACGCCCCTATGACGCCTACTAGACTTTCTGAACAACAACGTATTAATATTTTAAGCGAACAACCTTATTTTATAACATGGTACAATGATTATAAAGAAAATATTAAACAAATGAATCGTTTCAGCTCTGTTTATCACAAAATCATCGACAAATATGAACAAAATCAATTGTCTCCAGAAGAAACATTAGAGCGCTTACAACGCTTATATGATGAAACTAATGCCTTCAATAATTCACTTCAAGATTTATTACCACCAAGTGAACTCTCTGCTACTAATTATACTCTAATTTATAATGTTTTAGAAAAAACTCGTATTTTTAGTTATAAATTAAATGAAACCACTCGCCAAAGTATTATTATTATCAATGAAGGTACGTATAATCAATTACCACATCAAGATATCGTAAATAATCTAAATCGTATTTACGCCATCGAAGCACCTGTTATCTTAGATATAGATAGTGAAATTTCTCAAGTAAAAGATAATCTTACCCTACCTGAAGAAACAACTTTCTAATAAAAAAGTGATACATAAAAATTATGTATCACTTTTTTATTTATAATCTACTATTTTTTTACATCTACCTTACTTTTCTTTCTATGATAAAGAAAGGTAACAAATATAAGCTGCAAATCTGTTTCTTTGGTTCATTTTTTTGTATTAAAGAAATGAACATCTACTTATTACCTACTTTACTTTTCTTTCTACGATAAAGAAAAGTAACAAAAGAACTCACCTCGCCATATTGCTTTTACTTTGAAAAAATAATATTTCTGTCTATAACGTTTAAAACTCACTTCGTTCAAACAGTTAAACTAAAAACATATCCATAAATATCATTTTTTCAATATCCTTCGGATACCGTAAAATCTGCTAATGCGAGAAAAAGAGGAAAATTTGTTATTATTTTTATATCAAAATTTAAATTTCATCTACAATAATGTTTCTTTGGTTCATTTTTTTGTATTAAAGAAATGAACATTTATGTTTTATAAATCTTTTGTTATTTCTTTTAAATATTGAGCAAAATTTGCTGATAAGTCATCTCTACGCAGAGCAAATTCTACTGTTGCTTTTAAAAAGCCCAATTTATCCCCTACATCATAACGTTTTCCGGTGAAATTATATGCATATACATTTTCACGACTAGCCATTACTTTTAAAGCATCAGTTAATTGCACTTCCCCACCCTTACCAGGTTTTGTATTTTGTAATACTTCAAAAACATCAGGTGTAATAATATATCTACCAAGCACTGCCATTTGACTTGGTGCTTCCTCAATACTTGGTTTTTCAATCATATCATTAACTTTCATCAACTGGTCATTAATAGTCGGCACACCTGCTACAATACCATAAGAAGATACTTTTTCTTTTGGCACTTCTTGACAACCCAAAATACTAGCACCAGTTTGAGTATACATATCCATTAATTGTTTTAATGCAGGCACATCTGGATTATATACAATATCATCACCCAAAAGCACAGCAAAAGGCTCATTATCAATAAAAGCTCTAGCACACAAAATCGCATCACCAAGTCCACGCATATGTTTTTGGCGAATATAATGCACATTAATTTCTGATGTTTCTTGTACCATTTTTAGTAAATCTAATTTACCCTTAGCTTTTAATTCAGCTTCCAAAATCGGTGCACTATCAAAATGATCTTCAATAGCACGTTTGGCATGACCACTAATAATCAAAATATCTTCAATACCACTGGCGATTGCTTCTTCTACTATGTATTGAATAGTAGGTTTATCTACTATTGGTAACATTTCTTTTGGTGTAGCTTTTGTTGCTGGTAAAAAACGAGTACCAAAACCAGCCGCAGGAATAACTGCTTTACGTATACGTTTCATAAAACTCTCTCCCTAAAACTATAATATCATCTTTAAATTTAAATCTATACTCTGTATATACAATCATTTTTATTATAACATAATTTATACAAAAAAATCCCTATGAAATACACATTCATAGGGACTTTTATTATTTATTAAAAAAATAAAATATAATAAATAAAATAAAAAAATTTGCTTTTCTTCAGTCTTATTATAGCTATATAAATCCTGCAAAAAGCGACAAAAAATAATCGCTAGAAAGAATTATTGAGATATAGAATTAGTGTGAGCTATAATATATAATATAAATAGTAAAGGAAATGATAATATGGATTTCAGTAATTTCAATAGATTAAACGATTTATATTTTAAAAAACTTTTAGGAGATGATAAACGAAAAAAATTAACACTTAGTTTTCTAAATAGTATTTTAAATAAAGATGAACAGGAATATTTTACAGATATTGTTTTTTTAGATAAAGATAATGAACCTTCGACTATTGATGGCAAATTATCAAAACTAGATATTAGAGCTAATTTAAATGACGGTACACAAGTAGATATTGAAGTACAAGTTTGTCCTTTTAAATTAATGGCTGAACGCTTCTTATATTATTGGTCAAATATGTATTCAGGACAATTAGTAAAAGGTGCTGAATATAAAAAGTTGAAAAAAGCGATAGCAATAAATCTATTAAATTTTGATTATCTAAAAGATGAACAAGATTGGCATAATATCTATAACCTTTTAAATGTAAAATCACATAATAAACTTACAGACCATATTGAGATACATTTTTTAGAATTACCCAAATTTAAATTAAAAGACATGAGAAAAATAAAAACATCTGAAGCATGGCTCGCTTATTTTTCAGGAAGATATACAAAAAAAGAAATGGAGGAAATAACAATGAATACTCCAGCAGTTAAAGAAGCTATAGAATTTGAAGATACTTTTTTACAAGACAAAATAGAACGTAGAGCATATGAACAACGAGAAAAAGCAATAAGAGATTATTATTCTTATATAAATGCTTATAAAGAAGAAGGATTGCAAGAAGGTCTTCAAGAGGGTATTCAAGAAGGAATAAAAAAAGGAATTAAAAAAGTTGCTATTAATTTATTAAAAGCTAACATGTCTATTGACTTTATATCTCAAAATACTGGATTGAATGAACAAGAAATATTACATCTACAACAATTAGTAAATAACGAATGTAATAGTTATAAATGATTTTATAAAAAAATAAAGGAAATAACGATGAATACTCCAGCAGTTAAAAAAGCTATAGAAATTGAAGATACTTTTTTACAAGACAAAATAGAATGTAGAGCATATGAACAACGAGAAAAAGCAATAAGAGATTATTATTCTTATATAAA
>CAUWIH010000005.1:0-63420 GCA_963558795.1 uncultured Megamonas sp. | reverse complement strand
TTTTATTTACCACCAGCTTAGCTGGTGGTTTTAATCATACCTATTCGGCGAACAAGAGAAAAAGGATAGACAAAAATTTGTCTATCCTTTACCCCAACATTTGACAAAGAACCACTTTATTTGGTAATTATATTTTATTCTGCAATAGTAGTTTCATCTTCAGTTGCTTTTTCAGCTTTATCCAAATCTACTACATTGATATTTCTATATCTACTCATACCAGTACCTGCAGGAATCAACTTACCAATGATAACATTTTCTTTAAGACCGATAAGTGGGTCAACCTTACCTTTAATAGCGGCATCTGTAAGTACACGAGTTGTTTCTTGGAAAGATGCAGCAGATAAGAAAGAATCTGTAGCCAAGGAGGCTTTTGTAATACCTAAAAGGATTGGACGAGCAACGGCTGGTAAACCGCCTTCTTCAATAGCTTTTGCATTTGCAGATTCAAAACTATTAATATCAATATATTCACCAGGGAGAAAATCAGTATCACCAGAATCTTCAATTTTAACTTTATGAAGCATCTGACGAACCATAACTTCGATATGTTTATCGTTGATACCAACACCCTGAGATTTATATACTTTCTGTACTTCGTATACGAGGTAACGTTGTGTTTCACGTAAACCACAAATACGTAAGATATCATGTGGATTAATAGAACCTTCAGTGATTTTATCACCTGGTTTAATTCTTGCACCATTTTTAACGATAAGACGAGAACCATATGGAATTAAATATTCTCTAGAATCGCCTTCATCTGGTGTAATTGTAACTATACGCATTTCTTTATCTTCAGAAACAAGTACAGTACCTTCAATTTCAGCAATAATAGCATGATGTTTTGGTTTTCTAGCTTCGAATAATTCTTCGACACGTGGAAGACCCTGTGTGATATCTTCGTCACTGGCAACCCCACCAGAGTGGAATGTACGCATTGTAAGCTGTGTACCAGGTTCACCAATGGATTGAGCAGCGATAATACCAACTGCTTCACCAACTTCAACCTGATTAGCTGTTGCAAGGTCTTGACCATAACATTTAATACATACGCCAAGCTGAGATTTACATGTGAGTACACTACGAATAGAAACTTTATCACGGACTTTACAAATTGCTTTTGCAAGATCAGGAGTAACTGTTTCGTTAAGAGAAGCAATTTTTTCACCAGTAGCTGGATCAACAATATCTTCAGCTAATACACGACCTACGATACGATCTTCAAGAGATTCAATAATACCGTTACCTTCTTTAATTGCTTCTACTTCAATACCACGAATATTATTATTACGAACTTTTACCTCTTTAGCATCACTGTTTAATACAGCTTCAATATATGCTTCTGTAAGTGGTGTATTCGCTGGAATAATTTCTGTACCTTCGCTATCATAAACAGCGTCAGTTGTATTTTTGCCAAGCATTTCATGCATCATTGCATGTTTAATAGAAGCACGTGCATTTTCTTCTGGAGCTCCAAGAGCAATTGTTTCAGTAGATAAAGAGTTTAAACCTTCATAAATTGCAGAGCCTTTAAGTACGATTTCATGAATATTATTTTCACCAATAATATTTAATGCTTCGTCATCAAGAGTTGTATCTGCAGTATAAAGAATTTCGCCAGTTTCTTGGTTAACAATATCTGTCGCAAGAACACGGCCTTTTAAGCTATCGCCAAGTTCTTTAATTGCTTCAGCAGAAGATGTAGCAAGTTTTGCACGTTCACGTACAAGATTAATACCTACTACGTCACAGTCTTCTTCACGAACGATAACATCTTGTGCAACGTCAACAAGACGACGAGTGAGGTAACCAGAGTCAGCTGTTCTAAGTGCTGTATCGGCAAGACCTTTACGAGCACCATGTGAAGAAATAAAGTAATCAGACACTGTTAAGCCTTCACGGAAGTTAGCTTTAATTGGTAAGTCAATGATTTTACCAGATGGATCAGCCATAAGACCACGCATACCTGCGAGCTGACGCATCTGCTGTCTATTACCACGGGCACCGGAGTCAGCCATCATGAATATATTATTGAATGTATCCATGTTTGCCATCATCGCATCTGCTACATCATCTGTAGCATCACTCCAAAGTTTTACAACTTTTTTATAGCGTTCGTCTTCTGTAATAAGACCACGATTATAATCACGTTCTACACGGTTAACTACTTTTTCTGTAGCGGCTAAGATTTCTTTCTTTTCTGGTGGAACAATGATATCAGAGATAGCAACTGTCATACCAGCAAGACAAGCATAATGATAACCTAAATTTTTAACGCTATCGATAACTTCAGCAGTTTTAGAACCACCAAAAGTTTCAAAGCATTTTGCAACCAATTTACCAAGTTCTTTTTTACCAGTTTTATAACCAAGATACCATTGACCAGAGTTACCACCATGAATAATAGCCACTTTTGCATCACTTGCAAGTATGTTTTTAACATAAGTAGCATCAACTGCAGTATCTGCTGGAACAATTTCTTTACCTTCGCTATTAACGATTGGTTCAGCCATTTTTTTGCCTTTTAGGCCTTTAACAATAGCTTCACGAGCTTCTGGTGTATCTGCTTCTAAAGATACTTTAGTTACTTGATAGAAGTCACGAATTTCTTTAGGAAGAATTTCGTTGAAAATCATACGACCAAGTGTTGTTTTTACAAGGCCATATCCTTCCATACGAACTTCGATAAGAGCTTGTAATTGAAGGTTTTTATGTTGATGAGCTAATATAGCTTCATTTATACCTGTGAATACTTTACCTTCGCCTTTGGCATTTGGACGAAGAATTGTTAAATAGTAAGAACCAAGTACCATATCCTGAGATGGAGTAATAATCGGACCACCATCTTTTGGTGCTAAAATATGGTTAGCAGCGAGCATCAAAATACGAGCTTCTGCCTGTGCTTCTGCTGAAAGTGGAAGGTGAATCGCCATCTGGTCACCATCGAAGTCAGCATTATATGCTGTACAAGCAAGTGGATGTAATTTTAATGCACGACCTTCTGTAAGTACAGGTTCGAAAGCCTGAATACCGAGACGATGAAGTGTCGGTGCACGGTTTAATAAAACTGGATGTTCTTTAATTACTTCTTCTAATACATCCCAAACTTCTGGACGAATACGTTCTACCATACGTTTTGCAGATTTAATGTTATGCGCAAGTCCGGAATTTACAAGTTTTTTCATTACAAATGGTTTGAATAATTCAAGTGCCATTTCTTTTGGTAGACCACATTGATGAAGTTTAAGTTCAGGACCTACAACGATAACAGAACGACCAGAATAGTCAACACGTTTACCTAAAAGGTTCTGACGGAAACGACCTTGTTTACCTTTAAGCATATCACTTAAAGATTTAAGTGGACGATTACCAGGGCCAGTTACCGCACGACCACGACGACCATTATCAATAAGTGCGTCTACTGCTTCTTGAAGCATACGTTTTTCATTACGTACGATAATATCAGGTGCTCCCAAATCTAATAAACGTTTTAAACGATTATTACGGTTGATAACACGACGATATAAGTCATTTAAGTCAGAAGTTGCAAAACGACCACCATCTAATTGAACCATTGGACGTAATTCTGGTGGAATTACAGGTACAACATCTAAAATCATCCAAGAAGGTTTATTTCCAGATTTACGGAAAGCTTCTACTACTTCTAAACGACGAATAGCACGAACTTTACGTTGTCCGCTAGAAGTACGAAGTTCTTCGCGTAATTCTTTATTCATTTTATCTAAGTCTAGTTCATCTAAAAGTTGTTTTACTGCTTCAGCACCCATACCAACTTTAAATCTAGAACCATATTTATCATAGCATTCACGATATTCATTTTCAGATAAAAGTTGTTTTTTGATAAGTGGTGTATCACCTGGGTCTAATACTATATATGAAGCAAAGTATAATACTTTTTCTAAAGAACGAGGGGAAATATCTAAGATAAGACCCATACGACTTGGAATGCCTTTAAAGTACCAGATATGTGACACTGGTGCAGCAAGTTCTATATGACCCATACGTTCACGACGTACTTTTGCACGAGTTACTTCAACACCACAACGATCACAAATAATACCTTTATAACGAATACGTTTATATTTACCGCAATGACATTCCCAATCACGTGTAGGCCCGAAAATTCTTTCACAGAATAAACCATCACGTTCAGGTTTTAAAGTACGATAATTTATTGTTTCTGGTTTTTTTACTTCACCATAAGACCAATCACGAATCTTTTCTGGAGAAGCTAATCCTATACGCATAGAATCGAAATTATTTACATCTAACAAGGGGCTGTCACTCCCTTTCTATAAAATTCAGCCTTGCATCTGTTATTATCCTATTTACTATCTTAATTTATTGATTAAGAGCATCTAAAACTAAATGCTCTTAAATCAATAAACTAAACCATTATATTATTCATCAAAGTTGTCTGTACCTAAATCAGCGATAATATCTCCTGCTGGTTCTTCAGTACTGCTTTCAACTATAGCTTCTTCTGGATTGTCTGCTGTTACAGCTTGTCCATAAGATTCTTTTGTAGCTGTTGCATCCATATCTAATTCTCTTGCTGTTTCATTGATGTCTTCTTCAATATCATTAATCATGATTTCTTGAGCATCCTCAGAGAGAACTTTAATATCAAGACCAATACTTTGTAATTCTTTAATTAATACTTTAAAGGATTCTGGTACTCCAGGTTCTGGAATATTTTCACCTTTAACAATTGCTTCGTAAGTTTTAACACGTCCAACAACATCGTCAGATTTTACAGTTAAAATTTCTTGAAGAGTATATGCTGCACCGTATGCTTCAAGTGCCCAAACTTCCATTTCCCCGAAACGCTGACCACCAAACTGTGCTTTACCACCGAGAGGCTGTTGTGTAACAAGAGAGTACGGTCCAGTTGAACGAGCATGAATTTTATCATCAACAAGATGGTGAAGTTTAAGCATATACACGCAACCAACAGTAACAGGATTTTCAAATGGCTCACCTGTACGACCATCATAAAGAATAGTTTTACCATTATCAGAGAAACCAGAAGCTTGAAGTGTTTCAAATACTTCATTACCTTTAGCACCATCGAATACTGGTGTTGCTATATGGATACCCGCAACGTCTGGTTTTGGCATACCATTTTTATCAAAGTCATAACCGATAGCACGTAAACGGCTTTCTACTGTAGGGTCTCCAGCTTTAATCTGCATACCAAGTTCACGAACTGCCATACCAAGATGTGTTTCAAGTACCTGTCCGATATTCATACGAGAAGGCACGCCTAATGGGTTAAGAACTATATTTACTGGTGTACCGTCTGGTAAGAATGGCATATCTTCTTCACGCATAACACGAGATACAACCCCTTTGTTACCATGACGACCAGCCATTTTATCACCGACAGAAATTTTACGTTTCTGAGCAATATATACACGTACTAATTGATTTACACCTGGTGGTAATTCATCATTATTGGCACGATTAAAGATTTTAACATCAACAATGCGTCCAGATTCACCATGTGGAACACGAAGAGATGTATCACGTACTTCACGAGCTTTTTCACCGAAAATAGCACGAAGTAATCTTTCTTCTGCTGTAAGTTCAGTTTCACCTTTTGGTGTAACTTTACCTACTAAGATATCACCTGCACGAACTTCAGCACCGATACGAATAATACCGTCAGCATCAAGGTCGCGAAGTGCATCTTCTGCTACGTTTGGAATATCCTGAGTAATTTCTTCAGGTCCAAGTTTTGTATCACGAGCATCACATTCATATTCTTCAATATGAATAGATGTATAAATATCTTCTTTTACAAGTTTTTCACTTAATAAAATCGCATCTTCGTAGTTATAACCTTCCCAAGGCATATATGCTACGATAACGTTATAACCAAGTGCAAGTTCACCATGGTCAGTAGCCGGACCATCAGCGATAGGTTCTTTAGCTTCTACATGGTCACCTTTGTACACGATTGGAACTTGGTTCATACATGTACCTTGGTTGGAACGTAAATATTTTTGCAATTTATAATGGTCAATTTCACCAGTTTCATCAGAACGAACTTCGATGAAATCAGCTGTTGCACGAACAACTTCACCTGCATGTTTTGCAAGTACCATAACACCAGAGTCACAAGCTGCTTTATATTCCATACCAGTACCAACAAGTGGTGCCTGAGTTCTGAAAAGTGGCACAGCCTGACGTTGCATGTTTGCCCCCATTAATGCACGGTTAGCATCATCGTTTTCTAAGAATGGAATCATTGCTGTCGCAATAGATACAATCTGTTTTGGTGATACGTCCATGTAGTCAACGCTATCAGCATCAACAAGCATAGTTTCTTCATGCACACGAGCAGTTACACGTTCAGCTTTAAACCAATTATTTTCATCTAATGGTTCGTTGGCTTGTGCAATTACTAAATCATCTTCTTCATCTGCTGTTAAATAACGAACATCAGTTGTAACTTGTTTATTAACTTTATCTACCTTACGATAAGGTGTTTCCATAAAGCCAAATTCATTAATACGAGCATATGTTGCAAGAGAACCAATAAGACCAATGTTTGGACCTTCTGGTGTTTCAATTGGACACATACGACCATAGTGAGAGTTGTGTACGTCACGAACTTCGAACCCTGCACGTTCACGACTAAGACCACCAGGGCCAAGTGCAGATAAACGACGTTTATGTGTAAGTTCACTAAGTGGATTGTTTTGGTCCATGAACTGAGACAACTGGCTAGAACCAAAGAATTCTTTGATTGCAGCTACAACAGGACGAATATTTACAAGTGCTTGTGGTGTAATTATATCATTATCTTGTGTATTCATACGTTCTCTGATTACACGTTCCATACGGGATAAACCAATACGGAATTGATTTTGTAATAACTCACCAACAGAGCGAATACGACGATTACCTAAATGGTCAATATCGTCTTTATGTCCATGTCCATCCATTAAGTTTAATAAATAACTAATAGATGCAATAATATCATTAATTGTAATTGTGCGATGACTATAAGGTAAAGTACGAGAACAAATCATTTTGATTACATTATCGTTTTTATCTTTAATATATACAATCGCGTGTTCATCTTCACCAAAGATATTATTTTCTTGTTCGATAGTAATATCTTCTACCATAGATGCTTCAATAATTACATCAGCAGGAACTAGAACTTCACCAGTTTCTTTATCTACTAATGGCTGTGCTAATTTTTTACCTAAAAGACGACGTTTCCAGCCGAGTTTTTTAGTAAGTTTATAACGACCTACTGTCGCTAAATCATAGCGTTTTGGATCGAATAAAAGTTGTTCTAATAACTGTTTAGCATTATCTACTGTAGGAGGGTCACCAGGACGCTGTCTTTTGTAGATTTCTACTAAAGCTTCTTCTTTTGTTACTGTATTATCACGGTCTATAGTGTTTCTAATACGTTCATCATTATCAAACAAAGACATAATAGCATCATTTGTACCATAACCTAATGCACGAATTAACACTGTAGCTGGCAACTTACGATTACGATCTAGACGAACAGAAATAACATCATTTAAATCTGTTTCAAACTCTATCCATGCACCACGATTTGGAATAACTGTGGCATTATATAATCTTTTACCTGTAGGATCAATGTTTTCGCCATAATAAGCACCAGGAGAACGAACGAGCTGACTTACGATAACACGTTCTGCACCATTGATGATAAATGTACCTGTTTCTGTCATGAGTGGGAAATCACCCATGAAAACTTCCTGTTCCTTTACTTCGCCAGTATCATTATTAACCAGGCGTACATTGACACGTAAAGGAGCAGAATACGTAGCATCACGTTCCTTACATTCATCAATATCATATTTTGGCTTTCCTAATGAAAAACCTTCAAATGATAACACGAGATTTCCTGTAAACCCCTGAATAGGAGAAATATCATGGAAAATCTCCTGTAATCCTTCCTTCATAAACCAATCATAAGAATTTCTCTGGATATCCAGAAGATGAGGCATATCCATAACCTCTTTGATTTTGGCATAACTATACCTGGTCCGTTTACCAACTGAGACAGGATTGAACATTAAAATCTTCACCCCTCAAACCGAATTGAAACTAATTTAAACAATATGGATAAAAAAATTTACGCAAGATATCTTTTAGTATAATTTAAAAGTAAACTTTACTAAACGTTAAAAAGGCAAGGCACTTTTTTTATTTAAAGACCTTGCTTTATAATTGCCAAAGATATTCCCTTGTATACTTATCCACGCCAATAAAATATATAAAGTTATAGAAACATCTATAACAATAATCAAGGATAGTTACCTATGACATATCCCTTTTTATAAAAATAAAAATCCTATGGTATATGCCAATCTTTTAATAACAAGCTTGACATTACTTATTATTAAAATATGCGACAAATAATCACACGTTCGGTAATAATAAATTATATCATAAGTGTTTGTTACCGTCAATTAAATATTTAAATATTTAATTGAAAAATTAAAGGATTTTAGACAAGAACAATTTTGTACGTTCTTGTTGAGGATTTTCAAAAATATCTTTTGGTGACCCCTCTTCAATAATACGACCTTCATCAACAAATAATACTCTGTCGCCCACTTCTTTAGCAAAACCCATTTCATGAGTAACAACTACCATTGTCATACCTTGTTTTGCCAAATTTTTCATAACATCTAATACTTCGGTTACCATTTCTGGGTCTAAAGCAGATGTTGGTTCATCAAATAGCATAACTTTTGGCTTCATAGCTAAAGCTCTTGCAATAGCTACACGTTGTTGTTGTCCACCAGATAATTGATTTGGATAAGATTTTGCTTTTTCTTTTAAGCCAACTTTTTGTAACAAATCCATTGCAGTTTCGATTGCTTCATTACGAGAAACGCCTAAAACTTTAGTTGGTGCTAATATAATATTTTCCAAAACTGTCATATGTGGAAATAAATTAAAACGCTGAAAAACCATACCAATATTTTCGCGAATTTTATTGATATCTGCATGTTTATCAAGTTTCATATTATCTACAGTGATATCACCACTTGTAGGTTCTTCTAAATAATTCATACAACGAAGTAATGTAGATTTACCAGAACCACTTGGCCCTATAATTACTACTACTTCTTTTTCTTCAATAGAAACATCTACGCCTTTTAAAACTTCAACATTTCCATAAGATTTGTGTAAATTTTTAATTTCTATCATCAACTTGGTACCTCCGTTCTAAATATGCTACAAAACGAGAAATAGATAATGTCATTACTAAATAAATTATAGCAACACAGAACCAAATTTCTAAAGAAGCATATGTTCTAGCGATTACTAATTGACCGCGACGTGTTAATTCTTCAAAACCAATAACAGATACTAATGAAGAATCTTTTAATAAGGCAATAAATTCATTACCTAATGGTGGTATTACACGTTTAAAAGCTTGCGGGATAATAATATAACGCATTGTCTGGAACCATGTTAATCCCAAAGAACGACCTGCTTCCATTTGACCATTATCAATAGATTGTATACCTGCTCTGAAAATCTCAGCAACGTACGCACCGCTATTAATACTACATGCAGCTGTAGCTGCTACAAATGGATCCATTTTTATACCAGTAATTACTGGTAAAGCAAAATAGATCAAAAAGATTTGAACTAATAATGGCGTACCACGTAAAAAATCTACATAAATAGCTGCTAACCATTTTATTGGTTTTATTTTACTTATTCTACCTATGCCAACAAACAAACCAATTACAATACCAATCGCTACACTTAACGCTGTGATTTGTACAGTAAAAACTGCACCTTCTAATAATAAAGGTAAAGCATTCACTATAATATCAAATTTAAAATCCAACGTAAAACCTCCTTATCCTTTATAGTTCCTATTTTATCTAAGTTGGAATTAATAGAAAAAGAGCACTGAATGAATCCCAGTGCCCTTTTTTGCTCACACCTCAAATAATAAATCTATTATTTAGCAGGTTTTGTACCAAACCATTTTTCATAGATTTTATCATATTCGCCGTTTTCTTTGATTGTTTTCAAAGCAGCATTAATTTTTTCAGCTAATTCAGTATTACCTTTTTTCATTGCAAAACCGTATTCTTCAGATGTTAAGCTATCATCAAGACGTTTTAAATCTTCAGATTTAGATTCTACTAAATAATAATCATTAACTGGACGATCATTAATTACAGCATCAACATTACCAGCTTTTAATTCCATGAATGTATCAGAAGAGCTATTTAATGCTTTTACTTCAGCACCTTCAATTTTTTGTGCTTCAATCATACCTGTAGTACCAATTTGTACTGCAATTTTTTTGCCTTTTAAATCAGAAAATCCTTTTATATCGTTATTATCTTTTTTAACAATAATAGTAAGACCGGATTTATAGTATGGATCAGTAAAATCAACTTGAGCTTTACGTTCTTCGTTAATACTCATACCAGCAGCAATAACATCAATATTGCCAGATTCCATAGCTGGGATTAAACCATCAAAATTAAGATTTTGGATATCTGCTTTGTATCCCATTTCTTTAGCTACAGCTCTGATTATGTCCATATCAAAACCTTGATATTCTGTGCTACCATTTTCATCTTGGAATTCAAATGGTGCAAAATCTGCTGTTGTTCCTACATGTAAAACTTTTTCATCACTTGCTGCTTTTTTATCTGCATCTTGACCACAACCTGCAAAAATTGCACTTACTGCTAACATGCAAATAGCACATAGCATAACTATTTTTTTACTCATTATGTAACATCCCTTCCTGATATAAATTAAAAACTCTTTAACTAAACTAAAGAATTTTTAACCTTAAAAAGGCTCGGATGAATCCGAGCCTTTGCCGGTTTAAAATTATTATTTATTGCGTTTTGCGTTGAAGCAATCACGGCAGTAAACAGGACGATCTCCTTTTGGTTCAAAAGGAACTTGTGTTTCTTTACCGCATTCTGCACATTCTACAGTATACATCTGACGTTGTTCTTTTCCGCCTTCACGTTCACGACGTCTTTTATCACGGCATTCATGGCAACGTGCTGGTTCATTTTCAAAGCCTTTTTCTGCATAAAAAGCTTGTTCGCCTGCACTAAAAATAAAATCCTTACCACAATCTTTACATACTAGTGTTTTGTCTTGAAAATCCATTTGTAAAACTCCTTAAAAAGTTCAATTAAGCCAAGCCGTTTTATCCGTAAGTGTATTATTTATCACGTCAGAACAAAAAAGCTGTTTGCTCCTTTTAGTATAAGGTTTTATGCAACAAAAATCAAGCAATTTTTTATATTTTTATTGTAAAATTATAAAAAACATTCCCCATTTACCTGTATAAATATACATGAGCATTATAAATATTTGTTTCAAGATAAATTGAAATGATTTTTTAGATTTGATATACTAACCTAGTTAATAGATTTTATATTTTTACTATAATTTATAGGAGTTTTTATTTTGGAAAACAAAAACGATGATAATACTCAAAACAAATCCAATACCTACAATAATAACAACCAACAAGATGATAAATATATAGATACCTTATCCACTCCAAATTGGGTAAGTAAAGAGTGGAGAGAAAAACAGCAGGCTACACTTAATCCTACTCCACCACACAAAAAACCTGTTCGCGTTTATCGCCAAAAAAGAAATTACAATCGTTTAATTGCTCTAATTATAATTATTTTATGTATTATTATGGGTTTTGTTTTTGCTAGTGATAATGATTCATCAGATAATGATAATTCATTTGCTACAAAACAAGGTCATTCCTTTAATATTATGCTTATGGGCGTAGATAGACGCGCTGATGATATTGGACGTAGTGATACTTTAATGGTTTTAACTTATAACCCTAATGAGCAAAAAGCCTCTTTGCTTTCTTTACCTCGAGATACTCGCGTGCATATTGAGAAAAATGATTATGATAAAATCAATCATGCTTACGCTTATGGTGGTCATGAACTCACCAAAAAAACAGTAGAATCTTTCCTCAATGTGCCTATTAATTATTATGTATTAATCGATATCCAAGCTTTTGAAAAAATAATCGACGCTGTCGGCGGTGTAGATATTGATGTTGAAAAACGTATGTATTATGAAGACCCTTGGGACGATGATGGTGGTTTAGTTATTGATCTACAACCAGGTAAACAACATTTAAATGGTAAAACTGCTATCCAATATGTTCGTTATCGTGATGGCGAAGGAGATATCGGTCGTATTAATCGTCAACAAAAATTTATGCAAGCTTTTTTAGCACAAATCATTTCACCATCTGTATTACCAAAATTGCCTGATATTGTAAATAATATCTCATCTGCAATTCAAACTGATATGCCAATTAATGAAATGATTAATTTAGTATCAGATTTACCTACTATCCAAAAAAATGGTCTACAATCAGAAATGATTCCAGGTCAGCCAGCATATATTAAAGATGTTAGCTATTGGCTACCAGATATCGCCAAAACACGTAAATTAATCGCTCAAAACATGGGCATAGAGTTAACGGCTGAAGATGAAAAAAATACTAAAAGCACTATTGAATCCTATACTAAATCTTTACCTAAAGGTTTAAAAATGGGCAATACTGATGAAAACAAAACACCTGCTAAAAATGAAGATATTACAGTATTAGTAATTAATTCTAGTGGCATCAATGGTGCTGGTGCTGAAGTTGCTGATATTTTAAAACGCAAAGGCTTTAAAATATCAAGTGTAGAAACAGGCAATACTTCTTCTCGTGAACAGACTACTATCACTGCTAATGAAAATGAACTTAATTGCTTTTATGGTATGCCATTTAATTGCACTATTATGTCTGGAGGAAGTACCGGTCAAGCTACCGTAAATATTGGGCTAGATTATCAAAAACAGCACTAACTTTTAGATAATCTTTATCTACAATTTAACATTAAAATCTTCAATCTTGCTACATCTAATAATTTTATTTATAGGGTAGCAAGATTTGATTTATATGTACAAAATTAATATAGTAAATTCATATTTTAAATAACAAATTAAATAAATCAAAGGAAGTGTTTTTTTGGGCATTTTACGTATACAAGAGCTAGGAAAATCTTTTGGTATAGAAGAATTATTTCATAATGTTACTTTTGATGTAGCCAGAGGAGATAAAATTGGTTTTATTGGTGCTAATGGTGCTGGTAAATCTACGTTAATGAAATGTTTACTTGGTATCGAAGAATATGACTCTGGACATATCAGTATTGACTCTGTTGACACTATTGGATATATGCAACAACAAGCTGATTTTGCCAAAGATACTTTATATGATGAATTACTTTCTGCCTTTACCGATATTATCAATTTAGGACAACAAAAAACAACTTTAGAAAAGCAAATTGAATCAACTACTGACGAAACAATATTAGAAACTTTAATGAAAGATTATAGTCGTATCTCTGATAAATTTGAACAATTAGGCGGCTATGATTATGAAAGTCGTCTTCGCCGTGTAGCTTTTGGTCTTGGTTTTACTGATGATGATTTTGGCAAAAATCCTACATTATTTTCAGGTGGTCAACGTACACGTATCTGTCTTGCCAAAGCTCTTCTTCGTGAACCAGATTTTTTATTTTTAGACGAACCAACTAACCACTTAGATATTGAAATGATTGAATGGCTTGAAGGCTTTTTAAGTAATTATAAAGGTGGAGTTCTTTTAATCTCACATGACCGTTTCTTCTTAGATAAAGTCGCAACTAAAATTCTTGATTTAGAAAATAAAACTACTACCCTTTATGATGGTAATTATTCTACTGCTATGCACGTAAAAGCTGAACGTCGTGCCGCATTAGAATCTGCTTATAATAAACAACAAGAACATATTCGTGAAACACAAGAATATATTCGCCGTTATAAAGCAGGTGTCAAAGCCAAACAGGCTCGTGGTCGTGAAAAACAACTCCAACGTTTAGAGCGTATTATTTTACCACCTGAAAAAACAAACTTTAGCTTTTTTATGTTCCACAAACCAGAAGAATGTGCCCAACGTGTTGCTGAACTTGAAGATGTTTCTGTAAATTTTGGTAATCATACCATTTTTGAACATTTATCTTTACTTGTTCGTAAAGGTGATGGCGTTGCTATTGTTGGGCCAAATGGTGCTGGTAAAACTACTTTATTAAAATTAATGCTCGGTGAATTACAATCGCCAACAGGTAATATTAAAATTGGCAGTCGTGTAAAAATCGGTTATTACTCTCAGCAACACGAAGGTCTTACACCTAGCAATACTGTTTTTGATGAAATTTTATCTTCTTTCGGTTTAAATGATGAACAAGCTCGTCATTGTTTAGGAGCATTCTTATTCAAAGGCGATGATATTTATAAATTAGTCAGTGATTTATCTGGTGGGGAAAAATCTCGTCTTGCTTTATTAAAACTTATTTTAACAGGAGCAAATTTCTTAGTAATGGACGAACCTACCAACCATTTAGATATTCCTGCTAAAGAAGCTATTGAAGAAGCTATGATGGCATTTCCTGGAACATTTATTGTTGTTTCCCATGACCGCTATTTCTTAGATAAAGTCACAAACTTTACTTGTGAATTAGAAAATGGTCATTTAACAGAGTATAATGGTAATTATAGCTATTATCGTGAAAAAAAATTGGAAATGCAAAAAGAAGCTGAATCTTTAGCTAGTCAAAATGATACAAAACCAAAAAATACTAAAAATAGCCCAAATACTAAACAGACTACTAAAGAAACCACAAAGCCTAAAAATACTCAAGTTGCGTCCGCTTTGAGCAATGAAAAACTTACTATGATGGTTCAACGTTGCGAAGCTACTATCGCTATGTTTGAAGCTGAATTAAAAGGTCTAGAATTTCAAATGAATGACCCAACTTTACAAGCTGACCCACAAAAAAGTCATGAAATAGCTACCGCTTATGCTCAAAAAGAGCAAGACTTAGAAGAACAGTATTTAAAATGGGAACAACTTACTGACGAACTTGCTCGCAAAAATTAATATTAATATAAATTTTTAACTTATTTAATTTATATAGAAGGGTTTAACATATGGAAAAAATATGTGGAACAGTATCTACTATTATTTTTAACAGTGCTGATAATTCATTTACTGTTTTGAAATTATCACCTGAAAAACTTTCTACACAAATAACAGTTACTTTAAATGCACCGGCTCCTCTTATCGGACAACTTTTAGAGCTTGAAGGTGATTGGGTAAAGCACCCCAAATTTGGTCAACAATTTAAAGCAACTATATGTAAGGCTATTGCTCCTACTGAAGTATCTGGTATTGAAAAATTCTTAGCCTCTGGAGTCATTGCAGGCATTGGCCCAGCTATGGCTAAACGTATTGTTGCCGAATTTGGCGAAAAAACATTAGAAGTAATCGAAAAAACACCAAAAGAATTACTCAAAATTTCCGGAATTGGACAAAAAACAGCAGATAAAATCTCTGCCTCTTATCTTGAACAAAGTGAATTAAGTGAAATTATGCTTTGGCTAGAAAATCACGGTCTTTCTAGTACCTATGCTGGTAAAATTTTTGCCAAATACGGTTCATTTGCCATTGATGTCATGGAAAAAGATATTTATCGCTTATCCCAAGAAATTGAAGGTATTGGTTTTTTAACAGCAGACAAATTAGCTTTTAATTTAGGTATTCAAAAAGATGATAAACAACGTATTATTTCCGGCATTGATTATACTTTAACTTTATTATGTAATAATGGTCATTGTTGTGTTCCTGATACTACCCTTGTAAATAAAACAGCCAAGGTTTTACAATTAGATAATTCTCATATTTTTAATGTTTTACAAGAACGTATCCATGACAATTCACTAAATACAGAAACTTTAGCTGGACAAACACTTATTTATCCGCCATATTTATACACTGCTGAGAAAAAAGTTGCTAAACGTTTAATTGATTTGCAAAAAAATAGTGAACCTTTATCTGATGAAAATACTAATTTATTAATAAAAGTATGGGAAAAAGACAACCAAATTTATTTAGCAGATAAACAAAAAGAAGCTATCATCGCTAGTCTTCGCCATGGTGTATTTGTATTAACAGGTGGCCCAGGTACTGGTAAAACCACTGTAGTTAAGGGTATTTTATCCATTTTAAAAGCTCAAGGATTAAATATCAAATTAGCTGCTCCTACTGGTCGTGCTGCTAAACGCCTTAGTGAAACTACTAAGCAAAAAGCCGTAACTATTCATCGCTTATTAGAAGCTAATAATTTAAATGATGATAAATCTCCACAATTAGGTTTTACAAAAGATATTGATGACCAACTTGATGCTGATGTTATTATTTTAGATGAAGTCTCTATGGTAGATATTGTTTTGATGTATCATTTTCTTAATGCCGTGCCTGATGGTTGTCGCCTTGTTTTAGTTGGTGATACTGACCAATTACCAGCGGTAGGCCCTGGTAGTGTTTTAAAAGATATTATTCGTTCAGAAATTATTCCTTCTATTCGCTTAAATGAAATATTTCGCCAAGCTCATACTAGTATGATTATCCAAAATGCTCATACTATAAATGCTGGTAGATTACCTGATATTAATCATCATTATTCTGATTTTGAATTCTATGAGATTGATGATGATAATCTTATTACCCAAAAAATTCTTGATTTATGTACAAATAAATTACCAAATGAAGGTTTTGATATTTTACGTGATGTCCAAATTTTATCACCAATGCACCGCTTTGCTTGTGGTGTAGAAAATCTAAATACATTACTTCAATCCACTTTAAACCCTAAAAAAGAACAACATGAAATAAAATCTGGTTCACAAATTTTTCGTGTAGGCGATAAAGTTATGCACATTCGTAATAATTATCAAAAAAATGTATTTAATGGTGATATTGGTTTTATCTCAGCTATTGGTAACGAAAAAGTCAATGTTGATTTTCTTGACCACATTGTTACCTATGAGAAAAACGAACTTAATGAATTAACCTTAGCTTATGCTTCTAGTGTGCATAAAAGTCAAGGTAGTGAATACAAAATCGTCATTATTCCACTTTCTACCAGCCATTATATAATGCTTCAACGAAATTTATTATATACAGCAATTACCCGTGCCAAAGAAAAAGTTATCATTATCGGCTCGAAAAAAGCATTAACTACAGCTGTACAAAGTAATCGTACTCAAAAAAGAAATACACTTTTAGCCGAACGTTTAGCACAAAAATTAATTTAATTAATTTATTAATAGAAAAGAGTTCTTTTATTTGTTAAATGATATATATACTGCTTTAATGCAATTTTTCTTTCCAGCTCACTGTCCTTCTTGCCATGCCTATGTCGAGCAACAAGGACAGTGGTGCTCATCTTGTTTACAAAAAATCATACGTAGTGAAAATCTCGCCTATGATAATGAGGTTCGTCAATATATATCACCAGTTATAGCTATTGGCAAATATGAGCAGGGGCTAAAAAGTTTAATTCATGAATTAAAATATCGCAATAATCTATCAACTTTAGCTTATTTTAATCCTCTATTTGATATTTTAGATCAAGATTGGGATTTTAGTAATTATGATATGATTATTCCTGTACCTCTACATGCTCATAAATTAAAACAACGTGGATTTAATCAAGTTGAAAAAATTTTTTCCTACTGGATCAATAAACATCATTTCAATTATTGCGATATTTTAGAAAGAACACGTAAAACTCAATCGCAATATCAATTACATCGAAATGAACGTAAAGCTAATGTGTCCAATGCATTTGCTTTAAAACCTAATCAATCTGTAAAAAATCGTAAGTGTCTATTAATTGACGATATTTTTACTACCGGTAGCACCCTAAAAAATTGTGCTATTGTATTAAAAAACCATGGTGCTACAATGGTTAGTGGATTAGTCTTAGCTAGTCAAGCAAATATTATCCCCAATGTATCTGATAATAATTCATTTAACTCAACTACTTAGCAAAGGAGATGAATAATATGCATTCTAAAGCTCAAATAAAATGGTCTCAATCTGCTATAAAACTTTCTAAATCATCAAATAATATGAATTATGCAGTGTTTCAAGATATGATTCGTGATTTAACCACTACAAGTTCCACTAATGAACAAAATACTAATGCTTATAAAACAAGCACTCCATCAACTAAAACCATTTCACCAAGTGACTCTACCAATAATAACGAAAATCTATTAAACGCCATATTAGCAGATATTAAAAATTTAAAACACAAAAAAGCCTACGAAGAAGTTTTATCATATATTCAACATCTATTTGAAAATAAACGTAATTTAATTACTCAAGATATTATTTATGAACTTGCTGATGTTTATTTTTTAATGCAAGATTATCAACGTGCTTTTAATTGGATTCAAAAATTTTCTAAACAAAACCCTAAAGATTGTCGAAGTTTCTTATTATCTGCTCAAATTTATTTAAATTTAGGCAAAAAAGAAGACGCTCTAAATACTATCGACACTCTCTTTAAATTAAATATCGTATTATCTACTGAACAAGACTATAAAAATTTAGACAAAATCATTGAACATCTAAAAAAAATCTTTAAAACTGATAAATTACTTCGCCGTTGTCCTAGTATCAATGATTATCAAAAAAAACGTCGTTATTTATTAAAACAACAAAAAGCTACTAATTTTTCAGTAGAACATTCATCAGATAAACTCAACGGTTCATCAAATTCATCAACTAATACATCAATTACAACAGAAAAATCACAAGGAGCTATTATGCCAAATTCACCATTACAACAAACTATCAATCACATTTGGGATTTACAACATGCCTCTGATGAAGATATCAACATTTTATTAGCGAATAACGCACCAAAAATCAGTGAATGTATTATGACTCAAGTTTTAGCTTATACTAAAAAATTATGGTTATTTAATTATATTGCTAATATATTTCGCATACACAATGATTTAAATTCTGCGATTTATTTATTACGTCAAGCATTACTTTTAGATGATGAAAATGATTTGATTTTAGCTAATCTTGGTTACTTACTATATTTAAATCAAGATTATGTAAATGCTTTAACTACACTAAATGATATAAAAATCAAAGATTTTGCTACTCTAGATTTAATACAAAAATGTACAGATTTTAATATTTCTAATAAAAAATAATTTTTTCACTTATTATATTTAATATATTATGAAGAAAGAATGATTTTCATGCCTATGTATAAAAAATCTTTACTTGTGTTACTGGTTATCGCTTTATTTAGTGCTGGAATAACTTATTATCGTCTTAATAATCAAGATATTGATATCATTGATAACGAAGAGGAACTCACCGATAATACTCCGAATTCTATGATTACGGTATATGTCTCAGGCGAAGTAAATAAACCTGGATTAATTCAAATCGATAGTAACGCTAGAGTAAGTGATGCTATCACTGCTTGTGGAAATTTCACACCACTTGCTGATAAAAATGCCATTAACTTAGCACAAAAATTATCCGATGGTACTCATATCCAAGTTCCTACTATCAAAAATTCTGCCAACACAACATCTTCAACAAATAATTCTAGTAATTCACCTAATGATAAATCCAATGATTTAGTTAATATTAATACTGCCACCAAAGAAGAATTAGACACCTTACCTGGTGTTGGCCCGGCTACTGCCGAAAAAATTCTTAATTATCGTCAAGAACATGGTAATTTTCAATCTATCGAAGACCTCAAAAATGTCAAGGGAATTGGTGAGGCAAAATTTAATAAACTTCAAGATAAAATCTCAATTTAATGGTATTAATTTTAATTTTTAGTAAAGTTAAAAGGTAGGCAATATTATGTTTAAAATTTCATATGGTCAATCACCATTATTATTTCTTAATGCAACTATTTTTACTTACGCCTTAGGTATTTATATGACAACTTATTTTTCCTTGTCATATAAATACCTTTTTTTATTAATTATAGTAAATTTATTTTTTGCTTTATTTTTTACTTTACGTAAATATCATTTCACTTTTATTAGTTATTTTAGCTTATTCTTTTTTCTTGGCTTTTTAAACTCTAGTTTTTCTTTAAATTTGCCTCAGAATAATATCAGCCACTATGATAATCAAGAACTTCAAGTTATTGGTAAAATTTGTACTTTACCTAACATACGCCAAGATAATGCAGGTATTTATCATCTTACTTATATTATTGATAGTCAAAAAATTATTCAAGATAAAAATCTTATCCCTACTACTGGTAAAATTTATCTCTATCAACAAGTAACGGATATTTCTTTTATCTCACCTCAAATAATAGGTGCTAATATTCAATGTTCTGGTAAACTTCGCTTAATTCAAGATTATCATAATCCCGGCTTAATAAATCATGAGCTTTCTGCGAAAGAACAAGGAATCTATGCCAATTTAAGTATCGGTAAACATGATTTTAAACTTTTAAAGTTAGATACTTCTTTTAATTTCAATCGTACTCTTGCCACTTTTCATCAATATGTATTAACTTCTTTACAAAAAGTAATGTCTAATAATGATGCACATATGTTATTTGCTATGCTCTTTGGTGGCTACAATAATATTGATAAAGATTTATTAGATGCTTATTCTACTACAGGTATTATTCATATTCTCTCCGTATCTGGTTCACATATTAGTCTACTTTCTGCTTTTTTATTATCTTTAGGTAAATTATTTCATTTACCACGTTTATTTAATATTATTTTACTTATTATTATTATTGCTTTATATAGCATTTTATGCGGAGCTAGTGCACCAATTTTACGTGCAAGTATCATGGGGATACTTCCTATTATTGCTCTATATTTACGGCGAAATGCCACTGCTTGTCATTTACTAAGTATCACCACATTATTTTTATTGCTTATTGACCCACTTTTATTATTTAATATTAGCTTTCAACTTTCTTTCAGTGCTACTGCTGGACTCGTTTACCTTTTACCATTATTAAAAAATTATCTTGAAAAATCAACTAAATTACCTATATTCATTATTGATAATCTTGCTTTAACAATTAGTGCTCAAGTTTTTTCTTTACCGATTGTTGCTTGGTATTTTAATAGCTTATCATTTAGTTCACTACTTGCTAATTTAATTATTATTCCACCTTTAGAATTTATTATCATTATTAGTTTAGTTGCTACTTTAATTGGCTGTATTTTACCTTTTACTCAAGAAATTTTATTTATTGTCGCTAGTTTGACTTTAAATTTATGTAATGACCTTACGCTTATGCTCTCTCATTTACCCTTTGCTAAAGTTTATTTGCCTACACTTAATAAATTATTTACTTTTAGTTATTATTGTTCTTTATTTTGTTTTATGAATACTTCTTTACGCTCGAATTTATCAAAATTATACTTTTATATCATAAAACATTTAAAACACTATGTATTTTTATCTATCGTCATGATTTGTTTATTTGGTGGTTTTAGCTATTATATTTATCAACAACATACCTCCTTACAAATTCATTTTATTGACGTTGGACAAGGTGATGCTTGCCTTATCATCACACCAAAACATCATAGCATTTTAATTGATACCGGAGGCAGTATTAATTCTGATTTTGATATCGGTTCTTATGTAGATTTACCATATCTTCGTCATTATGGTATTATTAAACTTGATTATCTAATTCTTAGCCATTTAGATAAAGACCATAGCGGTGGTGCTGGTAGCATTTTACAACAAATTCCTGTAAATCATTTGATTATCGCCAATGAAGGTAAAGATTTATATGCTAAAGCTCTACATCTTGCCCCAGATAATCCTATAATGATTAAAGCTATTGTCGCCAAACAAAATATGACTTTTACTATAGATAATATTAATTTTACATTTCTTCAAGATAATCTTACTAATTCACAATCTAGTAATGAATCTTCAAATGTACTAAAATTAACATATCATAATTTTTCAGCATTATTTACAGGAGATTTACCTATGGTTAGTGAATCTAAATTATTAGCTGAAAATGCTCCTTTAAAATCTACTATTTTAAAAGTAGCTCATCATGGCTCAAAAACATCATCATCTTTAGAATTTTTACAAGCTGTTCAGCCACAAGTCGCTATTATTTCTGTAGGTAAATATAATCGGTTTGGTCATCCTAATCAAGAAACCCTCGATAAACTTTCATCATTATCTACTAAAATTTTACGGACCGATAAACAAGGAGCTATTATTATTTATACTGATGGCTATAAATTCCATTATCAAACATATATAAACTAACGTTTAAGATTAACTTTCAATATGCTTATAATTTAGAATTTCTAGTGAAAGGATTTTTTATGAAATACTCTGATGCAATTAATCAACTCAAACAAAAACAAATAAAACATATTTATTTAATTATGGGCGAAGAACTTTATCTTGCTGAAAAATATTTAAAAACTTTATTAGCTATAATTAATCCTAACAATGACCCAGAATCATTACACTATTTTAATGCCACTGCAAATATTCGTGATATTACAGAAAGCTTAGATAGTTCTCCATTTTTTAGTGAACGCAATATTATTATCTGTAAAGATTTAAAAATTTTTCAAGATAAGTTATCCACTAAAGATAAAGAAGATGAACAATATTTTCTTGAATACTTACCTACTATTCCTGAATATAGTATTTTAATTCTTCAATATACTCAAGGAAAAATCGATAAACGCCGTAAACTTATAAAAACTATTGATAAATTAGGGGTTGTTGTTGAATGTGAACCTATTGCCCATTGGAATATTGGCGAATGGTTAAATACTCGTTTACGTGAATTGAATTTACGTTTTGACCGTGAAGCCTATGCGTATTTTTTAGAAGCAATAAAATCTATGGATAAAATTTCTCTCGGCTTTTTAGACCAAGAATTACAAAAATTAACTTTATATCCTAACTCATCAAAATCGCCAACACAGACACAATTTATTATTTCTCGAAAATTTCTCGAAGACAACTTTGCCAGTATTCCTGAAATTTCTACCTTTCGTTTATGGGAAGCAATCGGCGATAAAAATATAGCTTTGGCCTTAGAATTATTCATTACACAACAACAATCAGGTGTTCACCCACTACGTTTATTAAAATTTCTTGTCCGCCAAGTTGACCAGTTATGGCATGTTAAAATTTATCTTCAAGAACGTCAATCCGTAAAACAAATCGCTACGACGTTAAAACTACATCCATTTATAACTGAAAAAATAATCAAACAAGCCCAACATTTTAGTTTAACTAGCATTGAGCAAATGATATCTGATTTAGCTGAAGCGGATTATAAATTAAAAACAGGCTCTAATGAGCCTGCTCTAATTGAAAATATTCTTATTAAGTTTTGTCGTTAATAAAACGAAAAAGGACTGCTTTCTTTTTAGAAATCAGTCCTTACTTTAGTTAGCAAATTATTTGCTTAAGCTGTTTACTCGGCGAGCTAAACGAGATTTACGGCGAGCTGCGCAATTTTTATGGAATAATCTGTTAGCAGCAGCCTGGTCTATTTTTTTGCATGCGATTACAAGTAATGCTTTTGCTTCTTCAGCATTGCCAGCAGCAACGGCATCAAGAACTTTACGAGAAGCAGTTTTTATAGCAGATTTAGCAGAAACATTTTTTGCACGACGCATAGCATCTGTTTTTACGCTGAGAATAGAAGATTTAATGTTTGGCAAGAAATTCACCCTTTCATCATTATAATGTACCAAAATAGTTTATCATGTTATAAAACAATTTGCAAGATGGCTAGATTAAATATCACATATTCAATAGCTAGACGCGATATATATTTTAACACAAAAAGTACCAAAAAATCTAGTCTTTCTAAAAAAACATTTATATTTTTTAAAATTTTTCTTGCCTAATATTAAATTTTTAAGTTTATAATTTATATTATTTCATATTCTATTAGTATTTTTCTCTATTTATGCTATATAATTAAATTAAAATCTAATATAAAGGACTTTTATTTATTATGAAGAAAAAAATTTTATTTATCATTTTATTATTATTTACTCTAAATTGGCAATTATCTATTGAGCATGTGGATTGCAATGCACCTTCAAATAATGTAAATAGCTCCAGTGAAAGCACTACAAATCCTAAAAATAATCCTAGTCTCATTATTACTTCACATTATCCACAAACTTCACCTAGCTCTAATGCACCATTACTATCTTGGGAAAAAGATTTAAATGCTGTTTATTATGAATTAGAAATATTTGATAGCATTCCTTATAATTTAGATAATAAAACATTATCTAATAAACATTTATATTATACAGCTAGTATTTTTGCCAATGCTTATCAATTAGATTTATCCAGCATAGCTCCTGAATATTTAACCAATAATAAACCTCTATATTGGCGTGTTCGTGCTATGGATTTTGATGGTAATCCTGCCTCTAAATTTTCTAATTTGGAAGAGTTATATGCCACTAATGAACCTACCAATTTAAATTCACCAATTCCTCGTATTAGTTATAATGAAAAACAAGGTACTACACTTTTATATCCTGTATATGCTTTTATCCCTAATATTCATGCTACACAATTTGAAATAGAAGTTACGGACAAACTTCCTGAAAATCCTAATGGTATCGAACCTTCTAAGCATCGTATTTTTTCTAAAATAATTAATACTCAAGAGTTTTACGATCCAAATCCTCGTATTGGTACTTATTATTGGCGCGTTCGTGGTTTAGATGATGATGGTAATCCTGTTGGCGTTTATTGTGATGCTCAAGTTTACCGTAATGATCCACAAGACGATTGGAAAATAGCTATCTTTGGCGATAGTATTAGTCACGGCGGTGGTCATTTATCATTCGGCCCAGCTGATTGGGAATATAGTTATGCTTATTATCTTGATTTTCCTACAATAAATTTATCTTGTAGTGGTGATACTAGTCAAACATTACTCAATAGATTTGACAAAGATGTCCTTCCTTTTCATCCACAATATCTATTAATCATGGGTGGCACTAACAGCCTTCGTGCTGGCGTTCCTGCTCAAGATGTTATCAATGATTTAAAAGCTATCCAAGATAAATGCTATAAGCATAATATCACACCAATTCTTCTTACTCTTGCTCCCGTAAATCCTAATAATATCAAAAAAGTATTCAATGAAAATACTGCTGATGTATGGAAAGAAAATTTATCTTTAGTCAACGATTTTATCCGTACACAACCTCATATCGATACTGCCAAAGCATTAAATAGCCCACCTATTTTACCTACAGAATATGCTATGGACGGCCTTCATGGTGATGTTATTGTAAAAAAAATATATGCTCAAGCAATTAATGATAATTTTTCTCAATTTCTTTATAAATAAGCTTTTCCATATGTTGTAATTATACTTTTGAAATTGTATAATAATTATTGTATATATGAGATATTAATTTATATTTAAATAAAGAATTTTTTCATAGGAGGAAACTATTTTGAAAGCTACTAAAATACGTGATAATATTTATTGGGTAGGTGCTATAGATTGGTCTATTCGTAACTTCCATGGCTACGAAACCAGTCGTGGTAGTACTTATAATGCTTATTTAATTATTGATGAAAAAATCACTTTAATCGATACTGCTAAACAAACATTTACTAGAGAAATTCTTAGTCGTATTTCTTCAATAATTGACCCTGCAAAAATTGATTATATTATTTGTAATCATTTAGAGGCAGACCATTCTGGTGCTTTAGATACTATTGCACAAAAATGCCCTAATGCAACTATTTATGTAAGTCAACCAAACGGACTAAAAAATATTGCAAAATTCTGTGGAGAACATCCTTATCAAGGTGTTAAAGCAGGTGATAGTCTAAATATCGGTAAGCGTACTTTAAAATTCACTCCAGTACCAATGCTTCATTGGCCAGATAGTATGGTTACTTATTGCCCAGAAGAAAAAATTCTTTTCTCCAATGATGGTTTTGGTCAACATCTCGCTACAAATGAGCGTTTTGATGATGAAGTAGATTTCGCTATTCTTATGCACGAAGCTAAAAAATATTATGCCAATATCTTAATGCTTTACGGACGCCAAACACAAAATGCATTAAAAGCATTGGCATCACTTGATCTTGATATGATTTTAACAGGTCATGGTGTTAGTTGGCGTAAACATATCAAAGATATATTAGACCTTTATAATCAATGGAGCAATTTTGAACCTAATGAACATAAAGCTATTGTTGTCTTTGATAGTATGTGGAATTCTACTGAAATCATGGCAAAAACAATTGCTGAAGCCTTCCAAAGTAAAGGTATTTCTACAAAATTCTTTGATTTAAAAACAGAACATTATTCTGATATCATGACTGAATTTTTGGATAGTAAATATATTGCTGTAGGCTCTCCTACACTTAATAATAATATGATGCCTAACGTAGCTGCATTTCTTTGTTATTTAAAAGGTTTAGCACCTAAAAAGAACCAACGTAAAGCTGTTGCTTTTGGTTCTTATGGCTGGGGTGGACAAAGTATTGCATTAGTACAAAAAGACCTTGAAGAAGCAGGTCTTGATATATTCCACGATATGATTCGTATTGCTAATCAACCAACTGATGAAGAACTTGATACTATCTATAATAGTATTGCTGATAAATTATAAATTATATCTTATATATAAAATGAATTTTATGTAGATTTTTATAGAGTAGAAATTTTCTACTCTATTTTTTTACAAAAAAATACTTGTTTTTTATTGATTTCATGAGAATTTTTTCTTAAAATGAACTAGATTATAGTTCGCTTATTAGGAGGTTTTTTATGAATAATATTATTTTTGACATTGATGGTACATTATGGGATTCTACAAGTGTTGTAGCTGACAGCTGGAACGATGCCATAAAAGATACTGTAGGTATTAACGCTAATCTTACTAGTGAGCAATTAAAGCAGTTATTTGGCAAAACAATGGATGAAATCGGTATAATTTTATTGCCTGACTTAGATGAAGCTACACGAAAACAAGTTTGTGATGCTTGTTATAAATATGAAGATCGTCATTTAATTGACCACGCTGGTACTTTTTATACTGGTGTTCTTGATACTATTAATGAATTAGCCCAAAATTACAAACTTTATGTTGTAAGTAATTGTCAATGTGGATATATTGAACTTGTTTTAAAGCATGGTAACTTTACTGATAAAATTACTGACCATTTGTGCTTTGGTGATACTGGTTTACATAAAGGTGAAACCATCAAACTTCTTATGCAAAAAAATAATATTTCTCTTGATGATGCTATCTATGTAGGTGATATTCAAGGCGATTTTGAAGCTTGTAAAATTGCCCATATTCCTATGATTTATGCAAGTTATGGCTTTGGTAAAGTAAAAAATCCTGATTATACTATTAATGATATTCGTGAATTGCCAAAATTAATGCAAGAGATTAATAAATAAAAAAATGCACTCTAAAATAATATTTAGAGTGCATTTTTATGTTCATTTATGTTTATTTATGTCCCTTTGCAATTATTTGAATTTATTTATTTAATAATTCTTCGCCAGCAATACCCGGTTTTGTCATTTCTTTTGGAGAAAGAATAATGTCTAATTTTTCTACTGTTAATAATTTTTTATCTAAAATGATATCACGAACAGGTTTATTTGTCTGGTATGCTTCTTTTGCTATCATAGATGCATTTTCATATCCAATATGTGGTAATAATGCAGTAATTGTTCCTACACTGTTATTTAACCAATGTGCGCATTGTTCTTCATTAGCTTTTAAATCTAATAATAAGTTATTTACAAAAGTATTGATAGCATTTGTCATATATTTTAAGGAATTGAAGATATTAAATGCAATAACTGGTTCCATTACATTTAATTCAAACTGTCCATTTTCTACACCAAGACTAACTACCGCATCATTACCAATAACTTGGTAACAAGTTTGGTCTAAAACTTCAGCAATAACAGGATTGATTTTACCTGGCATGATAGAAGAACCTGGTTGACGTGCTGGTAATTTTAATTCATTAAGACCGCAACGTGGACCAGAAGCCATTAAACGGAAATCATTTGCCATTTTAATAAGCACTAATGCAGTATTTTTTAATGCAGAAGAAATATCTGCAAAACCATCTGTATTATTTGTAGCATCAATTAAATTTTCAGCTACATGGAACTCTTCATTTGTTAATTCAGATAAAATTTTTGCTACTTCTGGAATATATTTTGGTTCAGCATTCAAACCTGTACCAATAGCAGTACCACCCATATTAATATAATGTAAATTAATTAAAGCATGGTCAATACGATTTAAGCCACGTTTTACAGAAGAAGCATAAGAAGCCATTTCTTGACCTAAAGTAATTGGCACTGCATCTTGTAAATGTGTTCTACCCATTTTTAAAACATCTTTAAATTCTACAGATTTATTTTCTAATTCTGTAATTAAATAATTTAATGCATCTCTTAATTTACGAGCTTTTAAAATAATACATAATTTAATAGCTGTTGGGAAAGCATCATTTGTGGATTGTGCCATATTCGCATGATTATTTGGAGAAATAATATCATAACGGCCTTTTTCTTCACCAATAATTTCTAAAGCACGATTACATAAAACTTCATTTGTATTCATATTAATAGAAGTTCCTGCTCCACCTTGAATAGGGTCAACGATAAATTCATCATGAAGTTTACCACTAATAATTTCATCTGCTGCTTGAACTAAAGCATTACCAATTTTTTTGTCCAAACGTTCAGTACTCATATTAGCCATTGCTGCAGCTTTTTTTACAGTAGCTAATGCTACAATAAAATCTGGGTCTAATCTTTGACCTGTAATATTAAAGTTTTGAGAACCTCTTAAACTTTGTACACCATAATAAGCATTATCTGGAATATTAAGTTCACCTAAAAAATCATGTTCTATACGCATAAATAATCGCCTCCGCGAAAAATTTTTTCTGTACCTCTATTGTATCATGTATACAATGTACATGTAAAGATAAAAATTAATTTTCTAAAAATTTTATCTTTAAAAATAGCTAAAGATAATTTTTATTAATCATCTTTAGCTATTTTTATTTATGGTATCAATAAATCTTTAATTATGAAAAAATATATAGGAAAAATTATACACAAAAAAATCACTGTAGTTGATAAAAAAGAAGATACTGCGATATTTACATTTAATTTATATAAATTACAAGCTAAAACTGCATTAATAGCTGTAGGTGCTGAAAAAGCAATTAGCATACTACCAATTAGTACTGTATCACTAAATAAATTTATAGCCACAAAATACATTAAAATAGGCAAAACTACAAATTTCACTATAATAATATCACTTGTTTTTCTTAAAAAATATTTTGCTTTATCAAATCTTATAATATATCCTACCGGAAAAAGTCCCGCCCATGCTCCAATATGTACCAAAGCATTAAAAATATCATAACCCACCGTAGGTGTTGGTATATTTTGTATTGCTAAAATAAAACCTATTATCATTGTAATTACAGGTATTTGATTTAAATTAAATAATAATTTAAAAATACTTATTTGTTGTTTTTGTGATTTAGAACGACTGGCTTTACTATGATAATAATTAGCCAAAGGGAAACATACACTAAGTGTAAATAACGTTTGAAAGGTAGCTACAATTTGCAAATATGCAAAGCCTTGTATCCCATAAACAATAAATGCACATAGTCCTGATAATGTACCAATATTCGAAAGCATTGCCGCCATCATATATGCTCCGCGGTCATTTAAATTTTTATACTTATCTGCAAATGTATATTTAGCAATTATCCCTGGTACAATACAAGCTAAAAAGCCAAAAATTGGTAACCATAATAAATCTACACTTATTTTCAGTGTCCAAAAACTTAAAAACGATAATATTGATACTACAATTCTAATGTTTAATTTGATTAGTCGATTACAAAATTCTTGCGAAATTATTTTATAATAACCACACAAATAACCTACTATAAGTGGTGCAATTAAATCTGTAAATACAAATAAAAATCTAAGTTTAGTTTCATCCACTATTAATGCCTTCACTTTCTTTAAACAAATATAGACCAGAAATTTTTCTGGTCTATACTATGCTAAATCAATTTAATTTAATAATATTTTTAATTAATATTCATAATCATAAATATTATTATCATTTGAAGTATCACTACCTGTATCTGTTGTCTCTGTAGCGATATTTTCTTGTGAATTTTCATTTAAACTTTCATCAGTTTCTTCAGTGTAATTTCCTTCATAATTATTCTCTGTAACATTTTCACTGGAATTATCTACTGATGATGTTTCAGCTGTATTTGCCACTGGCGGAGTATTTATTTTAAAATTATCTTTTAATGTTGTTTGAATGGCATAAATGTTTGTATCTACTTTTGTTTGAATATAAGATTCTGTACCTGCAGGTAAATCAATATCTTTACCATTTACAAAAATACCGCCAACAATACCTACTGGACCAAGTAAAGCAATACCGGCAAGACTTGCACCTGCTGCCATTGCTAAATTTTCTATTTCTTTTTTAGCTTTTTCGCCAAGAGTAGTTTCTAACATAGTGCCATCAAAAGCCTGTATTTGTTGAAAATTAACATCTATTTCACCGTTACGACCAAAATTTCTAGCACTTTTTACTTTAGTAACTACACCTTCACCAGGAGCCCCTGCTGCAATAATTAATTTGCCATTATAAATAACATCTTCTGCCGCTTGGAATTTTACTTTATCACCAACTTTAGAAACATCTGTATTTAATGGTGTTACTAATTTTATTTTTATCAACGTATCCACTGGAACGGTTGTTGATACTAATGGTGCTTTTACATCAGAATTACCATATGCCAGCATAGCTAAATCATTCATACGTTTTTGCAAAGTACCTGTAATTGGTTTCCCATAAATTTGAGCCTCTAATGTAGTCAATCTATCAGTAATTGATTTTATAGATACTTGTCTACTTAAAAACCATTCAATACCATTCATTTGTGTAATAGCTGATGGACGAACACTATTATCAAACATTGTAGCATATAATGTATTTATACGATCGCTTATAGCTGTTTGTGGATTTGATGTTTTGCCATAAAAATCTGTTTCCAAACGACTAATACGTTCTAATAACGCTCCTGTTTGTTCTTGTCCATATACTGATTGTTCAACTAACATTAATTTAGATTGCAAATTCGTTGAATCTAAAGTTCCATAATTATAACTAGCTGGTTGCACAGTATTAGTATTATTTAAAGAACCAGCCATTACCGGCGTTGCCGATGTAAATAATAAGGAAATACAAAGACCTGTAGATATTACTTTTTTAAATGACATAAAATCCCTTCTTTCACTTTAAATTATATCAATTATATCAAATTTTACTAATTTGCATTTGACGATTAACAAAATAGACTGGTTTTAAATTTAATTTAGTCAATAATTCATAAGCATCTTTAAAAGCAAATGCAATAGATTCTGCTTTATGTGAATCTGAACCTATTGTTACGTATTTTCCACCAAGTTCATAATAACGTTCATATAATTTTAATAATAATGGTATATTATTAGGGTTATTAAACCTTCTCGTATTTAACTCTGGAACAATTCCTTGGTTGATAATGGTTTGCCAAAGATTATCTATTGCATCTTGAAATTCCTCTACGATAATATCTGTTTTTTCATAGCTTGCATAACGACAAATATAATCTACATGACCTAAAACATTAGCAAAATCATGTTGTTTTATTAACTCAGTCATCGCCTTTAAATAATTTAAATACACAATATGTTTATCTTGTCGATAGCAAGATTTGTCAAATAAATCCTGTCCATTTAATAAATGTAATGAACATATAATTTGATCAAACGGCGCTTTTTCGATAAATTTTCTACTTTTTTCTATCGTATGTGCTTGCATTCCTACTTCAACACCAAGATATAAATTATCTCCACGATATTTTTCATATTCTTTAATATATTCTTGAGGATTAAATTCAAATATTCGCTCACCTGGATAATCATAATCTAAATGCTCAGTTATAATCAATCCTACATTTTGAATTTGTGCACTACGACGTGCATCTTCAATTAACATTTTAGAATCTGCAGAAAATTTTGTGTGCAAATGTGCATCAAAAAGCATATTCATCACCTTGCTTTTGCTTAAACTTATTTATTCATCGCTTCAGTTAATGCTGTAGCCAATTGATCTGGGCAAGATGTAGGTCGCATTCCGCAATGAATACCTTGACATTTTTCAATGATAGCTTTAGCATTTTGACCTTCAACTAATTTACTAATTCCTTGAAGATTACCATTACAACCACCAATAAATTCTACATTATGAATATTATTATTTTCATCAAGGCTAAAATTTATCTGTCTTGAACATGTTCCCATAGTTGTATAAGAAAAGTTTTTCATAATAATTCACAATCCTTTACTTATAATAGATATTAACCTAAAATATTTGTTATCGTTTGTATTATTATAAAATGATATCTTTATATTTGTAAATAATTTCTTGATATTTAAAAATAAATAAGACAAAATATATTAATGTATTTATAATATAAAAATGTGATATAAATTTGCATATAGAGGTGTAATTAATGAAAGTAGCAATGATAGGAACAGGTTATGTTGGCTTAGTTACAGGAACTTGTTTTGCTGCTACCGGCAACAATGTTATTTGTGTCGACGTAGCTACTCAAAAAATTGAAAATCTAAACAAAGGAATTATCCCTATATATGAACCGGGTCTTGAACAGATGGTGGTCTCTGCAAAAGAACGCGGAAATCTTAGTTTTACTACTGATATAAAATACGCTTTAGCTATGAGTGATATTTGTTTCATTGCCGTAGGTACTCCTATGGGTGAAGATGGTAGCGCTGATTTACAATATGTAATGAGTGCCGCTAAAGAAATCGGTCAATATATGATTCACGATATGTATATTGTTGATAAATCTACTGTTCCTGTAGGTACAGGGGACAAAGTACGTGCAATTATCCAAGAAGAATTAGATAAACGTCATAGCAATTTAAAATTTGATGTTATTTCTAATCCTGAATTTTTAAAAGAAGGTAATGCTTGTCAAGATTTCATGCATCCAGATAGAGTAGTTATTGGCTCAGAAAATCCAAAATCCATTGAAGTAATGCAAGAATTATACGAACCATTTATTCGTTCTAATGAATTTTTTGTTACTATGGATATAAAAAGTGCTGAACTCACCAAATATGCAGCTAATGCTATGCTCGCTACCAAAATATCTTTTATTAATGAAATTGCCAATATTAGTGAACGTGTTGGTGCTAATATCAATAAAGTTCGTTGTGGTATTGCTAGTGATTCTAGAATAGGTTATAGCTTTTTAAATCCAGGTTGTGGTTATGGTGGTAGTTGTTTCCCTAAAGACGTAAAAGCACTAATCAAGACCAGTCGAGAATACAATTATGAGCCTGATTTACTTACTTCTGTCGAATCTGTAAATAATCGTCAAAAAATGGTATTAGTTAATAATATTACTGATGTTTTAGGTGATGATTTAACAAATAAAAAAATTGCTATTTGGGGACTTGCATTTAAACCGGGTACAGATGATATGCGTGAAGCACCATCTATCCCTATTATCAAAGAATTAATCCATCATGGTGCTACTATTAATGCTTATGACCCGCAAGCTATGAAACTTGCCAAATCTTTTTATCTAAAAGATATAGCTATAAATTATGTAAATAATAAATATGATGCTTTAAATGACGTCGATGCTTTAGTTATTGTCACTGAGTGGAAAGAATTTCAAAGTCCAGATTTCATGGAAATTGCTGCTCGTATGTGTGGTAAAGATATTTTTGATGGACGTAATATTTATAAAGAAAAAACTGTTTTAAGCCATAATCTAAATTATTACCAAATTGGTGTACGAAAATAAATATTGTGTTAAAATAAAGACAGCTGCTAAATTTTTAGCAGCTGTCCTATTTTTATTTTGCTGTTTTAATAATAAGAGCTGTAAACTCTAAATTTTCACTATCAGAAGTGTTTTCTATACCATGACCTTCTCCATCAGGGCAAAAGACTACATCGCCTGCTTTTACTTCAACAAGGTTACCATTGTCACTATATAAACCAGTTCCTTTAGTGATATAATAAGCTTCTCCTTCACCATGATGTTCATGATAGCCTAAAGAACAATTTACTTCAATAGTAACATGCGCAAACATACCACATTGTTCTTTCAATTCATTTTTTGTAAGCAAATGTTCAAGAATAACATGTCCTTTTCCACCATTCGCTTGTTCTTTGCGTACAACTTCATGTTTTGTGAAAATCATAGTAAAACCTCCAAAAATATTAGTTACTAATATTTTATCATATATAAAAAAAAATTGTGACAATTTATACAAAAAGAAAGGAATTTTATGATTGAATTTTTAAAATTTGGTGCTAGTTGGATATTGCCTCCTGGAATATTTTTCGTTTTATTTTTCTTTATAGCCTATTGCTGTATGCAACGTAAACAAACACGCTTAGCATTTATCATCACTCTTATTACTTTTATTTTTTATTTATTTTCTACATCATATTTTGCAAGTATCCTCATTGGACAACTAGAAGATGCTTATGAGCCACCTACTCATTTACCTAATGCTGATGTTATTATCGTTTTAGGTGGTGGTGCTACTAGTGATACACCTGATGTTAATGGTACTGGTACTTTATGTAGTATTCCTGCAAATAGATTACTCACTGCTGTTCGTCTACAAAAAAAATTAAATGTACCAATTTTAGTTTCTGGTGGTCAAATTTATGCTGATAGCGGAAAAGAAGCTGATATCGCTAGACGTATTTTAAAAGAATTAAATGTCTCCGAAGATATGATTTTATTAGAAAACAAAAGTTTAAATACTACTCAAAATGCTCAATTCAGCGCTAATATATTAAAATCTAGAAAATATACTAAACCATTATTAGTAACGTCTGCTTTTCATATGGAACGAGCTGTCATTAATTTTGAAAAATTAGGTATTGATGTTATCCCATATCCTTGTGATTATATGGTAAATAAAGAAAAAATTTTTCATTATAATCGCTTAGCTCCTTCTTCTCAAGCTCTTGAATTTTCTTCGATTTACTTTCAAGAAAATTTACGTACTTTCGTAACTAAATACCTAGAATAAAATTTTATACTAAATATTCATATCGAGGTGATTTTATGGTAAAAGATTTAACTACTGGTAATCCTACCAAATTAATTTTAATGTTTACATTACCTTTAATTTTAGGTAATGTATTCCAGCAATTATATTTATTAAGTGACACGTTAATCGTTGGTCGTTTTTTAGGGGTAAGCGCTTTAGCTGCTATTGGTTGTGGTGGTTGCCTAATGTTTTTTATGATTGGTTTCGTTATTGGCTTTACTTCTGGTTTATCAATTTGTACTGGACAACGTTTTGGTGCTAAAGACAATCAAGGTATTCGTGAAAGTGCTGCCGCTTGTACTATTTTAAGCATTATTACTACTATTGTTCTTACTATTATCAGTATTCTTACTGTTCGTCCTGCACTTATTTTTTTACAGACACCTCCTGAAATTTTAGATATGGCAGATACTTTCTTAACTATTATTTTCCTTGGTATTTTTGCTACTATGTTATTCAATATTTCTTCTAATTTAATTCGTGCTTTAGGTGATAGCACTACGCCTTTATATTTTCTTATTTTAGGTTGTATATTGAATATTATTTTAGAAGTTTTGTTTATTGGTGTGTTTGATTGGGGTATTCAAGGTGCTGGCTTTGCTACTGTTTTAGCTCAATTTATTAACGGTGCTGGTTGCGTTTACTATATTAAAAAGAAAATTTTTCTATTACATTTTAGCCTAAAAGATTTAAAAATCTCTAAAGATGTTGCTAATCAACATCTAAAAGTGGCTTTGCCGATGGGATTTCAGGCATCTATTATTGCTATCGGCGCTATAATTTTACAAGTACCATTAAATAATCTCGGTGAAGTTGCTGTGGCTGCTTATGCTGCTGCTCAAAAAATTGATATGATTGCTATCATGCCTTTAATGTCTTTTGGTATGGCTATGGCTGCTTATACTGCTCAAAATTATGGTGCTAATCGTATTGATAGAATCAAAACTGGTGTTAATAAATGTATTTTAATGTCTGGTGGTTTTAGTTTATTTATCGGTTTAGTTAATATTGCTATGGGCCCTATGCTTATTCGTTTATTCGTTGGTGACGGACAAGAACAAGTTGTTGAATATGGTCATTTATATTTAATCGTGAATGGTTCTTGTTATTTAATTTTATCATTATTATTCATCTATCGTTATACGCTACAAGGTTTAGGTCAAAGTGCAATTCCAACCTTTGCCGGCATTATGGAACTTGTAATGCGTGCTCTTGCTGGTTTATTTTTAGTTGATAGTTTTGGTTATATTGGTGCTTGCTGGGCTAATCCTATGGCATGGATAGGTTCTTGCGTACCTTTAACGATTACTTTTTATATCACTAGAAAATCTTTACTGAAAAAATACCATCATAGTAATTTATCTATATGAAAATCTTTATAGAAAATTTTCTAAAACATTGATGAAACACAGTAAAATAAAAACATATTGCCATTTGCTCCAAATAATAATATTATAGTTATAGATTTAAAATTTATGAGGTGAAGAACATGGAATTAAAATCATCAGCATTTAAAGCCTATGATATTCGTGGTAAATTTCCAGAAGAAGTGAATGAAGAATTAGCTTATAGAATTGGTCGTGTTTTCCCAACTTTATTTAATGCTAAACGAGTAGCTGTTGGTCATGATATTAGACTTTCTGGTCCAGATATTCAAAAAGCTTTAGAACTTGGTCTTACTGAAATGGGTTGTGAAGTTGTTGATATCGGTCAATGTGGTACTGAAATGATTTATTTCGCAACAGCTCATCTTGGTTTAGATGGTGGTATTATGATTACAGCTAGTCATAATCCAAAAGAATACAATGGATTAAAACTAGTTCGTAAAGAAGCTCGCCCAATCAGTGGTGATACTGGTTTAAAAGATATCGAAGCTAAAGTTATGGCTGGTGACCTTGGTACTCCTGCTAAAACTCCTGCAAAAGTTATCGAAGTAGATATTATGAAAGCATATATTGATCACTTATTAACTTATGTAGATACTAAAGCTTTAAAACCTTTAAAAATTGTTATTAACTCCGGTAATGGTGCTGCTGGCCCTGCTATCGATGAATTAGAAAAACGTTTACCATTCCAATTTATCAAAGTAAATAACAATCCAGATGGTACTTTCCCTAATGGTGTACCAAATCCATTATTAAACGAAAATCGTGAAGCTACTGCTAAAGTTGTTCGTGAAGAAAAAGCTGACCTCGGTGTTGCTTTTGATGGTGACTTTGACCGTTGCTTTATTTTTGATGAAAATGGCGATATGATTGAAGGATACTATATCGTTGGTTTCTTAGCAAAAGCATTTTTACAGAAAAATCCTGGCGCAAAAATCATTTATGACCCTCGTCTCACTTGGAATACAATCGAACTTGTTGAAGAAGCTGGCGGTACTCCTGTTATGTGCAGAAGTGGTCATGCATTTATTAAAGATTGTATGCGTAAAGAAAACGCTATCTATGGTGGCGAAATGTCCGCTCATAACTACTTTAAAGATTTCTCTTTCTGCGATAGCGGTATGATTACTTGGCTTTTAGTTGCAGAATTACTTTCTCAAGCTAATAGCACTATGTCTGCTATGCTCAAAGAACGTATGGAACGTTATCCTATCAGCGGTGAAATCAATAGCACTGTAAAAGATGCTAAAGCTGTTATGGAAGCTATCGAAGCAAAATATGGTGCTACTGGCGAAGTTTGCAAAATGGATGGCTTTAGTGCAAACTATCCTGATTGGAGATTCAATGTTCGTATTTCTAACACTGAACCTGTTGTTCGTCTTAACGTAGAAACTCGTGGCGACAAAAAACTTCTCGAAGAAAAAACAGCTGAAGTTTTAGCTATTATCCGTGGCTAATTTAATATATTTTAGTTTTTATACTAAATGTTTTATTTAAGGGGGAAATTAAAACATGAGTATCAAATTAAACTCTGGTTTTACTTTTGATTATGATAATTTATTAGGCGAAGGTAAAGTTACTAAAGCCGATATTGAAGCTTTTGGTGATAAACTCAAAGAAGCACATAAAGCTATGAATGTAATGCGCGAAACAGGCGTAATTAAAGGTCATTTATCTAAAGATGGCGAACCTGAAAAAGTATTATTCAGCCAATGCCCATATATTCAAGAAGGTCCTTTAAATTCTCCAGAATCTATGAAACGTCTTCAAGAATTACGTGAATCCGTAAGAAATCGTGTTGATGCTGTTGTTTCTTTAGGTATTGGTGGTTCTTACCTTGGTAACAAAGTATTATTCGATATTCAATGTGGTGAATTCTGGAATAGTAAAACTACTGAAGAAAGAAATGGTTATCCAAAATTCTACTTCAGCGGTAATAATATTGACCCTCGTCGTACTAAAGATTTAATCGATAACCTTAATGATTGTGCTGAAGTTACAAAATCTCATTACAAACGCAACTACAAAGTAATGCTTATCGTTATCTCCAAATCTGGTGGTACATTAGATACTATGTCTAACTTCATGGTTATCTATGATGCTTTAAAACAAAATCCACAAATTGAAATTGAAATCGTTGCTGTAACTGACCCTAATACTGAAAAACCAACATTATTAAAACAAATGGCTATGGACCACAATTGGCCACAATTCTCCGTACCAGACGGTGTTGGTGGACGTTTTACGATTTTCACTGATGTAGGACTTACTACTGCTGCTTGTATCGGTTTTGATATTGAAGAATTCTTACGTGGCGCTAGAGACATGGATGAAGCTTGTAAATCCGAAAACATCTGGGAAAACCCTGCAATGTTAAATGCAGCTTTAAAATTCATTGCTTCTGAAAAATATGGTCGTCATATCGAAGTAATGATGCCTTACGGTGATTATTTTGAATCCTTATCCATGTGGTACATTCAGTTATTAGCTGAATCTCTAGGAAAACAATTCAATAAAGATGGTAAAGAAGTATGCTATGGTCGTACTCCAGTTGTTGCTCTTGGTACTCGTGATATGCACTCTCAAACTCAACAACATCAAGAAGGTATGCTTGATAAAATCGTTCAGTTTATCCGTGTAGAAAAATGGGAAAATGACCTTGTTATTCCTAACGCATTCCCAGAAGCTAAAAAACTTGCTGATATTTCTGGTGTAACTATGGGTGAAGCATTAGAAGTTGCTCGTCAATCCAACGCTGATGCTCTTGCTTCTAACAAACGTTTCAATGCATTATTCAGCTTACCTGAAATGAATGCTTATCATTTAGGCGAACTCTTATACATGCTTGCTATGTCTATCGCTTATGAAGGTGAATTCGCAAATGTTGACGCATTTGACCAACCAGGTGTTGAAGCTTACAAACGTATTATGGGACCAAAACTCCAAGAACTTAAAGCTAGTAAATAATATTTAATTTAATATATCAAAAAGAGGATACATTATGTATCCTCTTTTGTCGTTTTAGGAGGTTTTTATTATAGTGAATTATCCTAAATCTTTATCCATAACATTTAGCGCATTATCTACAAAATTAAAACCTTATTTAACACCTAAAGTAAAATTATTCAGCTTAGTTTCATTGTGTTTAATATTATTATCACTTTATATTTTTGCTGATAATAGTATCTATACACAAAATGCCCCTTCTAATGATAAAATCATTACTATCAACACCAAAAATACTACTCCCAAAAATTCAAAATTAGTTTATCAAATAGATACTAAAACAAGTACATTAAAAAATCCTTTTAATTTTGAACACGAAACTATTTCCGAACATCAAAATTCACCTATTAATGCTACTTCTACCGATACAACCATTTCCCATAAAAATACAGCTTCTGCCCCTTTAGTTGATGATAATTTATCGAAAGAACCTAATAAACTCTCTTTCGATAAACATTCAAATAATCTAGATAATGACTCTTATACTTTAAAAGCAGTATTATCTACTAATCAACATAAATTAGCCTTATTAACTATCAATGATAAATTATATCGCGTTCATATAGGTGATACGCTAAATAACATTCAAATAATCAATATAGATAATCAATCTTTAAGTCTAAAAAAATCCAATGGAACTATCATTAATTGTCCATTAATCAAATAAAATCAACAATATTAGGAAGTATAACTATGAAGATATTATTCAAATCTTATTTTATGAGCATAGTTTTTACCATACTTATAACCATTTTAATTTCTCCTATATTTTCTCCAACAGCTTACGCTAGTGAAAATGAAATTGATGCTATAGACGTAGATATTCGTTCTTTATTAACTAGTATTGCCTATGAAAATAACCTTAATCTAATCATCAGTGACGATGTGCAAGGTAATATTTCTATAAAATTAGATAATATTGCACCTGAAGAAATGCTACAACTTATTGCTCAAAGCAATGGCTACATATATAAAAACGACCATAATATCATTTATATTACTTCTGGTAATAAGCAAACAAATCTTCATACTATATCGTTAAATTATTTAAATTTAACTAAAGCCGCTCAGATTGCTAATCTTATTTTAGACAAAAATAAATCTACTTCTAACACTTCTAATGAGCATAAAAATACCAAAACTAATGATTTAGATAATGTAATCATTGATGAAGCTGAAAATAGTATCAATTTTTATGCTACCGACGCTCAATATGATAAAATAAAAAAATTTTTAACGAAACAAGATATACCGCCAAAACAAATTTCTCTTGAAGCCAAAGTAACCGCTATTCAAAAAGATGCTGAAAAAAATCTTGGCGTATCCTGGGAATGGTCAAAACTTCCTCAATCACCTAAACACGATATAAGCTATGACACAATTAAACATACTGTAGTAAATGATGACGGCTCTAAACAAGAAATCACTGACTATATTCCTGTTGATGATGTTACTCGCATTTGGAAAGATAATGAAAATATACCCGGCGTTATTCGTTTTGGTAAAGGTATTGATGGTAATCCTTATGAATTTTATTATTCTGCCAAAATAGACGCTCTAATTAATGATGGTAAAGCCTCTATCTTAGCTAGACCAAATATCATGACACTCCAAGGACAAGAAGCTATTATCAACATCGGTAGTGAAGTACCTGTCCCTACAGTCGCTACAACTAATTCCACAACAACTACTTCTATCAAATATCGTGAAGCTGGTATTATTTTAAAATGCACACCACGTGTAAATGAAGACGGTTTTATTACTGTAAAAGTTCATACCGAAGTAAGCTCGCCATTATACGTTGAAGATATGAAAGCTTACCGCTTTCAAAAACGTTCTGCCGACACAATTGTACGTTTAAAAGATGGCGAAACGATGGTTATAGGTGGTCTAATTGGTAGTGATGAAGCCCGCCAAATGAGTAAAATTCCATTTTTAGGTGATATTCCTATTTTGGGTAATCTTTTTAAACATATCCAAAAAAGTAAAGATGATACCGAAGTTATGATTTTCTTAACAGCTAAAGAAGTAAGTAATTAAGATTAATATATTTTATCTTTACTTTTTATGTTATAATATTTATTTAGTAAATTGCTTAATTTTAAAATTTATATAAATAATGGAGTTGAAATCATGCTCAATTTAGAAAAATCTTCACAAGCCTTTGCTGAAGCGAAAGAAGTTATGCCAGGTGGCGTAAATAGTCCTGTTCGTTCTTATGCTCGCGTTGCTTGTGACCCACCTTTTATTGCCAAAGCTAATGGTAGTAAAATCTATGATATTGATGGTAATGAATATATTGATTATGTAGGCTCTTGGGGTCCTATGATTGTAGGTCATGCTCACCCTAGCGTTGTAAAAGCTATCCAAGAAGCAACTGCTCGTGGTACAAGTTACGGTGCTCCTACATTATTAGAAACACAACTTGCCAAAAAAGTTATTGAACTCATGCCTTCTATTGAAAAAATTCGTATGGTAAACTCTGGTACTGAAGCTACTATGAGTGCCCTTCGTGTTGCTCGTGGCTATACAAAACGTGATAAAATCGTAAAATTCATCGGTTGTTATCATGGTCATGCTGATAGCTTACTTGTAAAAGCAGGCTCTGGTGCTGCAACTTTTGGTCAACCAGATAGCCCAGGTGTAACTGCTGGTACTGCTAAAGATACACTCACTGTTCCTTATAATGATAGTGAAGCATTCATCAACTTAATGAATGAACAAGGTGATGAAATCGCTGCTGTAATTGTTGAACCTGTAGCAGGTAATATGGGTCTTGTATTACCAAAACAAGGATTTTTATCTACACTTCGCAGGGAAACAGCAAAACATGGCACTGTACTTATCTTCGATGAAGTTATGTGTGGTTTCCGTGTGGCATTAAACGGAGCTCAAGCAGCTTATGGTATTGTTCCTGATTTAACTTGTCTTGGTAAAATCATCGGCGGTGGTCTTCCTGTAGCAGCTTATGGTGGTAAACGTGAAATTATGGATTGTGTATCACCAAAAGGCCCAGTATATCAAGCAGGTACATTAAGCGGAAATCCACTTGCTATGACTTCTGGTATCGCTACTTTAAATCTTATTTCTGCTGAACCAGCATTCGGTAAAGCAGATTATACTCGTGAATTATCTATTAAAACTAAACATCTTTTACAAGGTATTGCTAAAGCAGCTAAAGATGCTAATGTTAAAATTCAAATCCACCAAGCAGGTTCTATGTTTGGTATTTTCTTCAATGAACATGATGTTTATGATTATGCTACTTCTGAAAGTTCCAACCAAGAAGCTTTTGGTGTATGGTTCTTAGAAATGCTTAATCAAGGTATCTATCTTGCTCCATCTCAATTCGAAACACTCTTCATGTCTGGAGCTCATAGTGATGATGATATTGTTAAAACTATCGAAGCTGCTGAAGTGGCAATGCAAAAAGTAGCTCAATTTTTAAATAAATAATTTTATTAATTAGTTTATCATTATTATTTTCACCTATAAATCAATAAACTCCCTTTTAAGCAACCAAAGTAATCTTATTAATACTTTTCTTAAAAGGGAGTTTTTTTATTAATTATATTTAGAAAGTTAGGTTTTCTATATTGTTACTAAAACTAAAAAATTCATTTTTTTCACTCATCAAGCAAATAAAAGATATATTTTTTCATCCTGATAAATATTTAAATCTATTTTGGCAAAACTTATTGCTCACTTTTCAAGAAAATTTTTTCTTTATCAGTTTAATGATTATCTTTAATTTTTTGCCATATTTATATTTATTTTGCCTATATAGCCAATATGAAAATGCTATTGGAGGCTTATTTAAATCTTTTGCTGATATTTTATTATTAGCTTTTATCCTCAAAATATTTAATCCTAAAATTCGTAAATATCTTCAATATTTAATTTTAATACTCAGTGGCTTATTAGCTTTTATGGAATTATTTGTCATTGGTAAATATTATACCTTCACTACCGCAGGTATTATCAGCGTAATCATTGGCACAAACTTCCATGAAGCTATTGAATTTATCACTATGTATTTTTCCTTTACTTATTTACTTTATTTTGTAGGATTCGGAATATGTATTTATTTATTAAAAATATATAGTAAGCATTTTAAATTATCTCTAGGTCTAATGTTTTGTCTTCCATACTTTTTCTTATATAGCTTTTGCTATAGTATTCTTCCCGGCAAAAATCTTACAGAATGTTTATCGATAACTAGACTTTCTGCACCTATTAATCAGGCTGTAGAAGATGCTATCACTTTTCATGAAATTTATAGTAATATGAACGCACCTATTAATATTAGTGAAAATAATTCTAGTATACCTAATGTTGTTTTTATCTTAGGCGAATCCACATCTCGCTCACATATGAGTTTATATGGTTATCCACTCCCTACAACCCCCAAACTCGATAAACTTTATGCTAATAATGATTTATATGTATTTACCGATATCATCAGCCCTCATGCTTATACTATTGGTGTATTACGAGAAGTTTTTACTTTTCATAATTATGAATCTCCTAACAAATGGTACGAATATGCCAATTTATTCGATATTGTAAAACAAGCAGGATATACAACTTACTGGCTTTCCAATCAAGAGACTTCTGGTAAATGGGCGAATGTAGCCTTAGCTTATGCTAATCGTAGTGATTATAAAAACTTTACTGGTATTCGTCAATCCTATGAAAAATCTTATCATAGTGATGGTGAATTATTGCCTTTACTTTATGAAGCAATGAATAATACTAATACTAAAAATTTTTATGTGTTACATTTAATGGGCTGTCATGGTGATTATGAAAACCGCTATACTTCTGATTTTGCTAAATTTACACCTAGCGACGAATCATTTAGTCGCTTTAAAACGCCTGAGGCGCTCTCTAGTCGTGCAAAATATGATAATGCTATATTATATAACGATACCATTGTAACGCAAGTTATAGAGGCTTTTAAAGATAAAAATGCTATTATTATCTATATGCCAGACCATGGTGAGGAAGTATATGATATTCGTGATTTTTCTGGTCATAGTGATGATAATCCTACTCGTTCTATGCTAGAAATTCCTTTTATCATTTATACTACTGAAAAATTTAAAATGGCTTACCCTCAGCTTGATAAACAATTTTCTCAAGCTATACACAAACCATATATGACCGATGATTTAATTCATACTATATTAGATATCATGCAAATAAAAACACCTGAATATCAAGAAACAAGAAGTTTAATCAATCCTTATTATAATCAAGAACGTGCTCGTATTTTTTTAGACAAAAATTATGATACCGAGATGAAAGCACCATAAAAAAGAGGAGAAAATCTACAAATATAGATTTTCTCCTTTTTTTACAAGATAAACATTTTTAATTTATTCGAAACAGTTGTTATTTCCAATGGTAATGCTGGCCCAAGCTCACCATCTAAATCACTTTCCACTCTATCAGGACAAGAAAATTTAAAATATGCAGCTTGTTTATATATTATATTTTTATTTTCAAATGAGGTTTTACCTGCCACTGTATCTGCAATTACTTTCATTAATTCTGGAATATTACATTGTTTTAATAAAATCATATCTAATTTTCCATCATTAATACGTGCATCTACTGATATATTTTTAAAACTTGCTACAACTGGAGAATTTACCACTAATACAAAAAATATTTTTTCACGAATAATTTCTCCATCAGCTTCAATAGTAAAATCTAAACCGCGAAATTTAGGAAGTTCCCCTAAACCACGAAAATAATATGCTAATTTACCAAAAGTATTTTTTAGGCGAGTATCTACTTCATGAGCTACACTTGTCATCATACCTGCACTAATAACATTTATAAAGTACTCATCTCCAATAGCGCCGACATCAACATATGTTGTTTTTCCTGAGATAATACTTTCCACATATTGTTCAAAATTTGTATCTATACCTAAATATGAAGCAAAATCATTTGAAGTACCACTAGGTATAATCCCTACTGGAACATCAATATTTTCTTTTAACATCATATTTATTATTTTATGCAAAGTACCGTCTCCGCCAGCGGCTATAACGCCATCAGCTTCTACATTACGAATGCATGTAGCAAAAAATGGATCAAAATTTTCTTTTTTAGTACGATAAGGCATAATAATACAATTTCTACTTTGAAATTGATTAATAATGTCATCAAGCTTTTTTTTGAACATAGCATCGCCTGAAACTGGATTATATGCCAAAAGAAATTTTTTCATTAAATCCTCTCTCCATTAATTTTTTAAAACACCGATTTTCTTGAAAAAGCGAATACTTGTCGCTCCAATCATTGGAATTCTTTCAATATCAGATTCCATGATACCACCAATTAAAATTAACACTAAAATATATGAACTCATGCCTACAAACAAAGATGCAAATGTAGCGATTGCATTATTAGCTGTTTCATATAATAAGAATTCATAACCAAAATAAATAGTTCCTGCCATAACCGCAGCTGCACCTATAGTTTTTAATAATTGCATCATTTCAATTTTATAATTAATGTATTTATACAAGAAATATAAATTTATTAATGCTGCAATACCAATATCTGCAACAGTTGCCCAAGCAGCCCCCATAATACCTAAAGATGGCTGTGCTGTCAGTACCCAGTTTAAAATCACCTTAGCCACTGCTGCAATAACCATATTTATCATTGGTATAGTTGGATGACCCAAGCCTTGCAATACACCTGTAGTTACCTGATGCAATCCCAAAAGTACAATGCTAAATGAAGATACCCATACAGCTGGGCCTGCTCCAGGAGCATTATAAATCAATGTGGAAATCGGCACTGCAAGCATCATTACTGTTACAAATGCGGGAAAACAAATAAAATTAGAAATACGCATAGCTGCTGCTGTTTGATTAAAGCAACGAGCTTTATCTTTTAGTGTACGAGCTTCTGAAATAGCTGGTACGATACTTACCGCTAAAGATGCTGTAAGTATTGTGGAAAGGTTTACCAATGGCACTGCCATACCTGTTAAATAACCAAATAATTCTGTTGCCTCATTTACGGTATAACCTGCAACTTCTAATCTAGCTGGTACAATCAATAAATCTAAATTAGAAACAATTGGCAACATTATACTTGCCGCAGAAACTGGTAAGGCTAATACAAAAATACGTTTGATAATCTTCCACACAGAATCTGCTGATTTGGGGTCACTAGGTTTTAATTCATTACCATAAGTTTTTACAATATCTTTTTCCAATTTTATATGGAAATAAACAAGAACCATAACCCCAGTAACTGCACCGGCTAACGCACCTAAAGATGCCCCTGCTGACGCAAATTCCAATCCATATGGTAATAATAATTGAGCAAATAAAATCATCGTAATAACACGGAAAATCTGTTCTACAATCTGTGAAACAGCTGTCGGTGTCATACGTTGCCAACCTTGAAGATAGCCTCTTGAACTAGCCAAAATAGTAACAAAAAATACAGCTGGAGCTAAAGCTATAATTGAATAATATGCACGCGGATCACGTACAAATTGCCAATCAATCAACCATTGCGCACCAAAATACGTCAATAAGCTAAAAAATAAACCCGTACAAAACATAAAACACATAGATATTCTAAATATTCGTTTTGCACCCCAAATGTCTTTTAACGCTACTCTTTCTGCCGTTATAATAGAAATAGCTACCGGAACACCTGCTGAAGATACAGTCAATGCCAAAAAGTAAATAGGAAACGCCATTTGGTATAAACCTATACCTTCACCACCTAAAACACGTGAAACAAAAATCCAGTTTAAAGAGCCAATAACTTTAACCACCAAACTGGCAACAGTTAAAATAAAAGTTCCCTTTAAAAAGCTTTCTGCTTTATGTGATTTTTTTGAAGTATTATCTTGTTCGTTAATGGAAAACACCTGCTTTAAAACATCATTTTCTTTTAAGTGAACTGCTCACCATAAAAAGTAAGCTTCTTGAAAAATAACTAAAACCTAACTATAATTTTCCAAGCTCTACGGCTAGTTACTAACCTGAATTTATATAATAATTTAGTAATAATAAGCAATTAATGCACCACTTAGAGAAGAGGTCAACTCCTTGCTTGTTAGGTTAAAAAGACTGTATAATAATAAATACAGTAAAAAAAGTAATTATACTAGAAAATTATAGCATTTATCGCTAAACTATGCTAGTAAATTTTATCTTTCAATTAGTTATAACCACCCTATAATAGTTTTATTTAATTTATTAATAAATTCTTTTAAATTAGCGAAAGGAAAGTTTTTATGGATTATAATTATTTAGGATTTGATATAAATATTGGCAAAACTAAACCCGAAAACATCGTACATAAAGAAGTTGCTTGCCCATTTTGTGATGTAAAAAATCTAACAAACATTTTAGACATGAAAGACGATATGATTTTATTAGAAAATAAATATCAAGTACTACAAAATGCTTATCAATTACTAATAATCGAGGGCAAAGAATGTAATGTCGATATACCTGATTACAGTCTTGAACATATGCAAAAACTCATGCATTTTAGTATTAATCATTGGCTAAATCTTATTAAGAGCCAAAAATATCAAACTGTATTATTCTTCAAAAATCATGGCCCAATGTCTGGCGGTACTATGCGTCATCCTCATATGCAAATAGTTGGCTTACACAATTTAATTTTTAAAAATATGTGTGATACTCGCCAATTTGAAGGCATTACCATTGCTGAAAAAAACAATGTCCTTTTAAATTTATCCACCAAACCACGGGTTGGATTTACTGAAATTAACATCATCATGCATGGACTAAATGATATTGACACTTTAGCCGAATTTGTACAAATTGGCGTTGATTATATTATGCACCATTTTAGTGCAAATTGTAATAGCTATAACCTTTTCTTCTACTTGATAGAAGGACATATTCATGTAAAAATCATGCCTCGTTTTCCAACCTCCCCATTATTTATCGGTTATAATATTGAACTTGTTCCTAATAATTTAAATGAAATAGCTAAACAAATTAAACAATTATATTTTGACAAAAAAAACGACTAAGCATTTTTGCATAGTCGTTTTTTATTGGTTCTATAATAAATGTTGGGGTAAGAGAAAATTCTCTTGCTTCAACATTTGACAAAGAACCTTTTTATTATTATTTCATATCTTCTTCAGCGTCTTGTTTTTCTGGTGGTACAGGGAACATTTCAAGATCTGGATTATTATCTTGAATCCAACCTAAAGCCCATTCATTATTTACAAGTAATACAGGACGTTCTTTTATATCATAAACAAACATACCACGATCAGCACCACGAAGTGATTCTGGAGTTACTGGTCGATTATCTTTAAAACGTAACCAACGAGCTACTTCATATGGTTGCATATTCATTACAATATCTGTGTTATATTCGCTTTTTAGACGATATTCTAATACATCAAACTGTAATTGACCTACAGTACCTACAATATAAGATTCCATACCTGCACCTGCTTGCTGGAATAATTGTACTGCACCTTCTTGAGTTAACTGCATGATACCTTTAACGAATTGTTTACGTTTCATAGTATCTTTTGCAGATACACGAGCAAATTTTTCTGGTGGAAATACCGGGAAATCTGCAAATTTAAATTTATGAGATGGCATACAAAGTGTATCACCAATACCAAAAATACCTGGATCAAATAAACCTACAATATCCCCTGGGTATGCAGTATCAATAATTTGACGATCTTGCGCCAAAAATTGCTGTGGCTGAGAAAGTTTTACTGCTTTACCACCTTGCATATGATATACACTCATACCACGCTCAAATTTACCAGAACAAATACGAATAAAGGATAATCTATCATGATGAGCTGGATTCATATTAGCTTGAATTTTGAAAATAAAGCCAGAGAATTTTTCATCATCAGGGCTGATAAGTCCGTCAGAACTCATACGTGGCTGAGGAGCAGGTGCTAAACGAAGGAATTCTTCTAAGAATCCACGTACACCAAAGTTAGTCATTGCACTACCAAAGAACATTGGTGTAAGTTCACCTTTATTTACTTTATCCATAGACCATTCTTCACCGGCAACATCAATCAAATCAATATCATCTAATAATGCTTGATAATCTGTTTCACCAATAGCATTTTTGGCCTCATCTGTATTTAAATCATAAATTATAGACTCACGTTCTTCTTGACCATGAGTAACATCTTCACTAAATAATTCTACTTTCCCTGTTTCACGATGATAAATGCCTTTATAATGACCATCAGTACCAATTGGCCAAGTCATTGGATAAGAACGAATACCTAGTACATCTTCAATTTCTTCCATTAATTCTAATGGAGCTTTACCAAAACGGTCAAGTTTATTTACAAATGTAAAAATAGGGATATGACGTTGTTTACAAACTTTAAATAATTTTTTAGTCTGTGCTTCTACCCCTTTTGCCACGTCAATAATCATGACAGCACTATCTACCGCCATCAATGTACGATAAGTATCTTCACTAAAGTCTTGGTGACCTGGAGTATCTAAGATATTTATACGACAACCAGCATAATCAAACTGAAGCACACTAGATGTTACAGAAATACCACGTTGTTTTTCTATTTCCATCCAGTCAGAAACAGCATGACGTTGAGTTTTTCTAGATTTTATTGAACCTGCTAAATGGATTGCGCCCCCATAAAGCAATAATTTTTCAGTTAAAGTTGTTTTACCCGCATCTGGGTGAGAAATAATCGCAAAAGTACGTCGTTTTTGAATTTCATTTAATAATTCCGACACAGCATTTCCTCCTACAAAAAAATAACACTTCTTTTTATTCTATCATAACTATTCTTTTAGTGATACACCGATTTTTATAAAAATTTCTAAACTCAATAAATATATTCAAACGTAAGAAAAAAGACGAAGTATTTACTTCGCCTTTATTTTCTATTATTTATTATATTTTAAATAGTTCCAGGTTTAATATCTTCTGTAGACAATTGTGGCTTTTTATCTGGAACTAAGAAGCATACAATTTTTACCATTAATGGGATAAGTGGTAACCAAATCAAAGTATTAATCATATTAAAAGATGTATGAGCATTTGCTATTTGACGAGAAATAACTGCTGTTTCTGGGCCAACCGGAGAGATATACATTACAAATTGTGTAAATAATGGTAATAAGCATAAGAATACTATACTACCTGTAATATTAAACACACTATGAGCTACAGCTGTACGTTTTGCATTTTTAGACTGACCAATAGAAGCTAATAAAGCAGTAATAGTTGTACCGATATTATCACCTAATAAGATAGGTAATGTACCTTGAAGACCAATGATACTATTTCCATCAACACCTGCTTGAGAAGCAAAATTTTGTAACACAGCAATTGTTGCACTAGAACTTTGTACGATTACAGTCATTACAGTACCTAATAATAAACCTAAAACTGGATTATCATGTACATTTGCAATAAGTTCTGTAAAAATTGGCGCATTTACAAGAGGTTTCATTGTAGAGCCCATGATTTCAATACCTGCAAATAATAAACCAAAGAAGAAAATTGTTTGACCTATATTTTTTGTTTTTTCAGATTTAGAGAAGAAATAAATTAAAAACCCTACAAATACGATTGGCCAAATATAATCGCTAAGTTTAAAAGCAATCAACTGTGCTGTCATTGTAGTACCAATATTTGCACCAAAAATAATAGAAATCGCTTGAGGTAATTTCATTAAACCAGCACTAACAAAACCAATAGCCATAACAGTTGTCGCACTAGAGCTTTGTAATACACATGTAACGAGTGCACCAGCTAATACACCAACTACTGGATTTTTTGTTAATACGCTAAGTACATAACGCATTTTTTCACCAGCCATTTGCTGTAAACCTTGACTCATCATATTCATACTATAAATAAATAATGCCAATCCACCGAGTAATTCAAAAGCTATTTTTACGCCTTCATTCATTAATTTTTCCTCCAAATATCAAGTTCTTTAATTAATTTATTATCAAATATAAAATTCCAAAACAAATTACTCTCTAATTATATAAATAAAACTAATCGCCAATCTAGTAACAATACGTAAACTTTATGTAAAATCTATGTAAAATTTCTACTCTCATTACACTAATACAATTATTTTAAATATACTGTTTACATTTTTAAATAAATTCATTGTAATATTACTCGTTTTTTAGCATAAAATAAAAAAACTGACAAACTATCATACATTACAGTTTGTCAGTCTAAACTTTACACTTTATTAAATAGCAAAATATTTATTTTTAAATTCTTGTATTTGCTTTTCAGTTAATGGTCGTATCTCTGTCAAACGTGCAATTTCTGTTTTCATGCCATTTGCTTGCACACCTTCCATATAAACTACACCACAGCCTTTAGCTAAATACTGTATCATACCTTCACCTGTTTTTTTATTAAAAATCTTTATTCCTATACAATCATCAAAAGTCCCCATAGAAGTAATCACTTTAAATTTACCTAAAAACACAATATTATCAGTATCATTACTTGCTATATTCTCAACTTCAGTGCTAGTTGTTTGTACAGTTTTAAAATCTTGTAAATATGGCATTTGTTGCTTTTTATTGATTAAAACTTCTTCTACACTATCTTCATTAGCTTTTACTTTTTTAGTCAATAATGGTTGCATTTTAGATTTATCTTGATTATTTACAATACAAGTTCCTTGATAAAAATTAATATTCTTACCTCTAATTTGTTCATTAAAATTAAATGTAGCTATATAATAATTATCATTTTGAAAAGGTGCTGCTAATACATTCACTGTACCAGTAGCTTGTTGGTATTCTCGCAAATCCATATTTTTAGAAGAAGCTACAGCTACCGTTTGAAGTGCCAATAATAATACAAAAACTAACAACATATTTATTTTTTTCATTTGGATAGCCTCCCTTATTTCTAGTTCATCATAACTATATAATTCGCTATCAATTTATAAAATACCTTTTTTCCTAAAGTACTACAAAAAAATTCTTTCATTTTATCAATAATTTATATTATTTTATAATAATTCTTTTATTTTACATAATCCTCTATTCAAGTATTCAATATTTTTAGGTGCTGAAATACATAATCTTACCGCGTTTGGTGGAATTGTATTACCTATAATAAAGCGTTCAGCACTAAAAACTTGTACACCATTTTTCTTAGCTAATTTTTCAAAATCTATCCCATTAATTTTATCAGGTAAAATCAACCAGCGAAAAGAGCATGTTTCTTCACCATAAATAGTATAATTTTCTAATATCTTATTAACTATTCTATTTCTTTTAATAAGCTCTAACCGTTTTTCTTTTATTACGTCTTTTATTAAGTTACTACTTAATAATTTTGAAACAATTTCTAATGAAAATGGTGATACCATTAAATTCATATTATATAAAGCATTTTTAATTAATAATTTATATGACAATGGTGCAATTATATATGCAACACGAAGTCCTGCTGATAAAAATTTTGATGTACTAAAAATATATATAGTATTATTAGGAGCATACGATAAAATCGGTGCTTGTTGAATACTTCTAAATACTTTATTTATACCATCTTCTAATATAATTAAATTTAATTTTATAGCTATTTGAGCTATATATTTTCGCTCTTTATCTGATAATGACAATGTTGTTGGATTATGTTGCTCTGGAATAAAATATAATCCTTTTATTTTTTCAGTTTGACAAAAATACTCTATATTATCAAAATCTAATTTATAATTTTTAGTAGGTAACGGTACTAGTTTTATTCCTAACATCTTAACAATAGATTTTAACCCTGTAAAACTTAATGGATCCGTAGCAATTCTATCGCCTTTTGAAAATAAACCTAATAAAATCGCACATAATGCATTTTGTCCACCAGTAGCAAATAATACTTGTTCTGGTGTACTTTTTATTTTAAATTGCTGTAACCAACTTGTAATAATATTTCGTTGAAACATTGTTCCTGCTGGAGAACGATATTCCAAAAAACGATTAAAATCAGGTTGCATCAATATATTTTTTATAAATAAAACTATTTTATTATTTTCATTATATGGCGGATGCACAGTTCCCATCTCAATTATACTAGTATGTTCATGAGAATATAATAAAACATCACTACTATTTACATCCGAAGATATAAACGTTCCTTGTCCAACTTTTGCACAAATTAATCCCTTTTCTAAACAAATTTTATAAGTCCTAGTTATCGTACTTAAATTTAAATCTAAAAAATCCGCTAACTCTCTTTGTGGAGGCAATTTATCTCCAGGCTTTAATTTACCATTTTTTATATCCATTTCCAATTGTTTTGCTAATTTTAAATATATTGGTGTTGTTCTATCTAATAATTGTGGTTTCCATGACATAGGATAATCATCAAAAGAATTTATAGGCATATTATCACTCCCTAAATATTGTATTCCATACAATTATACTATTGTATGTTCCTATTTCAAAGGAGTATAATTTTCACAAAAGAAAAAGGAGTGTATATTATGAGTATTATTAATTTTTTAGGAAATACACCTATAGTAAAATTGGAAAATCGTTCAAAAAACTCTGCTCAAATATATGTAAAAATGGAGGAATTTAATCCCGGTGGCAGTATAAAATCTAGAGTAGGGAAACTAAATATATTTTATTAATAATTTTATCAATCTGTTTTTTAGCTACAGGAGGTATATTAGTAAAATTAAGCCATCTTCCACCAGTCAATACAGGATTATATAGGGTTCTTTTTTCAATACCTATATTATTTCCATTTGTTTGGAAGGATTTACTTAATACCAACAAAAAAGATCTAATTACTATGTTTTTAGCTGGTATATTCTTGGCTGGTGATTTATCTTTATGGAATATTTCTTTTAACTTCACATCTGTTGCTAATGCCAATTTATTAGCAAATTTCACACCATTTATAGTAATACCTGTCTCTTATTTTGTCTTCAAAGAAAATATTCCAAAATATTTTTATTTTGGATTTATATTAACTCTTATCGGCGTTTTTATGTTAATGATAGGCAAAATAGATGCTAATATAAACAATTTTTTTGGTGATTTCTTGGCTTTTTTTACCTCTATATTTTATGCTGGTTTTTTATTAACCGTTTATAAACTTAGAGACAGATTATCTTCTATTCTCATAATGTTTATAAGTGCATTTGGAACAAGTTTTACATTATTAATTATTATTCTTTTTACTGAAGGTATCTACATTCCTAAAACATTACCAGATTTATTACCATTATTAGGATTAGCTTTGATGTCACAAATTATGGGACAAGGATTATTAGCTTATTGCTTAGGTAAAGTTAATGCTACATTATCTTCATTAATTTGTCTTACTCAACCAATTATAGCTTCACTTTATGCTTATATCTTATTCAATGAAATATTATCTTTATTTGAAATTTTAGGAATAATTATTTGTATCTTAGGTGTTTATTTAGCAAAAAAACTATTAGTTAGGATGTAATAAAATGATTACAGAAAAAATTTATTATGAAGATATGTATAAAAAAGAATGTGATGCTACAATCATATCAATAGAAGACAATAAAGTAATTTGCGATAAAACTATTGCATTTCCCGAAGGAGGCGGGCAAATTGGAGATTGCGGTCATTTTATTTGTGATAATAATGTATCCATACCATTTATAGATACAAAAAAAGGAATTGGTGAACTATTGCATTTAAGCAATAACCATACCATAAAAATTAATACTCCAGTTTATCACATCATAAATTCATCAGATATAAATAAATTATCTGTAGGTATGCATGTTAAAATCGTTATAGATGTTTTACGTAGAATAAAAACATCTGCTTTGCATAGCGCTCTCCATATAGTTTTAATGGCTACTTTAACAATACATCAAAATTTAGACAAGCACATTATAGGTTGCCATATTGGCACAGAAAAAGCTCGTATTGATTTCTTTTGTGAAAATAAATTTTCTCCCTATGATATTCTAAAAATAAATTCAATAGCCAATAATTTATTACAAGAAAATATTCCCATTAAACGATATCTTTATGAAAATAAAAAAGAAGCATGGATTTGGAAATGCAAAAACTTTGAATGTCCTTGCGGCGGTACTCATTTACAATCAACTGGACAAATAAAAAATATAAAAGTTAAAAGAAAAAATGTAGGCAAAACTACTGAACGATTAATTGTTACAATTGATAAAATTTTATTAACAGAAAATATGTATCATATATAAAAAGAAGCTATTACTTTTGATATGCACCCCAAAAATTGAACATAAAAAACAATTTTTAGGGTGCAGTTCACTTAAAAATAATATTTATAGCTTCTTTTTATTATTCATATCTTAAAGCTTCAATAGGGTCTAATTTGGCCGCTTTTCTTGCTGGATAAATTCCAAAAAATAAACTTATGCCTACAGAAAATAAAAATGATATCAATATTGGTTCAATAGTAATTACTGTCGTAAAACCTGCAAATTTTGCTATTGCCATAGATAAGCTACACCCTACAACAATCCCAATCAAGCCACCAATAATTCCTACAAAAACGGCTTCAATTAAGAATTGAAACATAATATTTCTATACGTAGCACCTAAAGCTTTACGGATACCTATTTCACGCGTTCTTTCTGTAACCGATACCATCATAATATTCATGATACCAATACCGCCAACTAATAATGAAATACCTGCTATACTTGCTAATAAAATAGTAAGCATTGTACTTGTATTGGTCATCGTTTCCATAATACTAGTTAAATTACGTACTGTAAAATCATCTTCTTTATCTACTGAAATCTTATGACGTTGACGCATTAAATTTTCTATTTCAGCTTGTACTAAATCCATTTTATCTGGCGATATTACTTGTACACTAATTTGTTGAATATGATTTATCGCCATAATTCGTGTAGTAGCTGTAGTTATTGGAATAATTACCACATCATCTTGGTCTTGTCCCATAGAAGATTGACCTTTACTTTCTAAAATACCAATTACCTTGAATGGGTCATTATTAATACGGATATTTTTACCTACAGGATTTATGCCTTCACCAAACAAACTTTCAGCAACCGTTGTACCTATGACCGCCACACGAGCTCTATTATCTACATCTTTTTCACTGATAAAAGTACCATTAGCTATAGATAATGAACGTATATACATATAATCTGGCACAACCCCTACTACTTGTGTATTCCAGTTTTGATTGCCATTAACTATTTGATAATTTCTCTGTACTTGTGGCGATACATATTCTGCATCTTTTATTTTCTTTTTTATCGCTTGGGCATCTTCTAATTTTAATCTTATATTTGAACCTGCCGCTTGACGTACACCTGCTGAATTTCTTGTAGCACTAGCATTGATAACTAACATATTACTACCTAAACTAGCTATTGAATCTTGTACTTGTTTACGTACCCCCATACCAATAGAAACCATCGCAATAACAGCGCCTACACCTATAATAATTCCTAACATTGTAAGAATTGAACGCATTTTATTTGTCCACAAAGCCACTAATGCCATATGCAAAGTTTCTTTAAACAACATCCATAACAACCCCTTTGCCAGCATCTTTTGTTATTTGTCCATCGACCACTAATAATTGTCGTGAAGCACAAGCTGCAATATCTGGTTCATGCGTAACTAATATTATAGTTTTTCCTTTTTCATGCAAATCAATAAAAATATCCATTATCTCTTTCGTTGATTTTGTATCCAAATTACCAGTAGGTTCATCGGCCATAATAATACTTGGATCATTTACCAAAGCTCTAGCTATTGCTACACGTTGACGTTGTCCACCTGAAAGTTCATTTGGTTTATGATAAGCTCTATCATCTAAGCCTACTGCATTTAAATAATAATGTGCTTTTTCCATACGTTCTTTTGCTCCTACACCAGCATATACTAATGGAAGTGCTACATTATCTAATGCACTTATTTTTGATAACAAATTAAAATTTTGAAATACAAATCCTATTTTTTTATTACGAGTTTTCGCTAATTCATCATCATTTAAATGAGCAATTTCTTTACCATCTAATTTATATGAACCACAAGTTGGTCGATCTAAGCATCCCAAAATATTCATCAACGTCGATTTTCCTGAGCCTGATGGGCCCATCAATGCCGCAAAGTCCCCTTTTATTATGTTTAAATCAATACCATTTAAAGCCGCAACTTCTTGCTCACCTATTTTATATATTTTTTTTATTCCTGCAAGTTCAATCGTATGTTCTAGATTATCTACTGTTGTTTTCATTTTATTAATTCCTTTTAATGCATTGGCGGTCTGCCACGACGCTCATTTCGACCGTCATTTTGTGGCTGTTTTTTTGCCATTGTTATATCTACTTTTTCATCTATTACCAAACCATCAGTAATCTCTACAAATTCATCTCCATAAATACCTGTCTGCACATAACGATTTTCAGTAGTACCATCTTCTTTTACCACAATTACATATACACCTTGTTTATCAGTTTTTAATGCTGAAAGTGGTACTGCTACTGCATCTGTTTTATTTGCTGTTTCTATTTCTACACGTGCTGTCATTGATGGCATTAATAGCTTTTCAGGGTCATCTACATCTAAAGTTACACTATAATAAATAACTGCCGCTGAAGATGTATTTCCCGATGCTTTACTAGTATTCCAACTATTATCTATATCTGTTTGAGAAATTTTAGATACTGTAGCCGTAAAAGTTTTTCCGTTATAAGCATCGACTGTAAATGTAGCTTTTTGTCCTACACGCACATTTCCAATATCTGTTTCATCGACTTTAGCAATAATTTGTTTTTTCGATAAATCCGCAATACGCATAATTACTGTAGGATTGCTATTACCTTGTACTGCCATAGTACCATCGGTTACAGGTTCACCAATTACTACACCATCCATTGGTGACACGATCACTGTTTCTGATAAATTAGAATCAGCCTCTTCAAGTTTACTTCTTGCCGTATCGTAATTATATTGAGCTGTATCTAAATCTTCTTTTGATTTTGCTCCAATATTATATAAATAACTTATTCTATCATAGACAGTTTTGGCATTATTTAAAGTAAATTCTGCCTGTTCTCTTTTAGTTTCATAGTCTTTACCATCTAATAAAGCCACCGTTTGACCTTGTGATACCACATCATTTTCCTTAACTAAAACTTGTTTTACACGAGCAGTTATTTTAGAACTCACTTCTACAGATTCTACAGGCTTTATCGTTCCTGTTGCTGAAACAATCGACTTCATATCCATCATTTGCACTGTAGCTGTTTCTAAAATAGGTTTATTCTCATTTTGTTGTTTTTGCGTATAATATTGATAACCTCCGACCACAGCAACTATGCCAATAACCAAAGGAATTATTATTTTTGACCATTTTTTCAATTTTACTTTATTCATCTATTGCACCCTCCTTTGGTGTACCAATTGCATATTCTAAATTTGCTTTATATCTAGCATAATCATATTGTGCACTCGTATAATTTAATCTAGCTTGAGATAACGCAAGTTCTGCATCAATTACATCAAGTACAATACCTGCACCTACTTTATATTTTTCACTAGCAATAAAATAATCTTCTTCTGCCTGTTTTACCGCCATTGCAGTAGAGTTAAATCTTCTTTCTGCTTCTTTCATATTCAAATACGCCTGTCGAACTTCTAAATCAATACTATCTATCATATCTGATAAAGTATATTCTGCCTTATTATAATTAGCTGTAGCTTCTTTGATATTGGATTTCGTTACATTACTATCGAATATATTCCAATTTGCTGAAATTCCAGCTTGATAATCATGGTCATCACTACTTGGTAAAGCTTGCTTATCCCAATTCGTACTTACAGAAAAATTTACTGTAGGTAAATGTCCTGCTTTAGCAATATCTATATCATTTTTAGCAATTTCTAAATCTAATTTACCCATTATCATATCTTTACGATAATTATTAGCATAATCTAAACATTCAGGAAGTGACATTCTCACCGATTTATAAGCAAAATCTTCAATTAAATTTATAGGTTCATTTCGTTCAATGTTTATAATATTACGGAACGTACTCAAATTTATTTCATATGTATTTTGAGCCATAATCAAAGATTGTTGAGCATCTGATAGTGCCACTTCTGAACGAAGTACATCTGATTTTGGAATACTTCCCGCTGCATATAAATTTCTTACATCGACTAAATGATTTTCATAATTATTTACAGATTCTTGTTCTATATTCACATTTTGTTTTGCTTCTAAAATATCATAATAAGCTTTTATAGTATTATATTTTATCGTTTCTTCTACTCTTTCTAAATTTAACTCTGATTTAATTACAGACACTTCTTTATTATCTATATTTAATTCATTTCTATTACCAGTATAAATAGGTAAACTTGCAGAAATACTATTAGTATTACCTTTTTGAAAATCACTATCTATACCATCACGTACTCCATCATTTACCGAAAAACTACTATTTAAAGAAATATTTACGCTATTACTACCTTTAGCTGCCTCATATCTAGCTTCTGATGCTAATTTTTCTTCATTTGCTATTTTTACATTATTATTTTTGGATAAAGCCATATTTACCGCATCGTCTATAGTCAAATCAGCTGCAAAACCAATAGTTCCACTTATATTTAAGCAAATAGCTAACGCCATACATACACGTTTCATCTTATTTTTCGCCATAAATTCTAAATTCCTTTCTTTAACTTTTAATTTACTTAAAAATAATCTACAAAATCAATCTATATTTATTTTATTATATATGATATCTATTTTTTATTAAATTTCTATTAAAAATTTCTACTTGACGATTTCAACTGAACACAATAAAATATGTAGATATACAATCTTATTGCACATTTGTATTTAAATTTCTATTTTGTCAAGGAGAGCGAATTATATTATGAAAATATTAGTAGCAGATGGGGTATCCCCTAAAGGTATAGAAATTTTACAAAAAGCTGGTTTTGAAACTGTAATCAAAGATAAATTACCAGCTGAAGAACTTTTAGAAATTATCCCTGATTTTGATGGCTTAATTGTACGTAGTGCGTCTAAAGTAACTAAAGAAGTAATTGAACGCGCTAAAAATTTAAAAATTATCGGTCGTGCTGGCGTAGGTACTGATAATATTGACATTAGTTCAGCTACAGCTAATGGGATTATGGTAATTAATTCTCCTGGCGGAAATACTATTGCGGCTACAGAACATACTATGGGCATGATGATGGCTATGGCTAGAAACATTGCTGTAGCTAATGAAACTATGCAACGTGGTGAATGGAATCGTAAAAAATACACAGGCGTAGAATTACGTGGAAAAACTTTAGGTGTTATTGGTCTTGGCCGTATTGGTAGCGGTGTTGCTACACGTGCTTTAGCTTTTGATATGAATATCATAGGCTATGACCCTTATGTAAATGAAGAACGTGCACAATCTTTAGGTATAAAAGTAGTTTCTCTCGATGAATTAATCAAACAAGCTGATTTCATCACTGTGCATATGCCTCTTACACCAAAAACTAAAGGTATGCTAAATAAAGACAATATCTGCAAAATGAAACAAGGCGTTCGTCTTATTAACTGTGCTCGTGGTGGTATCATTAATGAACAAGATTTAGCCGAAGCTATCAAATCTGGTCATGTTGCAGGGGCTGCTATTGATGTATTTGAATCTGAACCAATTGACCCAAATCATCCATTAATTGGCTTACCAGGTGTAACACTCACTCCACATCTTGGTGCATCCACTGTTGAAGCTCAAGTAGGTGTATCTGTTGACGTTGCCGAAGGTATTGTAGCTGCATTAAACGGTGAACCTGTTTCTACTGCTGTAAATATGGCGCCAGTTTCAGCTCAGACAATGCAAGTTATAAAACCATACTTAAACCTAGCAGAAAGACTCGGTTGCACAGCTTGCTCTTTAGCTGATGGCCCTATCAGTGAAGTTACTATAAAATACAATGGTGAAATCGCTGGTGTAGATACCAAAATGATCACTATTGCGGCAATCAAAGGTATGTTAAATCCAGTACTTGAAAGCACTGTAAATTATGTAAATGCTCCAAGTCTTGCTAAAGAACGTAATATAAAAATCACTGAAGTTAAAGATAAAGCAGTAGAAAACTTTGCAAACCTTATCACTATTTCAGTTACAGCTTCTGGAAAAACACAAACTGTTCAAGGTACATTATTCGGCGAAGAAGGTCGTATTGTCACTATCAATTCTTACCGTGTTGACGTTGACCCACATGCTCGTATTTTGATTTGTCCTCATATCAATAAACCAGGTGTAATCGGTACTATTGGTTCTTTACTTGGTTATGCTGGCATCAATATTTCTGGTATGCAAGTAGGTAAAACTAAAATTGCAGGTACTAGTATGATGGTATTAACTATTGATAATGAAATTCCAAATAGTGTAATGCAACAAATTATTAATTTAAACGGAATTTTTGATGCAAAATTAGTAAATTTTTACACTGTATAAACTAAAAAAATATTATTAAATCAATTAAGGGTAGTTGTATTATAACTATCCTTAATCATTTTTAAAAAATAATTATGATAAATATAAAAATATATTATATAATTCTTAATATTTATCCTATTATTAACTATTGACATTTTAACTTTATCTAGCTAAACTAAAGATAAATAGATTTTCACTATGTTATAGGGAGATGTTCATTTATGAAAATTTCAGTTATTGGATCAGGTAACGTAGGTGCTACTTGCGCTAACGTACTCGCACTCAAAAATTTTGCAACAGAAGTAGTTATGGTTGATATCAGACCTGGCTTCACAGAAGGTAAAGCTATGGATATGATGCAGACTGCACAAATGATGCATATCGACACAAAAATCATTGGTGTAACTGCTCCTCTTGATGACGCTGCTAAAGCTGACGAAGCTTACGGTGCAACTGAAAACTCTGACGTTGTAGTTATCACTTCTGGTATGCCTCGTAAACCTGGCATGAGCCGTTCCGACCTTATCGGTGTAAACTCCAAAATCGTTAAAGGTGTTATGGACCAGGCTTTAAAACATTCCCCAGAAGCAGTATTCATCATTGTTTCTAACCCTGTAGATACTCTTACTTATCTTGCACTTAAAGATAGCGGTCTTCCTCGTAACCGTGTAATCGGTATGAGCGGTCTCTTAGATGGTAGCCGTTTTGAATACTATTTAGCAGAAGCTATTGGTTGCCCAGTTCGTGACGTTAACGCTATGGTAATCGGTGCTCATGGTGACCTTATGGTTCCTCTTACTCGTTTTGCTACTTACAAAGGTAGACCTGTTACTGAACTTCTTTCTGAAGAAAAACTTGCTGAAATCGAACATGCTACACAAGTTGGTGGCGGTACTTTAACTAAATTACTCGGTACTTCCGCTTGGTATGCTCCTGGTACAACTGCTGCTACAATGGCAGAAGCTATTGCTAAAGACAGTGGTCTCCAGATTTCCGGTATTGCTTACCTTGATGGCGAATACGGCGAAAAAGACGTTTGCGCTGGTGTTCCTGTTATCCTTGGTAAAGGCGGTATCAAAAAAATCGTTGAACTTGATCTTAACGATAAAGAAAAAGCTCAATTCGATGCAAGCGTTTCCTCCGCACGTGAAACAAATGCTAAATTAGCTGACGCTTTAAAATAATCTTTAGCTAATATTAGTTTAGTTCGGCAAAAAAGACAGTCATTTTTTGGCTGTCTTTTTTTTATGGTTCTTTGTCAAATGTTGGGGTAAAGGATAGACATATTTTTGTCTAT
>CAUWIH010000004.1:0-69597 GCA_963558795.1 uncultured Megamonas sp. | reverse complement strand
CTAAATGGAACCACCTGTACCCATACCGAACACAGTAGTTAAGCATTTAGAGGCTGAAAGTACTTGCATGGAGACGTGCTGGGAGGATAGGAAATTGCCAGTTTGAAAAAGCACTGAATAATTCAGTGCTTTTTTCTTTGCCTAAAAACAGTTAAATTATATATAAAATCAATAATATTATTATGTATTTTTATGTTTTCATGTATATTTGTGTGGTTTTATATTGCTTTATGTGATTTTATCCATTATAATAATACAAAGAAGTTTGATTCTTGTTTATTATTTAATAACAATAAATTTTGTGAAAAAAAGAACTATCTTTATTATGATTTATGATGGAGGAATTTTAATGTCTATTTGTAGAACAATATTGAATGAAACATCTTATTTTGGTAAAGGTGCTATTAAAGAAATAGCTAATGAAGTACATAACCGTGGCTTAAAAAAAGTTATGTTAGTTACAGATAAAGATTTAATTAAATTTAAAGTAGCAACAAAAGTTATTGATATTTTAGATGAAGCTAAAATTGATTATGAAATTTATGATAAAATTAAACCAAATCCGACTCTTACAAATGTTACTGAAGGTGTAGATTTTTGTAAAAAATGTCAAGCAGATGTAATTGTTGCTGTTGGTGGTGGTAGTGCTATTGATACAAGTAAAGCAATTGCTATCATTATGAAAAATCCTGAATTTGCAGATGTAAGAAGCTTAGAAGGTGCATCTCCTACTAAACATAAAGCAATGCCAATTATTGCTGTATCTACAACATCTGGTACTGCTGCAGAAGTTACTATTAACTACGTAATTACAGATGAAGAAAAAAATCGTAAATTCGTTTGCACAGACCCACATGATATTCCAGTAGTAGCAATCATTGACCCTGAAATGACAGCTTCAATGCCACCAAAACTTTGTGCAGCAACAGGTATGGATGCACTTGTACATGCAATTGAAGGTTATATCACTAAAGGTGCTTGGGAATTAACTGATATGATGCACTTAAAAGCAATTGAAATTATTTCCCGTTCTTTAAGAGATTCTGTAAAAGGCAGCATGGAAGGTAGAGCTCAAATGGCTTTAGGTCAGTACATTGCAGGTATGGGATTCTCTAATGTTGGTTTAGGTATTGTGCATTCTATGGCTCATCCATTAAGTGCGGTTTATGATATTCCACATGGTGTGGCGTGTGCAATTTTATTAACTCCTGTATTAAAATTCAATGCACCTGTAACTGCTGATAGATATCGTAATGTTGCTGTAGCTATGGGCGTTGAAGGTACTGAAAATATGACAGTTGAAGAAGCTCGTGAAGCTTGTATTGCTGCTGTTGAAAAATTAAGTATTGATGTAGGTATCCCACAGAAATTAACAGAATTAGGTGTAAAAGAAGAAGATGTTCAATTCTTAGCTGAATCTGCATTTGTTGATGCTTGTACACCAGGTAATCCAAGAGATGTAAGCGTTGAAGAAATAAAAGAAATTTATAAATCTATTATGTAATAGGTTTGTACATTAATATGTAAAAAGATAACCTCACTGATGGAAATAATTCAAAATCAGTGAGGTTTTTTATAATCGTTTACTTTTGATATTGTAAGGAACGAATTGTTTCAATAAATTTAATATGTTTATTAATTATATTGATGAATTTTCCAGTAAAGATTCCTGCAAGGATAGTGCCAAGATCGATACCGTTTAATGCATTAAAGAAGAAAAATGAAAGTAAAGTAGCTATTAAGATTAAGGTAATATCAAAATATATTTTTATTGTGCCGAATTTGATGGTTGGCTTTTTACGGATTATGGCTAAAAATAGTGCTCTAACTACGCCTTCTCCAGGAATAACGATGACATTTGGAGCTACTTCAATACATATACCAAAAGCGAGTATGAAACAACCTAAAATTAAAATAGATATTTGTAATAAAAAATTTTCAGGTTGAACAAAGTTCAAAAGATTCATACTGGCATCGATAAAAATACTAAATATAATACTAGCTATTAGTTGCAAAGATTGAATAGGTTTGAAGTTTTTACGTAGAATGCAAATTTCAATGATGATAAAGAAAACATTAAAGATAAAAGTAGTTAAACCAAAACTAAACTGAGAAAAAGCTAAGCTGATAACATAAGGAATAGAAGAAATTTGTGAAGTTCCCAAATTACTTTTTGTGATAAGTGCTATGCCAAAGGAGTTAATTATAATGCCAAGAGTGAAATATAAATAGCGGGAAATGATTGTTTTCAAAAAATAACCTCCTTAATTTTTGAGTTGAGATATATTATAAGAGAATTTTTGTAAATATTGTAGTTAAATAAGTATAAAAATAGTGTTTAATTTTATTTTAGGGCTGACAATTATCTTAAAAAAAGTGTATAGTATTTTATAAGATATTGAAAAAAAGAAAGGACGTTTTTTGTGAGTTTAGAAGAAAAATATTTGGCAGGATTTAAAGTGGGAAAGAAAGAACAATATGCAGCCAGAATGGCATTTTTTATACCGGGATTTGCAATTTCTACTTGGGCGCCAATGATTCCTATGGTGAAAGAGCGTTTGTCTATTGGGGCAGATGTATTGGGGTTGTTATTGTTGTGTGTAGGTATAAGTGCTTTTTTTATTATTCCAGTAGGTGGGATTTTAGGTAAAAAATTTGGTTGTAGAAAAGTAATATCAGCTACAGGATGTTTATTTGCTATATCATTAATTGCACTTTCTTGTTTGCCAAATGTTTGGTTATATGCAATATGTTTAATATTTGTGGGTTGCATAATGGGTTGCGTTGAAGTGAGTATGAATTTGAATGCAGTAGTTGTCGAAAAATTATCGAAAAAACGTATGATGTCAAGTATGCATGGTTTTTGGAGTATTGGTTGTTTTTGTAGTGCAGGTTTATTTAGTATCTTGGCTAAATTGGGTGTAAATGTGACTGTTATTGCAAGTATACATTGTGCAATTATTTTGTTAGTAGTAGCTATTTTTGGTAAGTATTTTTTAGATTATAAAGGTGCAAGTAGTGAAAGTGCAATTGCTCTACCAAAAGGAATTGTAATTTTATTTGGATTTTTAACTTGTGTAACTTTTTTAAGTGAAGGCGCTATTATGGATTGGAGTGGAGTATTTTTATCTGAGGCGAAAAATGTAGAATTGTCTTTAGCTGGCTTAGGATATGCTTTATTTTCAGTAGCTATGTTAGTTATGCGTTTACTTGGTGATAAATTTGTACAATATTTAGGTGAAGAAAAAACAATTGTTTTAGGTAGTATTTTCGCAAGTGTAGGTTTTGTTTGGGTTATTTTAGTAGATGATTTTTATGTAATGCTTGTGGGGTTTGCTTTAATTGGTTTTGGAGCATCAAATATTGTGCCGGTTGTTTATAGTTTGTTACAATATCAAAAAGATATGCCAATAAGTGCAGCTGTTACAGCAATTACTTGTATGGGTTATACTGGAGTAATTTTAGGGCCAGCTATTTTAGGCTTTATTGCTCATGGTATAGGGATTGTTTCTGTATTTGTTTTATTGATGATATTATTATTAATGCAATCGATACTGGCAAAATATATATTTAAAAAATTGATGTAAAAAAAGAGCTATAATTTTTATTATAGCTCTTTAGTTTTTTAGGCTAAATGAAATAGATTTTTTTGTGAAAAAATAACAAGTGTATCATTTGCTTGAATGATACTATCACCATCGGGGATAATATCTGAATTTTTACGTTGGATTAATACAACTAAAGAATCTTTACCTAAATCAATATCACGAAGTTTTTTACCAATTAAATTACTTTTGTTATCGATAAATAATTCATTTAGGTGAATAGAATCATTGTCTTTATATGTTTGTACGCAAATAATTAAGGCATCATTTTCGAGTAAAAGTGTATTGCCTTTAGGAATAAGGGTTGCACCTTGACGAGAAACAGCAGCAATTAATGCGCCTGGAATAGAGCCTATTTCACAGATACGTTTATTTATCCAAGGGTGATTATTGATAAGTTCTAAGCGAATAAAATTAACATCAGTTTCATCAGAATAATCATTGAATGTTTTCAGGACATTGTCATCATCGTCAATCATATTTAAACGTTTAGAGCAAGTGGGTAATAATGCTCCTTGAAATAATAATGATAATAAAACTACACAAAAAACAATAGAGAAAATAGAATCATCGGTATAATTTGGGGAAACAATAGCAATAATGGCAAATACAATAGAAGCTGCTCCGCGTAATCCAGCCAAAGATAAAATTAATTGTTGATTAAATGGGGCTTTGAATGGTGTTAATAAAAGTGCAATAGATAGTGGTCTGGCGATAAAAGTAAGAAATAAAGCTATTCCTAAAGACGGAACAAAATATGTTGGTAGTTTGGTTGGCGAAACTAAAAGTCCTAATAAAAAGAAGATGAGCATTTGCATCATTCCATTAAAAGCATCAAAGAAGTTAACTAAATTTTTCTTTTGGGGAATATGTTGATTACCGATAATAATACCTGCAATATATGTACTTAAATAGCCATTACCACCAATAAGTGTAGGTAGTGTATATGCTACTAAAGCAATTGCTACAAGAAAAATAGCGTCGAATCCATCTTCATTAAATTGGACATTTTTTAAAATCCAAGTAGAAATAAGTGCTAATAAAAGGCCACAAATAATACCAAAGGTAAATTGAGTAAATAAAAGATAAGAAATTTCACCAAAAGATAAAACGCTACCAATACTAGTGAGTAAAATCATAGTGAGCATATAAGCACAAGGGTCATTACTACCACTTTCGATTTCAAGCATAGGAGCAGTATTATATTTTAAATTTAGTCGTTGTGAACGTAAAACAGAAAATACAGAAGCTGCGTCTGTTGAACTAAGTACGGCACCAATTAATAAGCCTTCAATGAGATTCATATTTAAAAAATAATGACAAAATAGTCCTGTAGAGCCAGCTGTGATAAATACTCCTAAGGTACTTAGTAAGCTTGCCTGAAGTGCAATAGGTTTTGCCGTACGCCATTTTGTGCCAAAACCGCCATAAAACATGATAAAAATCAAAGCAGCAGAGCAAATTTTTTCAGTAATAGCATAATTTTCAAATTGAATTTTGAATAGACCATCAGAGCCAAAGAGCATTCCTAAGGCAATAAAAAATAATAAGGTAGGTACACCGAAACGACGTGATAATTTACTACCGATGACACAGGCAATTAAAATAATTGCACAAATTAAAAGAAAAGAAATCATAATTATAGTTATCCTTTATAGTGTATTTAGTGTTTTATAATTATCTCAAATAGTAGATACAATGTCAAAAAAAAAAGACAATTTATCTTTTACGCAAAAATAAACAAAAAGATAAATTGCCTTAAAAAATATATAGGTAATAAAATATTAAGCTTGTTCAGGAACTAAACCATTTTGATAAGCAAGCATTAAATGATAGATATCATTGATTTGAGATTGAATTTCTTCACCTAAATCAGTATCAGCAGTAGAAGAATGATAATTTTGTAATTCTAAGGTACAAGATACTGATTCAATATCCTGATTGGCTTTTAAAGATTCTTTGATATTAGCACAAGATTGATGTTCAAGTAAGCGAAGACCACGAGAGTTTGAAATTAAAGTATAACCAGCGATACCTGTTTTTTTATGGTAAGCTTTGCAAAAACCACCATCAATGATAATCAATTTGCCATTAGCTTTTACAGGACTTTCGCCTTCTTTTACTTTTACAGGAACATGACCATTTATGATATGTCCGCGTTTAGTTTTTAGGGAGAATTCTTGTAAAATCATGTCGCAAATTTGTTCATCATTACAATATTTGTAATAATTATCGGAAGGTTCAACCCAAGTGGATTTATCTTCAATAAACATACGTTCAAATGTTTTAAATTCTCTACCAGAAAATGGTGAATATCTGCCACACCAAAAATAATACATTAAATCAATGACTTTTTGATCATATAAACCTAAATAAGCTTGGCGAATAGTTTTATCGACAAAATCTAAATAATTTTTACCATAATAGTAAGTATTATTGATATAAATACGCATGAAAGTACCATCTTCATTTAATGGTATACAGCCATGGAATAAAAGATTATTGTTATAAGCTTTATATACACTACCTTTTTGATAAAGAAAATCTATATGCTTACGTAAACGAACACTATCTAAAAATGCTGATTTAATATCATATAAAACATCAGCTTCTTCTTCGGATAATTTATATGGGTTATTAGCATCTATAGTAGGGAAAGAAGGACTTTTTATGGGATAAGTATTATCATCAATTTTTATATATTTTGAAGTGTAGTCAATTTTATCTAATAAAAGCCGTGTATCCATTTTTAAATCAGGATTACGTTTAATAAGTTGTCCTTCAAGTTTGAATAAAATAATAGAAATAGTTCGTTGCATGGCAGTAAGTAACGCTTTATCAGGATAAAGCTTACTAGCAAGAGAAGATAAAGAACGTAAGCTAATAGCATAACCTTTTTCTAAAACAGCAATATTATTATAAGAAAGACAATTTCTAATAACGGTGGCAATACAAGCATCATTACCACACATTGCCCCCATCCACAAAATATCATGATTGCCCCATTGAATATCTACAGAATGATGTTGACGGAGCATATCAATAATCGCATCAGGTCGTTGACCGCGGTCATAGATATCACCGACAATATGCAAATGAGCTACGGCTAATTTTTTGATAAATTTAGTAAAAGCTATAATATAATCAGTACCACTATTAATATTAATTAGCGTATTTAAAATAGTATTAAAATAAACTTCTTGGAAACTGTCATCATTTGGTCTAGATGTAAGTAATTCTAAAATGATAGTTTCATACCCTTCAGGAAGAAGATTTTTTAACTCAGATTGCGGATATTTATATGACATTAAACGAGCTAAACGTAAAAGACGTATAAGATTATCTGAGTACCATTGGGTAATTACTAATTTTTGTTTTTTTAGATTGAGTATTTTTTCCTTAGGATAATAGATTAAAGTACAGAATTCAGCTTTTTGTGAATCAGACATTTCATCGGAGAATAAATAATCCACTTTCTCTTTTATGACACCTGAGCAATTATTTAAGATGTGAAAGAAAGACTCATATTCTCCATGTAAATCACTCATAAAATGTTCAGTGGGTCGAGCTAAGTTTAAAATAGCTTTTAAACGAATTAACTCAGTTACTACAGATTGGCGGTTTGGATACTTCTCTGATAATAAGTATAAATACTTATATTTTTGTTTGTTCTTATCCACAGCAATACTCCTTTATAAAAATGATTATATGCTTATTATATATTAATTTTCATTTTTGTGAAAATAAAGTTTTTTTAGTATACGTTTACTTGCAAAAAATAAATTAATAATTGCGGAAAATATAAGAAAATCATATAATAGAATAGTTAACTTTAAGTTTAATGAAAAAATGTGAGGGATAAAATTGAATAAGGGCGTTAAGAAAAGTAAATATGGTATTGTTAAATATATATTAATCTTAATAGTTGTATTTATTTTATCAGGTATGGTAGGAGCTTTTTTTGCTAATGCTTTAATTGATAATAAATCAGATTATAAAGAAAATGAACAAAAAGGTTTATTAGTAGCTAGAGATAAAGCAACGGTAATGATTATGGGTGTAGATGAACGTGCTGATGATGTAGGTAGAAGTGATACATTGATGATAGCAACATTAGATCCTGAAAAAAATCAAGCAGCAATATTATCTGTACCAAGAGATACACGTGTAAAAATATCAGGTCATGGATTTGATAAAATAAATGCAGCCTATGCTTATGGTGGTAGACAATTAACACAAAAAACAATAGAAAATCTATTAAATACTCATATTGACCATTATATAAAAATAAATATACATGGTTTTACTAAAATCATTGATGCCTTAGGTGGCATAGATATTGATGTAGAAAAACGTATGTATTATGAAGACCCTTGGGACGATGATGGCGGATTATATATTGACCTTCAACCAGGAATGCAACATATGGATGGAAAAACAGCAATAACATATGTACGTTATCGTGATGAAGAAGGCGATATAGGTAGAATAAAACGTCAACAAAATTTTATGAAGGCAGTAATGGATAAATTAGTATCCCCAACAATTATTCCGAAATTACCATCTATTGTTTCAGCAGTATCTGATTCTGTAGAAACAGACATGTCAGTAAGTGAAATTTTATCTTTCATTGGTACATTACAAGAAGCTAAAAATAATGGATTAAAATCAGATATGATACCAGGTAAACCCGTATATATTGAAGATGTAAGTTATTGGGTACCAGATATTAAGAAAACACGCCAAATTTTAGCAAACACTTTAGGGGTAGAAATTGATAATTCAATGTCTAATTCGATGTATGAAGATGCTGTAGAGTATAAAGAATCTATTCCAGAAAATGCTGAAGAAATAACTGTAACTGAAAGAACAAAACGTGAAATAGAAAAAGAACGTGAAGAGCGTTTACAGCGTATACGTGAAGAACAAGAAGAATCTTTAAATCGCCGAAAAGAAGCTACACAGCGAATTGAAGAAGAACATAAACATACAATTAATCAAGAAAAAATTGAACCAAAACGAGAAGAAAAAAATGCTCCAGTAGAAGAGCCTACCAATAAAGTAGAACCACCATCTATGAGAAATAATGGAGCTGAAAAATCTTAAAGTATCAAAAAAGATAGACAGGGTATTTCCCTATCTATCTTTTTTATACGCAAATTAATAATTGAAAAACCCACCTACATTAAATGCAGATGGGTTTTTCATATATATAATTAGAATATAGGAGGTTATTTAGTGGAAAAAATTTTGTGGAAAGAAAAATTATCATATGGTATAGGGGCATATGGTAAAGATTTTGTATATAACATGATTGCCGCGTTTTTAATGATTTTTTACACAGATGTAGTCGGCGTATCTTTGTTTTTTGTAAGTACTTTATTTTTAGTAGTGCGTGTTGTAGATGCACTTACAAATCCTTTTATGGGGTGGCTTGTAGATAATACTAAGACTCGTTGGGGGAAGTTTCGACCATGGATACTTATTGGAACAATAATAAATTCAGTAGTATTAGTCTTATTATTTTTTAATCCAAGTGCTTTTTTACAAGGAATATTAATTAATATTTGGTGTATAGTTACTTATTTATTATGGAGTATTACTTATACTGTGATGGACGTGCCTTTTTGGGCGATGATACCAGCATTTTCGAATGAATCGAATGTCCGTAATGAAATGTCAATGATTGGACGATTATTTGCCAATTTTGGTGGGCAAATGATGGCGGCAATAGGTTTATTGGTGATTGCTTGTTTAGGTATAAATATGGGCGCTAGTGTAGGTGATGGTTATTTAAGATTTGCTGTTATTGTAGCTGTTATTTTTAATATTTGTGAAATTATTTGTGTAAGAAATGTTACAGAACATGTAGTTGTAAATAATAAAAAAACATTGAAACCTACAGAGATATTAGGTTTTTTGAAAGATAATGATCAATTATTAATTATTATAATTATGACCATTTTGCAACAAATTGCAGTATATTTATGGATTGGTATGAATATTTATTTCTTTAAATATGTAGTTTGTCATGAAGATTGGTTTTCAATTTTTAGTATAGTAAACTTTGTAGTAGCGTCAGTTGGATTATTGGTTTTTCCTAGTTTAGCAAATAAATTATCACGAAAAATAATATATATATTATCTATTGTATTTTTGATAACAGGATTATTAGGTATGTTTTTTATTGGTGTAGATAAACAAACCGATATAGTTTTATTTTTTATAGTAGCAGGTTTTTTCTGTTTAGGAAATGCATTTGCAGGTATATTAACTACAGTAATGCTTGCAGATACAGTGGATTATGGTGAGTATAAATGTGGTGTGAGAAGCGAAGCTATAGTCTTTTCAGTGCAAACGTTTACCGCTAAATTTGGCTCAGCAATAGCTGGTTTTATCGGAGCCATGGTTTTATCTATAGTTGGTTATATACCAAACGTGGAACAAAGTGCAAATACTATTTTAGGCCTTAGATTGATAATGTTTGTAGTTTCATCAATAATATTTGTAATTATTTTAGGGATTTATTTAAAATTTTATAAATTAAATGGGAATTTTTATCAAAAAGTATTAGATGAATTATTGATAATGCGTAAAAATAATAATTAAAATAAAAAGCTCACTGAGAAAAAAGCATTCTTTAACTATATTTAAACAATTAAAGAATGCTTATTAAAAATCTTAGTGAGCTTTTTTAACGAAATAACATATTTAAAACGATTGTTAAGATAATACTGATTAAAATAGAACTACCTAAAGGAAAATATACACCCCAGTTAGAGCCTTCCCATTTAAAATCAAAGGGCAATTTACCAAATGGGAGAAATTTACCACCGAAATGGATAATTAAGCCAACTATAAGTAATATAATACCTAGATAAATGAGAATTTTTCCTAGATCATACATAAGCTATTTTCCTAAATTATTTTTCATCATCTTTAATTTCAAAAGCAGCAAGTGCTGCTACTTTGTCATTATTATCCATGTTCATCATTTTTACACCTTGAGTATTTCTGCCAATAACAGAAACTTCTTCAATATTTGAACGAATAACGATACCTTCTGTAGAGATGAGCATAAATTCTTGATTATCATCAACTACTTTTATGCCGATAACAAAACCAGTTTTTTCAGTAACTTTAACGTTGATTAAACCGATTCCACCACGAGTTTGAGTGCGGTATTCAGATGTAGCTGTACGTTTACCAAAACCATTTTCAGTAACAGTTAATACTTCACAATTATCACGGATATTATCCATGCCAATGACTGTGTCATCGCCTTTGAGCTTGATACCGATAACACCACGAGCATTTCTACCCATAGGGCGAACATCTTCTTCATTGAAACAAATGGACATACCGTCACGAGTACCAATGATGATTTGACGATTACCATCAGTAAGTTTTACGCCGATTAATTCGTCATCGTCTTTAAGTGAAAGTGCAATAAGTCCAGTCTTTTTACGATTAGTATCAAATTCACTAAGACCTGTTTTTTTCACAATACCATGGTTAGTAGCCATGAATAAATATTTGTCTTTAGAGAATTCTTTGATTGGAATAATTGCAGTGATTTTTTCTTCTTTAGCAAGTGGTAATAAGTTTACAATAGCTGTACCTTTAGCTGTTCTACCAGATTCAGGAATTTCATAGCCTTTTAATTGGTAAACTAAGCCTTTATTTGTGAAGAATAAAATAGTGTTATGTGTAGAAGTAATGATCATATTTTCAACATAATCTTCTTCTTTAGTACCCATACCAGTAACACCACGACCACCACGTTTTTGATTACGATAAGTAGTAACAGGGATACGTTTAATATAATTATTATGTGTAAGGGTAATAACTACATCTTCTTCAGCGATAAGATCTGCAATATCAACGTCAGAGCTTGCATTAGTGATTTGTGTACGGCGAGCATCACCAAATTTAGCTTTAACAGCAGAAAGCTCTTCTTTGATGATATTTAAGATTTTGGCTTCATCAGCTAAAATTTCTTCTAAATTAGTGATATAATCTAAGATTTCAAGATATTCATTTTCGATTTTTTCACGTTCAAGACCAGTTAAACGTTGTAATCTTAAATCTAAGATAGCTTGAGCTTGTTTTTCTGTAAGCGTATAATTGCTCATTAAAACTTCTTTAGCACTATCGCCGTTTTTAGCTTCACGGATTATTTTAATGATAGGGTCTAAATGATCAAGAGCAGTAGTCAAGCCTTCTAAAATATGAGCACGAGCTTGTGCTTTAGTGAGTTCATATTGAGTACGACGGCGGATAACATCTTCTTGATGTTTAATGTAATAATGAAGTACTTGTTTTAAATTTAAAATACGAGGGTGACCATTAACAAGTGCAAGCATGATTACGCCGAAAGTTTCTTGTAATTGAGTATGTTGATAAAGTTGATTTAAGATAACTTCTGGATTAACGTCGCGACGTAAATCAATAACAATACTCATACCATTACGGTCTGATTCATCATTAAGGTCAGTAATGCCATCAATTGTTTTATCACGAACGAGATCAGCAATACGTTCTACAAGACGAGCTTTATTTACTTGATAAGGAAGTTCAGTTACAGTAATACGAGGCTTACCATTAGGAAGTGTAGAAATTTCAGTGCAAGCACGCATTTTTACTGCACCACGACCAGTTTTATAAGCAGAAATAATGCCATCACGACCCATAATCATAGCACCAGTTGGGAAATCTGGGCCTTTGATTGTTTGCATTAATTCTTCAATAGTAATTTCAGGATTATCAATCATTTGAAGTACGCCGTCAATTACTTCAGTTAAATTATGTGGAGGTATATTTGTAGCCATACCAACAGCGATACCAGAAGAACCATTTACTAATAAATTCGGTATTTTGGAAGGTAAAACAGTAGGTTCTTGTAAGGATTCGTCATAGTTTGGTGTGAAATCTACAGTTTTTTTATCAATGTCTTGGAGCATTAATTCAGCGATTTTAGACATACGTACTTCGGTATAACGCATAGCCGCAGCAGAGTCACCATCGATAGAACCAAAGTTTCCATGACCATCAGCAAGCACATATCGACAAGAAAAGTCTTGAGCCATACGAACAATAGCATTATAAACAGAACTATCACCATGAGGGTGATACTTACCTAGTACTTCCCCGACGATACGAGCGGATTTTTTGTATGGTTTATTAGAGCCCATACCTGCTTCTTGCATAGCATATAAAATACGACGATGAACAGGTTTTAGACCATCACGAACATCTGGTAAAGCACGCATAATAATTACGCTCATAGCATAATCAATATACGAATTTTTCATTTCATCTTCAAGATTTACAGGAATAACTTTTCCTGTAATTATATCTTCTGTCACATTCTCACCTCAATTTTAATTTACGGTCAAAATATGACCGAACAAACATCTAAAAACATTCTTCTTAACTAATATATTTTATCATTTTTAGCAAGAAAAGTCTATGAAATGGGGCTTTTTGTACACTTTACTTATACTTAAAATAAAAAAATATGAACTAAAAATGAATTAGTTCATATTTTTTTTATAGATTTTTTAATTGTTTTTTATAATTAGAATTAACTCGTTTGGAATCTCTAATTTTTTGACAAGTCATTTTAAAAACATCTCTATTTAAAGACTGTTTTTGTAAAAAAATAAGCCCTTTTTCTGGATAATAGGTAAAATATTTACTAAAAGCCCAAGCTTTGGCCATTTTTACACTATAAGAAATATCCTTAGTTTGATAAATAAGACTAAGAGTATTTTCTGCAAAATCTTCAGTTAAATAATAGTCTAATAACATTACAATAGCAAAACGAAGTTCATATTCGTTGTTACTGTGTAAATAAGTCTTTATAAAGGGAAGATATTGTTTTTTTTCTGAAAAAGTTAATTTAAAACTAGCACAAAAACTATCACATGTAGACCAATTATTTATTTTGGGTAAAAAGCTATGCATTAATTTAAATTTTTCACAAAGTTCTATAGGTGCATAAGCAATAATAAATCCTTCAAGCATAGTTTGCTCAAAGTATTTATTATTGTTTTGCATTAAATAATCAGACCATGTATTTTCTTTGATTAATTGTTGAGCTAATTGACGTAATATGGGTAAACGTACACCTAAGATAAGTGTTTTATCTATTGTAGAAGGTAGTAGTTTGGCAGTGAAATTTGCATAAGATTTATCTGCATGAGTATATAAAAAGGTTAAAACATCATCGATTAGCATAGTTTAAAATATCAACCTTTCAATACATGAGTATATAAAAAGCCTTCACGCATGCCGGCGTCTTTATACGTAATATTGGTAGCATTGATTAATTTAGCGATTTCATTAGCGATTATCATACCAGGAATAATAGTATGCAAACGATCAGGAACAGTTTTTAATAAAGTGGTAATATCTTTATCTAATAATTTTTGTCCACGCGTAAAATGTGCAATCATTTCAGGAATTTTAATGGTAGGTATGGTTTCGTTAGTGCTATCTTGAAGATACATTTCATTGTATAAAGCTCTAGCGCCTTTACAAGTACCACCGATACCACAAATTTCAGCATGAGAAATATTTTTAAATTCAGGAGCAGTATCAATAACGTTATGGACTTCGGCAACCATTTTAGCGATTTCTTCTTTGTTAGGTAAAAAATCAGTAGCATATTTGGTATGCAATGCTAAAGAGCCAATAGGTAGACTGGTTTTTTGTATAATTTGGTTATGAGCAAAACGAATAAGTTCTGTACTAGCACCACCAATATCAATAATAAATCCAGTATCATAGTCTAATTCATGTGTAGCGGCAATAAAATCATAAGTGGCTTCTTCATCACCAGAAATGATATGTAAATCTATACCGGTACGATGAATAATTTCATTTACAGCTTCGGTACTATTTTGAGCATTTCTTAAAGCCGCAGTAGTAAAAGCACTGACATTTTTTATATTGAAAGAGGTCAAAAAAGCTTTAAAATCATTTAAAATTTCAGAGGCTTTATCAATGCCTTCAGGTTGCATAATATTATTTTTTACATAGCTGGCAAGACCAACCGTATGTTTGCGTTTATGCACAAGAGTGAGTTTATTATCCATAATTTCATAAATAGCCATGCGAATAGTAGTAGAGCCGATATCAATAACTGCATATAACATAAAAATATCTCCTAATAATTTACTTTAATAAATCAAGAACTTGTTTTCCAATTAAGACAATAGACATAATGATAAATAAAGTTTTTACATATGTAGCACCTTTGACTAAAGCCATACGAGCTCCACAGAAAGCACCGAACATCATAGCGATACCCATAGGGATAGCATAAGCAAAATTTACAATGCCGGAAAAAATAAAAAATAAAGCACCAGCAATATTACTAGCAAAATTCAGACCACGAGCATTAGCAGCAGCACCTATAAAATCAAAACCAATCCAAAGAAAGGCAAAAAGTAAAAATGTACCAGTACCCGGGCCAAAGAAACCATCATAAAAGCCAAAGATAAAAGCAGCAATACAACTTAATATCCACATACGCTTGCTCATACCTTTAAAAGTAGCTGTTTGGCCAAAATTCTTTTTAGTTAAAGTATAAATTGTTACAGCAACAAGTAAAATAATAATAAGAGGTCTAAGAAAATCAGAAGGTATTAATTTTAAAATACTAGCACCACAAACAGAACCAAGAAAAGATAGTGGCAATAAATATTTTATCGTAGAAAAATCTACCTTACCTGAACGAACAAATGAAGCAAAGCCAATAGTTGCTCCCATAGAAGCTGCTACTTTATTGGTAGCAATTGCTGTGATAGGTGAAATTCCAACAAATAATAATGCAGGTAAAGAAATAAGTCCGCCACCACCTACTACAGTATCAATAAAAGCAGCAATAAACCCAGTAACAATTAGAAATAATAGGATATAGATGTTAATGTCGTCCATACAAAAAATCCTTTCTTTAAAAATATTAAATAATAATATATTTTAACATATTGAATTGAATAAGAAAATTTTATTAAAAAAAATCAGCTTTAGTAAAACTAAAACTGATTTTAGATCTTTTTAATAACTAGGACTATTAATACCAGTGCCAGTTATAGGAATAACTACACGATAATTGTCAGGTTTTCCTTTTTTGAAATATTTTAAAGCACCAGCTAAAGATGAGGCTGCTGTTGGTTCGATGTATAGACCTTTTCTACCAATTTGATGTTGAGCCTCGATGATTTCTTCATCACTGACAGTGAGAACTTCACCACTACTATTAGTGATAGCAGTAAGCATTTCTTTAATACGCATAGGTTCAGCAACACGAATAGAATCAGCAATAGTGTATTTTACTTTAGAAGGTTTACGCTTTTTGGTATATGCATCATAAAGTGGACAGCAATTTTCACTTTGTACAGCAATAAATTTTGGTAAACGACCAAGTTCAATAAATCCATAATAAAGGCCCAAAAGCATTGTACCATTACCTACAGGGAGAAAAATATATTCAGGTACATTATTATCTAATTGGTGATAAATTTCATAGGCTAAAGATTTGATACCTTCAAAAAACAAAGGATTATAAACATGGGAAGCATAGTAAGTTTTAGTTTTGATAGCTTCTTTTTGTGCTATTTTAGCAGCTTTATCACGATCACCGACAACAAGACGAATTTGAGCACCATAAGTTTCGATTTGTTTTAATTTACTTTCAGATATATCTTCAGGAACAAAAGCTGTACATTTTATATTAGCAGCAGCAGCATAAGCAGCAATAGCAGAAGCAGCATTTCCGGAAGAGTCTTCAATAATATGTTTAACATCTAATGTTTTTAAAATATTAATTAAGGTTTTTGCACCACGGGCTTTAAAAGAGCCTGTAGGATTTAGATTTTCCATTTTAAAAAGAAAATTTTGTTTACCAAAATTGATGGATATTAATGGTGTTTCAACTTCACCAATAGAAATATTTTGAGGAATAGAGGCACCATCATTTTTATATAATCTAAATAAACCGCCACAAGAGCAGTGATATGAAGTTGAATTTAGTGGATATTCCTTTTTACATTTTTCACAGTAAAAATGCACAACAATCATCTCCCAATAAAAATATAAATTGGTTAGGACTAAAAAAGATGTAAAAGATATGTTTATGTATATAGATGTTTATATAATATATATTCTATAAGCTTAAACTTTTTTCCTTTATGAATAATGGTTAATTTGTTTGAAATACAAAATAAAAGTATGATATTATATAAGGAGAATTTTCAATCTCAAAAGGGCTAAAAATAAGCTGTAAAAACTTTTTTAAAAAAAGTTAAAAAAAAGTGTTGACATTTTTATTCAAAGGTCATATAATAATATATGTTCTCACGAGAGAGAAACAAACGAGTGAGGAACGGGGCATGGCTCAGTTTGGTAGAGCACCTGGCTTGGGACCAGGGGGTCGCAGGTTCGAATCCTGCTGCTCCGACCATTATGAAATGATAAGGAAGCGTAAAGCTTCCTTTTTTGTTTATTAGCGAAGGCAAAGGCTTTCGCTTTTTTTATGAATAAATTTAAATAGGAGTACATATAATGTCAGAAATAGTACAAACAGAAAAAGTGATTTCTAATAAAAAATCTTATTTACAGGTGACATTACTTGCATTAGGTCATTTTTTTAATGATTTTTATTGTAATTTTTTACCTATTTTATTACCAGTATTAATTCCTAAACTGGGATTATCACTTACATTAAGTGGTGCATTGGTAATGATTATGTCACTTACTTCAAATGTATTACAGCCAGCTTTTGGTTATTTTATGGATAAATATAATTTTAATAAAATTATTCCATTGATAATTCCGTTTGGTGCGTTTTTTACCTGCATTATTAGTTGGGCAAATAATTTTTTAGTTTTAGCTATTTTAATAGCATTAAGTGGTTTAGCGGTGTCTACATATCATCCTATGGGAGCTGGATTAGTTAGTAAGGTAGCGCCGAAAGGGAAAATTTCATCATGTATTTCATGGTTTATTGCTGGTGGTAGTTTAGGTTTTGCAATATCTCCAATTTTGTTGGTGTATTTTATGCAAATGTATGATTTATCGGTATTGCCAGTACTTATTTTTCCTGCAATTATTTTAGGTATATTGATGTATGTTTCAGGTTTATCTAAAGCACGTTTTGTAAATGAAAAAGTAGCCAAAGAAATGCGTTTTGATTTATGGAGTATTTTAAAAAATAGACCATTAATGTTATTGAATTTTTCTATGGGTCTTCGTGCTTGGTTATTTACAGCTTTAGTAACATTTTTACCATTATGGGCTATTGAAAAGGGTTATGATAGTACTGTTGGTGGTTGGGTACTTACAGTTTATTTATCAGGTTCTGTAATTGGTGGCCTTATTGGTGGCGCTTTAAATGATAAAATTGGTTATAAAAAAGTAATTTTATGGGCTTTGATATTTACTTTAGCGCCAACAGCGTATTTCTTATTTGCAAGCGAAATTAATTTATTAGTATATATTGCTTTATTTATTGGTGGTGGATTAGTAATGGCAGCAAATCCAGGAGCAATTGTTTGGGGTCAAGATTTCTTGCCAGATAATCCAGGTATGGCATCAGGCATGATGTTAGGGCTTTCTTTTGGTTTAGGTGGTTTTGGCACAATGCTTACAGGCTCTATTGCTGAAATTACAGGGCTTACAGTTGCTTTGGCTTTAACGGGTGCATTATTAATTTTTAGTATTATTTTGGTATATATAACACCAGCAAAAACTGTAGTAAAAGATTAAAAAAGGTCGCTAAATTAATTAGCGACCTTTTTTTATGTTTAATTTGCGAATTGAAAATTAAAGTGTAGTTAATAAAAATTCACCAGTACCATTTAAAATATATTCACCCATATTAGCTGGAATGAAAATACTTTCTCCTTTAGAAATAGTAAAACTATTACCATGATAAGTAAGAGCCATTTCTCCATCTAATATCAAAATGGAATGGAAACTTTCTTTATTAGCTAATAAAGAACAATTTCCATGAAGATTGAAATGACTAACATTAAATAAATCACATTGAGCAAGAATTGTTAAATCATAATTAGCAAAATGTGTAAATTTAGCGAGAGCTTCTGGTTTTCTAGTTGGTGGTTCAAGTTTAGTTACAGCAAGAGCTTTTTCAATATGAAGTTGACGAGGTTTTCCGTCTTTACCGATGCGACCGTAATCATAAACACGGTAAGTAGAATTGGAGCTTTGTTGGATTTCGGCAATTAAAGCACCAGCACCAATAGCATGAAGTGTACCTGCTTCAATAAAGAAAACATCACCTTTTTTGATTGGAACTTGATTGCATACTTCTAAAAGTGTATTGTCTTTTATACGGCGTTCAAATTCTTGATGAGAAATTTCTTTGGTAAAACCATAAATTAAACTAGCATCATCAATAGCATCCATTACATACCACATTTCAGTTTTACCAGATTCGCCTTCATGAAGAAGCGCATATTTATCATCAGGGTGAACTTGTACTGAAAGATTTTGTTTTGCATCAATAAATTTGATTAAAATTGGAAAATCTTGTTTATTTTGAGCTTTAGTACCGATAACTTGATTACCTACAGCTTGAATATATTCAGAAAGTGTTTTTCCAGTAAATTCACCGTTATCTATAATGCTATGACCATCGTGATGGCAAGATAATTCCCAGCTTTCAGCAACAGGATCAATATCTGTTTGTTTATTAAATTCATCACGTAATCTAGTACCGCCCCATAAGTAATCTTTAAAAGCGGCTTTAAGTTTTAAGGGATGAAGCATTCTATCAAATCCTTTCAATTCAATATATGAGATTAATTTTATCTTAGCATTAATTTTATATTTGTCTAGTAAAATTAATGAGAAATTATCATGCAAAAATGAGAAATCTTATCTTTTGCTTTACAGATAATTTTTATTGTGTTAGGATATAGATAATATTTTTAGGTAAATCTGCACGTCAAAGATGGTGCAGATTTTTTCTATTGTGGGGTAAGTTAAAAATAGATAGTGAGATTTATAATTAGAAATAGGTGATTTTTATGACAGATATGAATACGTTAAAACGCAATACAGCGTGGTTATCAATTATGTCAAACACACTACTTGTTGTATTAAAATTAGTTGTTGGTTTATATGTAGGTGCGGTAAGTTTAGTTTCTGAAGCTTTACATTCAGGTGTTGATTTATTGGCGGCATTTATTGCTTTTTGGGCTGTACGAAAATCAATCGCACCGCCAGATAAGGAACATGATTATGGTCATGGTAAATTTGAAAATTTATCTTCTGCAGTAGAGGCCTTACTAATAGTAGCTACAGCGATTTTCATTATTTATGAAGCTGTGCATAAATTTAATACGCCATTAGACCCAGAATTTTTACAATATGGGATATATATAATGTTTATTTCTATTGTAGTAAATATTATTGTTTCTCGCCGTTTATTAATAGTAGCGAAAAAAACAGACTCTCAAGCATTAGAAGCTGATGGATTGCATCTTCAAGCAGATGTATGGACTTCTGTCGGTGTATTATTAGGATTGATTGGAATCAAAGTTTTTGGCTTTTTATGGTTAGACCCAGTTATTGCCATTGTAGTGGCACTAATTATTTTCCGTGCAGGTTATAAAATGGTGGTGGATAGTGCAAAAGAATTAACAGATGCTAGTTTATCGCAAGAAGATGAAAAGATAATTGGTGAAATTATTTTAGCACATGAAGCTGAAGGTTTAAGAGGATATCATCATTTGCGTACAAGAAAATCAGGTTCAGAAAAATTATTAGATGTGCATGTTACTTTTAACCGTGAAATGCCATTAGAACAGGTACATGATATTTGTGATGATATTGAACATAAAATAAGATCAAAATTTGGCGGTTTTGATATAACTATTCATCCAGAACCAGTTGATGAAGATGGTGTGGTTATAAAAAAAATTCGCTAAAATTTTCTTAATTATAAAGGAGCTTTTTATGGAAAAAATAAATTATAAAGTAAATGATATTGTACGAATGAAAAAAAAACATCCTTGCGGTAGTGATACATGGACAATTCTTCGAGTAGGTATGGACTTTGGGATAAAATGTAATGGCTGTGGTCATTTTGTAATGATACCACGACCTAAATTTATTAAAATGGCGAAAGAAGTTTTAAATAACGAAGAATAACTTATAAAAGTATTGTATTTTAATTTTGACAATGGTATAATTTTTGTGGTTCTAATCAATATTTAAGCGTTAAATATTGATTGTTAGATAAATACGGAGAGGTGTCCGAGTGGTCGAAGGTGATTGACTCGAAATCAATTGTACCGCAAGGTACCGTGGGTTCGAATCCCACCCTCTCTGCCAGTCTAGGATAGAGTAGACCTGCTTTCGAGCAGGTCTTTTTTGTTGAAGTATAGATGAAAAAGGTGGTAAATATGGTAGAATGTAGTATTTGTCATAAAAAAATAGATGAAAAATTAGCTTTAGTGAATACTGATAAAAATGGCGCAAAAAAAGTTATTTGTCAAGAATGTTTTAAACAAGAAACAGGCGTAGATTATAGTACTTTTGCTTATCGCAAAGAAAATGCGAAACAAATTGCAATTGCTGTAATTATTTGTTTGGCAATGACTGTTTATGCTTTTTGTGAAAAAGGCCCATTGTATGGTATTTTGGGTATTATTTTAACGATATTAATATATTTTTTTGCAGGAAAAATAAAATAAATTAATAAAAATGAGGTGATTTTATGGCTTATCGTGAATATATAGAAAAAGGGCCAATGCCTTCTAGAGAAAATATGAAACAATTACTTAGAGAAAAAATCAATTTTGAGCGTAAAATAGAAGAAGTTGATTTATATGACGCTGTAGATAAAGTAGCAAGCGAAGATATTAAAGCAAAAGTAGTTTTACCTAAATTGCCAGTAAGTAAGATGGACGGTATTGGTGTACGCTTTGCTGATTTTGTAGAAGGCATACCAGATACGAGAAATTGGCAAGAAGGTAAAGAATATATTTTTGCTAATACCGGTTGTGTTGTTCCTAAGCCATATGATACGGTAATTTTAATAGAAGATGTACGTTTTATTGAAGGAAAATTAAATGTTTTAATAAAACCAAAAGCTAAAGGACAATTAATCGACCCACCAGGAAGTTTGATTGCTAAAGATGAAGTTTTGGTAAAAAAATATGAAAAAATTACAGCTCCGAAAGTAGGATTATTAGCATCTGGTGGAATAACTAAAATTAAAGTTATAAAAAGACCCCAATTGGTATTTTTACCAACAGGCGATGAATTAGTTTCTTGGCAAAGTGATGAATATCCTATAGATAAAAATATTGAATCTAATAGCATGATGTTATATAGTTTTTGTAAACAATACCAAGCAGATTTAAAAATATTTCCGATAATTCCTGATGATAAAATAAAAATAAAAAAAGCATTAATCGAGGCAAGTAAGCAAGCCGATATTATTTTAATAAATGCGGGTTCTTCAAAAGGAACAAAAGATTTTACTTTAGATTTATTAGAAACAGAAGGTAAAGTTCTTGTATATGAATTAGGTTGTAGACCAGGGAAACATTCTAGTTTTTCTGTATTTAATAAAAAACCAGTATTAGGTATTGCAGGACCACCGAATGGTGCAGAGCTTGCTATGCGTTTTTATGTAAAAGCAATTATAGAAGAATATTATCATCATCCACTTACACAATTAGAAACTGTAAATGTATGTGTAGATTTTGATTTTACAGCACCGAAAAATGCTGATTTTTGCTTGCAGGTGCATATTGTAAAACAAGATGGAATATATCATGCTAGTTTGATAAATCCTAAAGGTGTAACAAGAGCTACATTATTAGATAAATATAATGGATTTATTTATCAATTGAAAAATACAAGATTAAATGTAGGAGATGTAGTAACTGCAGAATTAATAGTAGATAAGACTCAAATAATAAATAATGATTAAGCTTAAAAGATAAAATATAAGATGTAAGGAATGTAAATGCAAGATTGTAATCAAAGAGAAATAGACTATTTGCGAGTATCACTTACAAGTAATTGCAATTTGCGTTGCCAATATTGTATGCCCGCAGAACAAATAAAAAATAATGAGCAAACATTATCCAATGAAGAATTGATTTATTTAATAAGATTAATTTGTCAAACAGGAATAAAAAAAATTCGGTTGACAGGTGGAGAGCCATTATTATATCCGCAATTAGAATATTTGCTCAAGATATGTAAAGAGATAAAATCTGTAAAGAAAGTAGTATTGACTACAAATGGAATATTATTATCAGAGCAAATAGAAAAATTAAAAAAAGCGGGATTAGATGGAATAAATTTGAGTTTAGATTGTATAGATAAAGATTTATATAAAAAAATTACACGTGGTGGGGATATAGAAAAAGTTTTATTAGGAATAAAAAAAGCCAAAAATCTAGATATACCATTAAAAATTAATAGTGTAATTATGAAAGATATAAATGAACAAGAAATTTTGCCATTAGTAAAATTTGCTAATTATCATAAAGTGGATTTAAGATTTATTGAGTTAATGCCAATAAATGTTGCTAAAACTTTTGAGCCTGTAACAGAAGATGAGATAAAGATTTTGATAAAAAAACAATATGGCAAAATGGAAACTATGGATATACATGAAGGGCCAGCACATTATTATAAAGTAGAAGGTTTAGATATAAATATTGGTTTTATTTCATCATTATCACATAAGTTTTGTGGAGCTTGTAATCGTATACGCTTGACTTCAACAGGCTTATTAAAACCATGTTTACATTATAATAGTGGTGTTGATTTGAGAAATTTATTAAAAAATAAAACATCTAAGGAAAATATATTAAGGATAATACAAGAAAATATTTATTATAAACCGAAAAATCATCACTTAGAAGATAAAAATTTTTTCCAAAAAGAAGATAAATCTATGTCGTTAATTGGTGGTTAAATGTTATAATAAAGAATATTACTATATAAAAAATTAAATATAGGAGGTACTTTCAATGAATAACTCTGTACATCCAGTTGATGAAAGACTACCATTGTCTCAAACATTCCTTTATGGTATTCAGCATGTACTTGCAATGTATGCTGGAGCGGTAGCAGTACCACTTATTGTGGCAAATGCTATTGGTCTTAGTACAGAAGATTTAATTTATCTAATTAATGCAGATTTATTTACCGCAGGTATTGCGACTTTGATTCAAACGTTAGGACCCTGGAAAATGGGTAGTAAATTACCGATTGTGCAAGGGGTAACTTTTGCGGCAGTTTCGCCAATGATTATGATTGGTCAAGCTGATGGACTGACAGCTATTTATGGTGCAGTTATCGCCAGTGGTTTATTTATGTTTTTATTTTCTCCATTCTTTAGTCGTTTGATTGCATTTTTCCCTCCAGTAGTAACAGGTAGTGTTATTACAATTATTGGATTATCTTTATTACCAGTTGCTGTTAGATGGGCAGGTGGTGGAAATCCTGCGAGTGAAAATTTTGGGGATATACCTACATTGTTATTATCTGGTTTTGTTTTATTATTAGTAATTGGTTTTTATAGATATTTTTCTGGAGTATGGAGAAATATATCAGTTTTACTTGCATTAATGATTGGTACAGTAGTAGCTTCTTTCTGTGGTTATACTGATTTTAGTGCAATTTATAAAGCAGATTGGTTAGGTATTGTTACACCACTTCATTTCGGCATACCAACTTTTGATATACCAGCTATTATAGTTATGATTTTAGTAATTTTAGTTGTTATGACTGAAACAACAGGTGATATTATTGCTGTAGGATCTATAGTAGGTAAGCCAGCTGATCAACAAACAATTACACGTGGTTTGAGAGCGGATGGTTTTTCCACTTTACTCGGTGGTTTTTTAAATACTTTCCCATATACAGCATTTGCTCAAAATATAGGTCTGATTACGCTTACAAATGTAAAAAGCCGTTTTGTAGTAGCTGCTTCTGGGGTTATTTTAATGTTATTAGGATTATTCCCTAAAATGGCTGCTCTTGTAGCTTGTATTCCAGCTCCAGTGTTAGGTGGTGCAGGGATTGCTATGTTTGGTATGGTGGCTGCAAATGGTATTCGTGTATTAGGACGTGTAGAATATGAAGGTGAAGACAATTATAATGGTTTAATTGTAGGTATTAGTTTAGCGATGGGCTTATTATCAATGGCTGTTCCTGAATTATTTAAACATTTAACTGGTATATGGAGTATTATTTTCCATAGTGGTATTACTATTGGAAGTTTAACTGCAATAATTTTAAATGCGTTCTTGAATAGAAATGGTAAAAATAATAAATTGAGAAATTAAGAATTTGGTAATAAAAAACCTCCTGAGGCTTTGGCTAGGGAGGTTTTTTTTATAAAGATGAAAAGGAGTGATATTATGCAAAAAAATAAAATTTTTTGTAAAAGTGGTGGTTGTAGTGCTAAATTAGGGCCCCAAATTTTACATAAGATTTTAAGTAAATTGCCTAAATTTGAAGATAAAAATCTTCTTGTAGGATTTGAAGGAAATGATGATGCGTCGGTATATAAATTGACTGAAGATATAGCTATGATACAAACATTGGATTTTTTTCCACCAATGGTAAATGACCCTTATATTTTTGGACAAATAGCAGCAACAAATGCTGTAAGTGATATTTATGCTATGGGTGGAGAGGTAAAAACAGCACAAAATATAGTTTGCTTTCCAGAAGGTGAAGATGCTAATATTTTAGGGCAAATTATGTTAGGCGGAGCAGATAAAATAATGGAAGCTGGAGGAGCTTTATCTGGTGGTCATTCGGTAAATGATGAAAATATAAAATATGGTTTAGCGGTTACAGGTATTGTCAATCCTCAAAAAATATATCAAAATAATACTATACAGTTAAATGATGATTTAATCTTAACTAAGCCTTTAGGTGTAGGAATTATTATGGCGGCCAATTCTGTTGGTGAAGCAAGTGAAAAGGCTATGGATTTAGCAATAAGATCAATGACAACATTAAACAAAAAAACAGCACAAATTATGTCTAAATATGATATACACGCTTGTACAGATGTTACAGGATTTAGTTTTTTAGGTCATCTTTTAGAAATGATGGCTAAAAATTATAGCGCAGAAATTTATTTAGAAAATATACCAGTGATAAAAGAAGCATTAGATTATGCTGAAAAATTTTTAATTACTAGTGCAGGTCAGCGAAATCGTAATTTTGTAGGTAATAATGTAAATTTTGCCCCAAATGTAGATTTTGCGTGGCAAGAAGTATTATTTGACCCACAAACATCAGGTGGATTATTAATAAGTGTGCATAGCAAAGATACTGAAAATCTACTTAAAGATTTGCAAAACGCAGAGATAAATGCAAGTTGTGTAGGTAAAATTATTAAAGAAGATAAATATAAAATAAATGTAAAATAATAATAAATAATTTTTAGAGGTGATTTTTATGGAAAAAGTTATCGACGCAAGAGGACAGGCTTGTCCTAAACCATTAGTAATGGCAAGAGATACGTTAAAAACCTTGACTCAAGATGATACTTTAAAAGTTGTTGTGGATAATATTGTTTCAGCACAAAATTTAGAAAAAATGGCGAACCAAATGAATTTACCATCGCAAAAAGAACAGCAAGGTTCTGATTTTGTGGTATCTCTATTTGTAAAAAGATCAATGATTATTCCGCAAAAAGAAGAGATTAATTGTACTATACCAGCAAAGATAGATAATTCTTTTGTGGTAGTAATAGATAGTAATGTAATGGGGCATGGTGATGAAAAATTAGGTAATATTTTAATTAAAGGATTTATTTATTCTTTGACTTGTTTAAAAGAATTACCAAAATCTGTTATTTTTTATAATAGTGGAGTAAAACTTACTGTTGAAGGTTCGGAGGTATTAGAAGATTTAGAGGCTTTAGTAAGAGCTGGTGTAGATATTGTTTCTTGCGGAACATGTTTGGAATATTATCAATTAAAAGAAAAACTTGTAGTTGGTAAAATTGTAAATATGCTAGATATTGTAGAACGCCAAGTTTACGCAGCGAAAGTGATAAAACCATGATATATTTTGATCAAGCAGCGACAAGTTATCATCGACCAAAATGTGTGGCAAATGCTGTGTTGGAGGCTTTGGCAAATGCAGGTAATGCATCAAGAAGTGTGTCAGGGCCTTCCCTTTGGTCATCTCGAATTTTATATGAAACACGAGAAAAAATAGCACAATTATTTAATGCAAGTCCAGAAAATGTAGCATTTACTTCAGGAATTACGGAAAGTTTAAATTTAGTTATTGCATCATTTTTTAATAAAGGACATATAATAACAACGGCAAATGACCATAATGCAGTGCTTAGACCATTGTATTTGCGTAATAATAATCTAGATATAACTACAATTCCGATAGATGAGCAAGGCAGAATAGATTATGAATTATTAGAAAGAGCTTTTCGTCCAGATACTTTGGCAGTAATAACGACAGGTGCGTCAAATGTTACAGGTAATTTTGTCGATATTCAACGAATTGCTACGATGACACATGAACATCATGCATTATTTATATTAGACTCTGCTCAAGTAGCAGGTGTTATCCCTATAGATATGAAAAAAAATAATATAGATATTTTGTGTTTTACGGGACATAAAGAATTATTTGCACCACAAGGAACAGGTGGTATTGTTTTACGTGAAGGATTGCACCCTGTGCCAGTAAAAGTAGGTGGTAGTGGTTTTTATAGTTTTGCGAAAACACATCCAGATATAATGCCGACAGTATTTGAGGCAGGAACAGCAAATATTCATGGTATTGCAGGGTTAAATGCGTCAGTTGGTTGGATTTTAGAGCATGGTTTAGATACGAATGCGATACTTTTAGCACAAGAATTTTATCTGGGATTACAACAAATAAAAGATATAAAAATATATGGTTGTTTTGCTAAACAAAACCGTGTTCCGGTAATAAGTTTTAATATAAAAGATATTGATTCGGCAATTGTCGCAGATAAATTATGGACAAATTATAATATTGCAGTACGTGGTGGTATTCACTGTGCGCCACTTACTCATCAAGCATTAGGTACAGAAAAACAAGGTGCAGTAAGATGTAGTTTTTCTAGATTTAATACAAAAGAAGAAGTGCAAATAGCGTTAAAAGCTATAAAAGAAATCAGGGATAATTTATGTCAGCAATAAGAAATTTAGGGAAATCTTTAAAAGTAGTAGTTGTCTTTAATTCGCCAACACATGCTTTTGCTTTAGAAAGTGCTTGTAAAAAAGCTAATATTCAAGGAAGATTATTACCAGTACCTGTAGAATTAACCGGTGGCTGTGGTATTGGTTGGACAAGTAAAATAGAAGATAAAGCAAAGTTAGAAACATTTATTCAAGAAAAAAATTTAAAAATAAAACAGCTTGTAGAATTAGAGTTTTAGTTTAGTTAAAGTATCTAAAGTATCAATATCGATTAATTCTTGGGCAGAAGTTACTTCAACAAGATATAAATCTTCAAGATGTTGAGAAATAACGGCTCGTCCTCCCGTATCTCCTTGTATTTTTAAAAGATTTGGAAGGTAACGTTTGGGAAAAATGACAGGATTTCCTCGCTTTTGTTGGTAAGCTAAAGCACAAATTTTATCTTTAACTTGCCAAGTGTTATATAATTTTTTTAAACTTGAAAATTTTAAATATGGTTGGTCGCAAACAATAAACATATAGCCGTCTATTGGTTGTGATTGTTGCAGACTGGTTTTAAGAGCTAATTGCATAGAGTGAGATTGACCTAAATGCGTATCAAAATTTTTGACGATGATAATATTTGGGTCAATTTTTTTTGTAATTTCAGGGTATTTGCTAACTAAAATAATTTGAGTAGGCTTGAGTTTTTCGATTAAATTTAAAGTATATTGATACATAGGTTGATTATTAATAGAATATAGTAATTTATTTGTGCCAAAACGAGAACTATTACCAGCAGCTAACATAATAACACATAAAGATTTGGTCATAAAATCACCTCAAAACAGTTAAAATAAAATTGGAGAAATTTTTATGATATTTCAAGAGTATATTCAAGGAAAATTAATAGATAAAACGATAGGAGAATTTTTATCAGTAAAAAATAAAGATATTATAAGTGTAGCAGGTGCAGGTGGAAAAACAACTACGATAAATTTATTAGCAAAGGAATTGGTAGATAAACAGCAAAAAATATTAGTAACTACGACTACTAAAATGTTTAAAACGAAAGAAATGGTGATAGTTCCTAGTATAAAATTGATACGAGAAAAATTGATAAAAGAAAATCTTGTAATTACTGGAAAAGATTTTGGTATAAAAATTACTGCTTGGGATAATGAATTTTTAGCAAAAATTATACCATTAGCAGATATTACTTTGATTGAAGCAGATGGAGCTAAAAGATTGCCATTTAAAATGCCCAAAGAACATGAACCTGTATATTTAAAAAACTCGAATAAAGTAGCGTATATTATAGGAATTAGTGCCTTAAATCAGCCTTTAAAAAATTTATGTAGAGCGGAATTATTAATTAAATTTTTACAAAAAGATGGTGAAGAAAAGTTAACAAAAGATGATATAATAAAGGTAATATTAAGTGAATACGGAGCAAAAAAAAATACTAATCAACGAGAGTTTTATTTAATTATAAATCAAGTGGATACTTTAAATTTATATCAAGAAGCAGTATATTTAGCCTCGAATTTGGCAAAATATAATTTAAAAGTAGCGATAAGTAGTTATAAGGAGAAATTTTAATTTATGCAAAAAATATTAATTAAAGGTGCAGGAGATTTAGCAAGTGGGATAGCTTGGCGATTAAAAAGAGCAGGCTTTGACATTATAATGACAGAAATAAAGCAACCACTTACAGTAAGACTAACAGTAGCTTATTCTAATGCAGTATACGAAAATGAAGTAATAATAGAAAATATACAAGGAAAATTAGTAAATTCTTATGATGAAGCAAAAAAAATTTTAGCTCAAGATATGATAGCAGTGATTGTTGATGAAGAGGCTAAAATAAAAGATGAGTATAAGCCTGATATCATTATTGATGCAATAATGGCGAAAAAAAATATTAATACAAAAATAGATGATGCACCAATAGTAATTGCTATTGGCCCTGGATTTGTAGCAGAAAAAGATTGTGATTATGTAGTAGAAACTAAACGCGGTCATTTTTTGGGCAAAGTTATAGAATCAGGTAGTGCAATAAAAAATACTGGAGTTCCCGGAAATATAGGGGGATATACTACAGAGAGAATAATTCGAGCAAATGGTGCAGGTAAATTTAAATCAGTAGCAAAAATTGGAGATTTTGTGCATAAAGGTGAAATAGTAGCATTGGTAGATGATAGAAAAATAGTGGCTCAACTAGATGGAATTGTACGTGGAATGTTACATGATGATATTGTAGTTACGGATAAAATGAAATGCGGAGATATCGACCCCCGTGCAGAAAAAAGTCATTGTTTTTCTATATCAGATAAATCAAGAGCGATAGGTGGTGGGGCGTTAGAAGCTGTTTTATATGGTTTAAATAAATTAAAAAAATAGGAGCAAAAAGATGATTGCATTAAAAGATTTTTGGCAAAAAATATATAGAGAATTGAAAGCAAATCGTTCAGTAGTTTTGGCTATGGTCATGGAGAAAAAAGGCTCTGCACCAAGAGGGGTGGGGGCACATATGTTGATTTTAGCTGATGGAACAACTATGAATACAATAGGTGGAGGGAAATTAGAATATTTAGCAATAACAGAGGCTAAAAGTAATTTAAAAGAAAATAAATCGTCAATAAAAATGTTCACTTTAAACAATACAGAAGCTGGTAATAGCGGTATGGTTTGTGGTGGACAATTAAAAGTAATGCTATATTGTTTGGGGCAAAAAGATTTGATTCAAGTAGAAAAAGCTTTAAATTTGATAAATAGTCAAATAAAATTTGTAGTAAATATTAATTGGCAAGATGACGTATTTTCATTAACAATTTATGATTTTGCAGAAGAATTTGCACAAAAAGAGAAATTAAAACATAAAGCATATTTAGAGCAAGATGAAAATCATAAAAATATAGGGCAATATTTAGAAGTGATGAAACAATCTCCACGAATATTTTTATTTGGTGGGGGATATGTAGCACAAGAAGTAGCAAAATTATTACCGAATTTGGAATTTGAATATAATATAATTGAAGAACGTATAGAATTTGCACAAAGAAAATTATTTCCTGACGCAAAACATATTATTATAGTAGATTTTGCTGATTTTGCACATCAAGTAGAAATAAAACCAACAGATTATGCGATTGTAGTAACTAATGGTCATACGAAAGATACGTTAGTTTTAGAAACATTATTAAAAAATCCGCCTTGTTATATAGGGGTGATAGGTAGTAAATATAAAAAATTATATGTAGAAAAATATTTGCAAGGACAAGGTTTTGAACAAAAGTTAATTCAAAAAATTGTTATGCCGATTGGACTAGATATAAAAGCAGATACTCCAGCTGAAATAGCTATTAGTATTGTAGCGCAATTAATTCAAAAACGAGCAGAATAATTTATATAAATAAAATAAAAATTTTGGAGGTAAAAAATGTTTGGTTTAGGTATTCCAGAATTGGTATTAATTTTAGTAATTGCATTAGTGGTATTTGGCCCTAAAAAATTGCCAGAAATCAGTAAAGCTTTAGGTAAAAGTATAAAAGAATTTAGAAATTCAACTTCAGATATTACAGATACTGTAAATACTGTAAAAGATGTAACTGATGTTGCGAAAAAGTTAAAATAAAACTTAGGGGATTAGAAAAAATAGATGGCAGGATTTACTCATTTTAATCAAGATGGCGAAGCTATCATGGTTGATGTCAGTGCAAAAGATATTACTGAAAGAATAGCAGTAGCTGAAGGCTATATTAAAGTAAATAAAGAAGTGTTTACTTCAATAAAAGAACAAACCAATAAAAAAGGTGATGTATTAGCTGTTGCTCGTATAGCTGGTATTATGGCGGCGAAAAAAACAAGTGATTTAATACCTTTGTGTCACCCATTATTTATTACAAAAGCAAGTGTTGATTTTGTTTTAGATGAAAAAAATTTAAAGATAAAAGCAATAGCTACAACTAAAGTAAATGGAAAAACAGGCGTAGAAATGGAAGCATTGCATGCTGTTTCGGTGACTTTATTGACAATCTATGATATGTGTAAAGCTCTTGACCATAGTATGGAAATTACAGATATTCGTTTACTGCATAAAGAAGGCGGAAAATCTGGGATATATGATTATCAAAAATAAATGATAAAGTGGAGTAAATATACTCCACTTTTGTTATGTAATTTATGAATGAATAAAAAATAAGAAATAAAAAAAGAAAGGTTTTGTGATATGGGAAAAATATTAGCTGTATGTATTAGTAAGCAAAAAGGAACGTTAAAAACAGCGATAGATAAAGGATTAATGATAGAAAATTTTGGCTTAGAAAATGATGCTCATGCAGGAAAATGGCATAGACAAATAAGTTTATTGTCAGTTGAGGCTGTACGAAAATTTGAAGCAAAATATGATTTTAAAGTACCAGCAGGGGCTTTTGGGGAAAATTTATTAGTAGAAGGTATAGATTTAAAAAATTTACCGATAGGAACAAGATTAAAAAGTAATGATATTGAATTAGAAATTACACAAATTGGTAAAAAATGTCATTTAGGTTGTAATATTCAACAACAAACAGGTGAATGTATTATGCCACATGAAGGGGTGTTTGCCGTAGTACTACAAGGGGGAACTATTCAAGCAGAGGATATTATAAATATATTAGAAGAAAAATAAATAATTAATACAAATATAAATAAGTAGGTGATATAAATGTTTGATGTGGCTATTATTACAGCAAGTGATAAAGCTTCAAAAGGTTTACGTGAAGATGTAAGTGGAAAATGTATTCAAGAAATAGTAGAAAATGCAGGTTATAAGGTGGTAGCAAAAGTCATTTTACCTGATGATAAAAATTTATTAAAAGCTAAAATGATAGAATTTGCAGATAAAGAAATTCCTTTAATTTTGACTACAGGGGGAACTGGCTTTTCACCGAGAGATAATACACCAGAGGCGACAATAGAGGTAGTGGAAAGATTAACACCAGGAATATCGGAAGCTATGCGTATGTATAGTTTAGAAATAACTCCACGAGCTATGTTAAGTAGGGCGACATCGGGAATAAGAAATAAATCATTAATAATCAACTTGCCAGGAAGTCCTAAGGCAGTAAAGGAATGTTTGGCTTATTTATTACCTACTTTAGAGCATGGACTAAAAATTATGTTAGATTTGGATAATGAATGTGCTAGAAAATAAAAGAAACCGCAATTTAGTAATAGAGCTAAATTGCGGTTGTTGTATATAATTAATATTTTTTATATAAAATACGAATAGAGTTTAAAATACATAAAATAGCAACTCCTGTATCAGCAAATACTGCTGCCCACATAGAAGCAGAGCCAAATAAACCAAATAGCATAATAGCTATTTTTATAGTTAAAGCAAAAATTACATTTTGCCAAGCAATTTGGATTGTATCACGGGCAATATAGATAGCTTGTAAGATAGAATGAACTTTAGTGTTCATAAATACAACATCAGCAGCCTCGATAGCAGCGTCAGCACCACTACCCATAGCAGCTCCAACATCAGCACCAGCTAAAATAGGAGCGTCATTAATACCATCGCCAATGAAAAATACTTTGCCATATTGATGACGTAATTTAATTAAATTAGCCAATTTATCTTCAGGTAGTAATTTTGCTTGAACCTTATTAATACCAATTTCTCGTGCAACAGTTTGAGCAGAAAGTTCATTATCGCCAGTAAACATAGCAGTGGTTAATTTTAATTGATTTAATTTATTAATAGTAGTTTTAGCATCTTCTTTAATAATATCACCAATAATAATTGAGCCAGCATATTTATTATTTATAGCAATAAATATTTCCGTATCGTTATGAGAAGTTAAGTTTTCAGGTAAATGAATATTAAAACGAGTCAGTAGGCGTTTATTACCACAAAGAACTTGCTTAGTTTTTTCGTTATCGAGATAAGCAACAATACCTTCGCCAGCGATTTCTTGATGATTATAAATAGCATGATTTTTTAAATTAGATTTAGTAGCTTCATGAATAATGCTAGTGGCTATGGGGTGAGTAGAATATTGTTCACAACTAGCACAAATAGCTAATAAATCATTTTGGGTGTAATTTTGAGTAGGATAAATAGCTTTTACTGAAAATTTGCCATAGGTAAGAGTACCTGTTTTATCCATAACAATAGTTTTTATTTTAGTTAATGCTTCTAAAGAAAGACCACCTTTAAATAATATGCCTAATTTAGAAGCTCGACCTATTCCAGCAAAAAAAGCAAGGGGGACGCTTAAAACAAGAGCACAAGGGCAACTGATTACTAAAAAAGTAAGTGCAATATAAATCCAATATTCAAAATTACCAGTAATAAGTGAAGGGAAAATCGCAGTTAAAATGGCGATAAGAACAACAATAGGGGTGTAAATTCTGGCAAAGCGTGTGATGAATTTATCAATTTTAGGTTTATTAGCAGCAGCATTTTCGACAGAAGCTAAAATACGTGAAACCATAGATTGAGAAAGTGGTTTATTTACACGCATTTTGATAGTACCAGAAAGATTGACGCAACCAGAAGTAATAGTGCTATTTGTTGTGATTTTTAAAGGAAGTGGTTCCCCAGTAATAGGAGATGTATCAACACGACTTTCACCTTCAATTACGGTGCCGTCAACAGGTATTCTATCGCCAACACGAACAAGCAATATATCACCGATTTTAGCTTTGTTGGCAGGGATTATTTCGATTTTTTGATTATGAGGATTTATAAAATTAACAGTTTCTGGTCTAAGGTCGACAGCTTCCATGATTTGAGAGCGACTTTTATGTGTAGCACGTTCTTCAAAATATTCACCGATACGGTAAAAAAGCATAACACCAACGGCTTCGGGATATTCTTTGATCATAAAAGCACCTAAAGTAGCAATACTCATTAAAAAGTTTTCATCAAAAATATTGCCACGAAATAAATTGGTAAAAGCTGTTTTTAAAATATGAAAACCTAAAATTAAATAAGTAATAATATAAAGATAAAGTGTATATGAATCAGGTATAAGCGTTGTAAATTCGACAATACTAAATAAACTAGCGCCCAAGATGATTTCTATAAGTGATAGTTTTTGTTTAGTAAGGAAATTTTGTTTTTGCTTGGTTAAATGCGTAGCAGAGGTATTAGGAGTAGTAGAAATAATAATATCATGTTCAATAGAACTAGCAATTTGTTGAATTTTAGGTAATAATTCGTCAGGATTTTTAGCTACTATTTTTAATTTTTTAGTAGCAAATGTAAGTTGAGCAAAATGAATATCAGCTAATTTATTTAATTTTGCTTCAATTTTTGCACCACAATTAGCACAATCTAAGTTTTCAATAAAATAAACTTTTTCGTTGAATGTAGTGGAACTTTTGTATTTATCAAAACCAATAGATTGGTTTTGGTGCATATGATTATTATTATCAGTATATAAATTATTAGACATAACTACGCCTCTTTTCTAAATTTTATCTCATATACCCATAGGGGTATAAAAATTACAGTTAAATTATACCCTACAGGGTATAAAATAGTCAATAGAAAAACTAGATTAATTTTTAAAGTTAATCTAGTTTTTTTATATTAATTATAATTTTTGATATATTGTCTAATCATATCTAATGCTTTTTGAGTAGCAAAGTATTTTATTTCTTTACGATTACCAGTAAAAATATTTTTACTAACTATATTACCAAATTTTCCAGAAATACTTATAAATACTAATCCACTAGATAAATTATATACATTAGGTTCAGCAAATCCTGTAATACCTATACCAATATCAGTTTTATATTTATGACGAATATTTGAAGATAATAATTCAGCAACTTCGCTAGACACAGCGCCTTTATCGATTAAAATTTTTTCATCAATGAATAAATCTAAATTCTTGACTTCATTAGTGTAAGCTACAATACTACCTTTAAATGTTTTAGAAGAATTGACAATATCAGATAATCTAGAACTTAACAAACCACCAGTACATGATTCAGCGCAACTTATTGTTAGATTTTTAGATAATAATTCATTAATAATAATATTTTCTAGAGGCATATTATTTATACCATAAATATATTTATCGATTTTTTTTCGCAATATAGATTCTTCAATATTTAATAATTTTATAGCATTAGCTTTATCGGTAGCTTTAGCAGTCATTCGTATAATTATTCCATATGGTCTAACTAGTAATGCTAATGTAGGATTATGTTGATTTTTAATATCATCTAGTAAAATTTCTTCTAATGTTGATTCTCCGATTCCATAGGTATTTAGTATTCTGGATAAAATAACAGATTTTGTATTATATTTTTTAGTTAAATATGGAAGTACATAATTTTCAAACATAGGTTGTAATTCTCTGGGAGGACCGGGAAGATTAATAATAATTTTATTGTTTTTTTCTATACATAGTCCCCAAGCAGTTCCAACGGTATTAGGAAATAAAATAGCATCTTTAGGAACATAAGCTTGATTTAAATTATTAGAAGTCATTTTTTTATGAATACAATCAAAACGTTTTTTGATAGTGGAAGCGATATATTCGTTAAAAATCAAATTTTTTTCAAATATATTAGCACAAATTTTTTTGGTTAAATCACCTTGAGTGGGACCAAGCCCACCAGAGGTTATTATGATATCAGATCGATTTATTGCTATTTTAATAGCAGTAGATAATCGTTCTTGATTATCGCCAATAGTAGTTTGATAGAGTACATCATAACCATTTTCATTAAGTTTTTTTGATAAAAAGACACTGTTGGTATTAGTGATTTCTCCTAGTAGTAATTCTGTGCCAGTTGTTATAATTTCAACAATCATAAAACTTACCTCGCAATCCTAAAAGTTTCATTGGGTTTAACCAGCAAAGCTTCTTGAATAAAGTTTTTGAAAATTGAATATCATTAAAGTAATTATTTAAATTATCATTGAACCATTTATATCCTGTAGATGGACTAATATTATCTATTTGTCCTAAGTCACTGGAAATACATATTTTATTATTATTACATATAGATAAGAGTTTATATAAATTTTCGAAACTTTGTTTTTTATTTAATAACATTAATAATGTTATTTCTATATATATATTAGATGATGAATTTAAAATTATATTTAATTCATTAATAGTGAAACCAATGAAAGGATGACAAGGATGTGTTAATAAAAGAGTTCCATTATTTTTTTCTACTTCTTCACATAATAATAAAACTTCATTTTTGTTAGAATGTCCTGTGGCTATAGGGATATTATGGTAGCTAGCAAGTTTAATGATATCAATTACATTTTTTTTTAAATGTCCATTATAACTAATTGTTTCTAAAAAAATATTATTTTTAAATGTTTTAGTTGTTTTTTTTTCTAGATTAGTAATCCAATAATTATAGCTAAATGTTGGAAAATATAATATAAAAGGTTCATGTTGATAGCTATTTTTTATAGTGGTTTTGATAGTGTTAATATTTAAGCCACCAATATATTTATTTAGAACTAAAGAGCCATAGATTGGATAGCCTTGTTTTCGTAGATGATTAGCTAATTTTACAGTATTATAAACATGACTTTTTAAAACAATACCAGAGTGAGTCGTAGGCAATACTTTATTTATGTTGTATAAATTATATTTTCGTAGAACAATATCAGGACTAATATGAACATGTAAGTCAAAGAAACTATTCATTAAAATTATTTTTCTCCCAGGGTCTATGATATTTATATTTTAAACGAGCTATTTTTAATGGCATGTTATTTTCTATTGCAGATATAATACATGTTTCTGTTTTTTGAATATATTCAGCACGAATTAAAACTTCATTTATAATATTTTGAGGAATAACAATAACGCCATTAGAATCACCACGAATAAAATCTCCTGGATGGATAGCTGTTTTTCCTATATAGACAGGAACTTGAATATTAGTTAATATTGTTCTAGATTTTCCAGATTTCATATATATTCCTTTAGAAAAAACTGGATAATTATAATGTACAATATCTTCAATATCTCTACACATTCCATCAATAATAGTACCTTGAATATTTTTTATTTTAGCCATCTTTGTTAATATTCCGCCCCATACTGTACAGTCAGTACGACCATTGTTTGCAAGTATAATGATATTATTATTATTAACATCATCAATAAAATCAGCTGCTTTTCCAATAAATTTATCATAATCTGTTGGAATACCATATTTAACAGTAAAAGCTATTCCAACAATATTGCAGGAATCAATTTGTGGCTTGATATTAATAAGACCTCCATCAATGTTTAAACTATCTAAAGCATCAGATAAAATAGGAGTATTGTATTTTTTTAATAAATTTAATATTTTTTTCATAAAAAACCTCAATATTTTTCTATAATAGCTTTACTCATATCAGTAGTAGAAGACGTACCGCCTAAATCATAAGTAATATATTTTTGTTCAAAAATCACTTTTTTCACAGCAGTAAATATTTTATTTGCTTCTTTTTTATATCCATGGTGATTTAAAAGCATTGCTAAACTAAAAAACATCGCAGAAGGATTGGCAATATTTTTATTTTTATATTTTGGTGCAGATCCATGAACTGGTTCAAAATAAGATTTAAGATCTCCAATATTAGCACTAGGAGCTAAGCCTAATCCTCCCATAATCCCAGCTCCAAGATCAGATAATATATCACCAAATTGATTTTCACTAACAATGACTTGAAATCTTGATGGATCTTTAATTAACCACATAGCAACAGCATCAACATTTTTTATTTCCCAATTAATATTTGGATAATTAGAAGAAATTTTTTTTAGAATATTATAAATAAATTGAGATGATTTTCGAGTAACATTAGGTTTATCTGCTATAGTTATTAAATTATAATTATTTTGTTGTGCCCAATTAAATGCAAAATTTAAAATTCTTTCTATTCCACATTTTGTTAAGATACGTAAAGAAACAGCTCCATCCATAGTGTTAGTAAGTTTCCATGATTGATTTTTAAGTTTGTTATTTTTTATAAATTCAAATAAATCATTAGGTAAAGGATAAAAATCAAAACCAGAATAAAGACCCTCTGTATTTTCACGAATAATAGTTAGATCTATATTATTATTTTTTTGAGCAAGATTATTTTTTATACTAAATATTGGACGAACATTAGCAAATAAATTTAAGTGTTGTCTTAATTGAATAATAGGAGATATATAGTGAAATGAATTATTTTTTATTTGTAATTCTTTAAATGCTTCATTTTCTGGTTTACTTGTAGTGGCACCTAATAAAATAGAATCAGACCAATCTATTAAATTCCATGTTTGAGTGGGAATGGGGTTACCTGTATTTTTCCAACATTCCCATCCAATATCGCCAATTCTAATATCAAAATTGATATTAATTTTTTTGAAAATAGGGAGTATAGTTTGCATAATGTCATTACCTATACCGTCTCCAGGTAATAATAATAGTTTAAATTTATTCATATAATTAGATGACCTCTTTTATATAGTTGTTTATCAAATTAATAGTATTAATATCAAGATTATCCATGATTCTCATACTAGCTTTTTTTACAAAATAGATTTTTGCATGAGGCATATACTTTTGGAAAATAAGAGATTCTTCTTTGTTTAATAAGATTGAATTTTCTCCAAATAGAATTAATATTTTATTTTGTTTATTTTTTATTGTATTACAAGCATTGTGTTTGCTGATTGCTTTTATACAATAAAGTAATTTTTTTTTACTAAAATTATCTATGGTGATGTTGTTTTTTAAAGAATATATAGGTAGTTTGTTAGAAGATATTATCCAAGGATAAAAAACTCTATAAAAGTCATTTACGGTGCCATACTTAAGAGAGAGATACCATGTAGAAAATATTGCTTGTAATTTTTTTGTAGCATATAAATTAGTCGAAATAAGTAATAAAGGAACTTTTTGGAATTCAGGATAACTAGTCAATTCTTGACAAATCATGCCGCCCATTGAAAATCCCCATATCATATTAGGATAAATGTTATTTTTTAATAAATATTTATATAAAAAATGAGATAATTCTTTTATTGTAAAATTTTTAAAACCGTTTTCTTGAATAAATTTTTCAGCAACGTCTATTATTAAAAAATGAGCATTATTACAAAATTTTGATAGGTTGTTTTTCCATTCTAAAATATTTAAAGGACTAGAATCTTTTCTTGTTAAAATTAAAATTAAAGGCTTTCCTGTTCCTAAATGTATTTTCCAAGTACGTTTATTCATGAAATAAGAACCTCATAATATAGATTTATCTAATAAAATATCAATAAAATTGATGTTTCTTTTATTTGCTTCAATTTTTAATTTTTTTATAAAATCAAGGTTAATGTTATAGTAGCCTGTTAATATATTACATTCTCTATTATTTAAATATTTACTGAAACCAACAGATAATTTATCATTATATAAATTATTAGCTGTTTTAATAATTTTATTTAAATCAATATCTTCACGTAAATTCATTTTTTTTATCAAGGCAATAAATGATTGTAATGGTAAATTTGCTAATTCTTTTCCATAACCATATAAACTAGCATCTATAATAGTAGCTCCATTTTTTATAGCATTTAAGGTATTTACTGTAGCAGTACGTAGATTGTCATGGGGGTGAAATCCAAGTTTTAAATTTATTTCTTTATTTAAAATATTAAAAATGTGTTCTATTTCTTGGGGTAACATCGCACCATTAGAATCAGCTAAATATAGATAATCAGCACCTGCTTTTTGAAAAAGATGAGATAACGTAATAATTTCATTGAAAGATAAATTACTAATACGTGTTAAATTAGCACTTATAGGAATATTAAGTTTTTTTAATTTTTTTATTAATAAAATGGAAGAAGTAATATTATTAGGAAAAATACATAATCTTAATAAACCTATTCGAGGATTAATAAGATATTTTAATAATTGATTATCATATTCTTCTGGTCGTAACATTAAAACTAAACTGGATTTATTATTTAAGCAATTACTTAGTTTATCAATTAAGCTAATAGAACAAGATTTAAAAATATTTTTATAATTATATTTAGAAATATAGCCAATTTCAATAAAATCGATGTTTGAATGAGATAAATTTTTTACGATATCTATAGCATTTTGTTCACTTAAAGAGATATTCTCAATATAAGTAGATTCACGTATTGTTACATCCATAATTTTTAAATTCATATAATAGCTTCCTTTTCATTTAGATTAGAATTATTTTTTTGAGAAAGATATCGTTGATAAAAATTATTTATAAATAAAGATAAAATTACCATAAATGCTCCCAATAATTCGATGGGAGAAAATGAATATCCCATAAAAGAAGAAATAATAAAAGTAACAACAGGGACTAAATTTATGAATAATGATCCATTAATTGGTTTTAACAATAAGTTTCCAAAATTCCATGTATATACGCCAATAACACCAGCGATAATACTCATATAGAAAAATTCCCATTTTAAATTAAATAATAAATCGAAAGTTGGAGCATTTACATAAGATATTTGAGTAAAGAATGTAATCAATATAATGGAGGATATGTTTCCTAATAAACAAGATAAAGTTGTATAGCGTAATGAGGACCAATCTTGAAATTTGCTTCCGCCTATGGTATAAATAACCCAAGAAACAATACTTATAAGCATTAATACAATAGGTATAATCTTGAATGAATTAAAAAAATTAAAGGAAAAAGCCCCTTTATTAATTACTAAAAAAACCCCAAAAAAGGCAATTATCGTACTAAAAATAGTAATAAAATTAGGTTTGTTTTTTGTAAAAAACCAAGAAAAGAATATAGATACAGTAGGAATTAAAGCCATCATGATAGAGCTAATAATAGCACCTTCTGAACCTAATAATTTTTGACCCGTAAAGGCACAAAAATTATATATGGTAAAAGCCATAGTTCCATAAAACCATAATTGTAAAAACTTGCCTTCTGTTTTTAACTTATAAGAACCTTCAGTTATGATTAATAATAAAACTAAACATAGAGAAACAATAGCATATCGAATAAAGGTAAAATAAAAAGGATCAATAAGTTTTAAAGCATTACCAGCAACAATCCATTGTCCGCCAAAAGTTATACCAGAGATAGTACAGAGTAAAATTCCTTTAATAACATGACTCATAATATTATTCTCCTAAAATAAGTTTAATAATTTCTACATGTAGTATGGGTTTATTATAGGCGTGGATAAAGGCATTTACAATGATGATTCGAATAGGTTGTACCAGTACAATATTGATATTTTAAAGAGAAAAGGGAATTTGTTATGTTAAAATATGAAAAGATTGTTGAATATGTTATAGAAAATATAGAACAAAATGAATTTAAAGTTAAAAATCCATTACCAACTATTAGAGAATTAGCTGAAATTTTTGGATGTAGTAAATCAACAGTGATGAAAGCATACGATAAATTACAGCAGCGAAAAATAATATATAGTATACCTAAAAGTGGTTATTTTTTAGTAAATAAAAAAAGAGAAAATTTTATAAAAGAAGATAATATAAATTTTTCAATGGCTACGCCAGATAAAAGAATTTTTCCATATGAAGATTTTCAAAATTGTTTATCTGAGGCATCAAATAAATATAAGGATATATTATTTAGATATAATAATATTCAAGGACTATATGCTTTGAGAGAAAATTTAATTAATCAATTGAAAGAATACCAAGTATATTCCTCAATAGATAGGTTGGTTATTACAAATGGTTCTCAGCAAGCAATACATATTTTATGTAATATAGAATTTGATAATAATAAAAAAAATATTTTAGTAGAAGAACCAACATATACAGGTATATTAAAAATATTAAAATGGAAGAATATAAAAGCATATACGGTAAAAAGAGATTTTTCAGGTTTAGATATGGAACGATTGGAATATTTGTTTAAAACAGCAGATATTAAATTTTTTTATACGACAACACGTTTTCATAATCCATTAGGAAGTAGTTTGGACTTAAAACAAAGAAGAAGGCTGTGTTATTTAGCTAAAAAATATGATGTATATATAATAGAAGATGATTATTTAGGTGAATTATATATGAGAAATGATATACCATTATATTATGAAGATAATTCAGATCATGTTATATATATAAAAAGCTTTTCAAAAATAATTTTACCTGAATTACGGTTGGCAGGTGTAATTTTACCTCAAAATTTTATAAATCGTTTTAATGAATATAAAAGTAATACAGATTTAGGAACATCGTTATTATTACAAGGTGCTTTAGAAATATATATATCATCTGGAATGTTTGAAAATCATAAAAAAAAATCAAGAAAAATATATAAAAAAAAGATGAATATAATAAAACAATATAGTTTAAAAAATGATAATAAAAATTTGATATGGCATATTCCATCGACTGGATATTTTTGTTGTATAGATATTTTAAATAAAGTAGATATGACTTGGTTAATAAATAAAATGAAAAAACAAGATATTGTAATAGGAAATATAAAAGATAATTTTTTATCTGAAAAAATTAATATTAATACGTTAAAACTTTGTATTAGTTCATTAAGTGAAGAAAAAATTAAATTAGGATTAGATAAAATATTAGAACAAATAAAATTTTTGAGGTGAATTAATTGGATTTAACACAAATAGATTTTCGTTTGGCTAAAGAAGATGATGCAAAAGAAATTTTGGCGATATATGCTTCATATATAAATATTGATAATATTACATTTGAATATGAAGTGCCAAATATAATAGAGTTTCGTCAACGAATAGCCAAAGTAATTACTAAATATCCATATATTGTGGCATTATATCAAGGAAAAATTGTAGGTTATACGTATGCGTCTACTTTTCGTGATAGAATAGCTTATAATTGGGGATTAGAAACTTCTATTTATTTAACACCTGAGGTAAAAGGACAAAAATTAGGTAAAAAATTATATACAAAATTAGAGCAAATATTAAAGATACAACATATTACGAATTTAGTGGCAAGTATTACGTATCCTAATCCGCAAAGTATTGCTTTTCATGAAAAAATGGGTTATAAAAAGATAGCTCATTTCACCAAATGTGGTTATAAACAGGGAAAATGGTATGATATGATTTTTATGGAAAAATTTATAAATAAACATGAAAGTCCAGCTAAAGAAATTATTTATATAGAAGATATAGATAAAACTATAATTGATAAAATTTTGCAATCATAAAACAAGCAATCGTTTAGTTGCAGTATCAAAGGATAATGTCTATAATATTAGTAGATTAATTTCATAATCATAGGTGCGTATGCTTAATAAGGAAACTGGAAGAGCCAGTACGGTCCCGCCACTGTAAGGGGAGCAATTTTTAATAATGTCACTGAGATTTTTCTTGGGAAGGCAAAAATTAGTGATGAACCTAAGTCAGGAGACTTACCTATGAGAAAACACCGTGATTTTTATAAGTTTTATTTATAAATTTCAGACTCACGAGAGATGGGCAGGTGGATAATTTTTTCATATATTATAGTTTATTTTTTTAGAAATATTTTAGCTATAAATTGAAATAATATATCTCCCTGTCGATGGGAGATTTTTTTATGCAAAAAGAAATGAAAAGTGGATATACAACAGGTTCTTGTGCTACAGCGGGGACAAAAGCGGCAATATTAGCTTTACAGGGAAATATGGTAACAGAAGTAGAGTTTCATGCTTTAAGTGGAGAGTTATTACATATTCCAATAAAAAATATAGAACTCACGGCGAATGGAGCAAAAGTGGAAGTTATAAAAGATGCTGGCGATGACCCTGATATCACACATGGTGCATCGGTTTTTACCGAAGTTGTGATCAATAAAGCAAATTCAGCAATTAATTTTCATGCGGGATTGGGGATTGGAATAGTAACTGAACCAGGATTATCTATATTACCTGGCGAACCTGCGATAAATCCAGGGCCTAGAAAAATGATGACAATGGTTGTACGTGAATTATTACCGGAAAATTATGGTTGTGATATTACGATTTCGATACCAAAAGGGGTAGAATTGGCAAAAAAAACGCTAAATCCTATTTTGGGTATAGAAGGTGGGATTTCAGTTATTGGGACAACTGGAGTAGTTCGACCAATGTCTGAAGAAGGTTTTAAGAATTCTTTAACACCACAGATTTCAGTAGCAAAGGCTAATGGTTATGAAGATATTATTTTTGTACCGGGTAAAATTGGTGAAAATATAGCAAGTAAATTTGGTTTACCAGCTAAAGCTATGGTACAAACAAGTAATTTTATTGGACATATGTTAGAATTTGCCGCAGATAAAGAAATAAAATCAGTACTTTTATTTGGTCATTTAGGGAAATTAGTAAAAGTGGCTGGTGGTATTTTTTATACGCATAGCAAAATAGCTGATGCACGTTTAGAGATTTTGGCATCATACGCTAGTTTACTTGGTATGGATAGTAAAGGAATTGAAAGAATTTTAAATGTAAAAACAACGGAAGCTGCTATGCCGATTATTGAGGAATATGGTTTGCCTCAAAAGGGTTATTATGATTTGTTAGCCAAAAGAGCTAGTTTACGCAGTGAACAACATGTATTCGGTGCATTGACAGTAGGTACGGTCATGGTAACGCTAAAAGGTGAAATTTTAGGTATGGATGAAAATGCAAAAAAAATAGGTGGTAGATTGGGTTGGAACATAAAATAATTGTGGCGGGTATTGGCCCGGGAGCAAAAGAATATGTTGTGCCAATGGCAATGCAGGCGATACAAAAAGCTAAAGTATTAGTTGGTGGTACTAGAGCTTTGACTGAGTTTGCAAATGATACACAGCAAACTTTTGCCATAAAGGCAGATATAAAAGCAGTAATGGAGTTTATACAAGAAAAATTAGTAGAGTATGATGTAGTAGTAATGGTGTCTGGTGACCCTGGTTATTATTCATTATTAAGTGCTATACGAAAACATTTTCCATTAAAACAAATTGCAGTAATTCCAGGGTTAAGCTCCATGCAAACAGCTTTTGCTAAAATTGCATTACCTTGGCAAGAGGCTAGTTTATTGAGCTTTCATGGGCGTGTGCCGAAAGATGATGATTTAAAATATTATCCGGGAAGAATTATTGGTATGCTTACGGATAATAAATTTAATTCCAATGCTATAGCTACGTATTTAATAGAGCGTGGCTGGGACAAAAAATCAACAGCATATATTTGTTCAAGAATTTCATATCCAGATGAAAAAATAGTTAGTTTAACCTTAGATGAAGCACAAACGAAAGCATGTGCAAGTCATTGTGTTATGATTGTAGAAGGTTAATAAACTAAATAAATATAAATTTATAAAATCTAAAATATAAAAGAAGGTGAATAAATGCGTTTACCAGGTATATCAGACGAAGAATTTATTCGTGATAAAGTGCCGATGACTAAAGAGGAAATTCGTATTTTAACAATGTGCAAAGCAAAAGTAAGACCTGATGATATTATTTGGGATATTGGAGCTGGTACAGGTTCATTATCTATAGAAGCAAGTCTTTTAGCACCACAGGGTAAAGTTTATGCAGTGGAAAAGAAAGATTTAGCAGTAGAATTATTAGCTAAAAACATTGAAAAATTTGGTTTTGAAGATAAAATTCAAGTAATTGCTGCAGAAGCACCACAGGGATTAGATGATTTACCAAATTGTAATGTGGTATTTATTGGCGGTAGTGGCAAACACATGTTTGAAATATTAGATATAATAGATAGTAAATTAGCTAGTGGTGGTCGTATTTTAGTAAATGCGGTAACTATACAAACTATAGCTGAAATTACTTCATATATGAAACAGCATGAAAATTATACGTATGAAGCTATTCAAGTACAAGTAAATAGACTTCGTCAAATAGGTTCATATGATATGTTTAATGCTTTAAATCCAGTGTATATAGTTACTTGTACAAAAAAATAAAAATATAATTTATTTATAATAAATTTGGGAGGAATTTTTTATGGTTTATATTATTGGTGCTGGTCCTGGTGACCCTGAACTTATTACAGTGAAAGGACAAAGATTATTAAAAGAAGCAGATGTAATTATTTATGCTGGTTCTTTAGTAAATCCTGCACTTTTAGATTATGCAAAACCTGAATGTAAAATTTATAATAGTGCGTCCATGACTTTAGGTGATGTAATTGAAACTATTACTGAAGCTGAACATCAAGGTAAAAAAGTAGTTCGTTTGCATACTGGTGACCCTGCTATTTATGGTGCAATTCAAGAACAAATGGACGAATTATCTCGTCGAAATATTGAATATAGTGTAGTTCCAGGTGTAAGTTCTTTCTTAGCAACAGCAGCTGCTTTAAAACAAGAATATACATTACCTGAAATCTCTCAGACTGTAATTATTACTCGTAATGAAGGTAGAACTCCTGTTCCTGAAAAAGAAAAATTGAAATCTTTAGCAGCTCATCAAGCAACAATGTGTATTTTCTTGAGTGTGCATATGATTTCTGATGTAGTAGCTCAATTGATTGAAGGTGGTTATGAACCAACAACTCCAATTGCTATTGTACAAAAAGCATCTTGGCCAGAACAAAAAATTGTACGTGGTACACTTGAAACAATTGCAGATATTGTAAAAGAAAATAATATTTCTCGTACAGCGATGATTGTTGTAAGTAAATGTTTAGATACAGAATATGCAAAATCTCGTTTATATGCTCCTGAATTTAGTCATATGTATCGTCAAGGTACAGATAAAGCCTAAAAATAAGCATGAAAATAGCAATTATTACAGTAACAATAAATGGTGCTAATTTAGCAAAAAAATTACAAACTAATTTAGTAGATAGTGTTATTTTTGTAAAAAAGGATAGATATACTATTTCATTGGCTCAAAATATTCAAGAATATACAGTGATGAGCAAATTAATCGCTAAGATTTTTTTTGAATATGATGCTTTAATCTTTTTTACTTCTACAGGAATAGCAGTGCGTATGATTGCACCATATATTGTGCATAAAGTAAAAGACCCTGCAGTTGTAGTTTTAGATGAGCAAGCCCAATTTGCGATAAGTTTATTATCTGGTCATTTAGGTGGAGCAAATGAATTAACAAAAAATATAGCGCAATGTTTACAAGCAGTGCCAGTGATTACTACGGCAACAGATGTAAATAATATAGTTGCTCCAGATGAAATAGCAAGAAAATGTGATTTAGTGCCTTATCCATTAAATCAGATAAAAGTGATAAATTCAGCTTTAGTTCAGGGTAGAAAGATAAGATATTATATAGATGAAACTTATGAGCAAAAAGTTGAAATTAAAGCTAAATTAAATATAGATTTTCAGATAAATGCTGAAATAATTAATACAGATAAACTGAATTTAAGTTATACGCCATGTGTGCTTATTACCTCAAAACGACAAGTACGAACTCATGTATTGAATTTAACAGAAAAAAGATTAATTGTGGGAATTGGTTGTCGTAAAGATGTAGATATTTCTTTAGTAGAAAAAGCGATTACAAAAGCAAAAAAAATGGCGAATTGTGAGCATTTAAAAATAAAAAACTTAGTGTCTACTGTAGTAAAAAAAGATGAACAAGCCTTATTATTATGGGCGAAAAATCATAAAGTACAAACACATTTTTATGATAATGTAGTCATGCAAAATGTGATTGATAAATATAAATTAGAAGAATCTGCCTTTGTGAAAAAGCAAATAGGCATAGGTAATGTATGTCAGGCATCTATTTTGGCATACAATGAACAGGCAAAAATAATTTTACCTAAAACAAAATTTGAGAAAGTGACGGTGTCTTTGGCATGGGAATGATAAAAGTAATTGGTATAGGTCCAGGTGGTAAAGAGGATATGACTCCTCGTGCATTAAAAGCGATTCAAGAAGCAGATACAGTAGCAGGTTATAATACGTATATAAAATTAATTAAGCATCTTTTAGATGGTAAAAATGTTATTGGTACTGGTATGATGCAAGAAATTGACCGTTGTAAAATGGCAATTGAAGAAGCTGTAAAAGGTCATAATGTTGCGGTTGTTTCTAGTGGTGATTCTGGTGTTTATGGTATGGCAGGTTTAGTATTAGAACTTATTTTAAAAATGCCAAAAGAAGAAAGACCAGAAGTTCAAATTGTAGCTGGTTTATCCGCAGTAAATGCAGCAGCAGCTGTTTTAGGTGCTCCACTTATGCACGATTTTGCAATTATTAGCTTGAGTGATTTATTAACACCTTGGGAATTAATAAAAAAACGTGCAGATTTAGCGGCACAAGGTGATTTTGTAGTTGGTTTATATAATCCAAAAAGTCATAAACGTGTACAGCATATTGAAGAAATTCGTGAAATTATGCTAAAACATAAAGACCCTAAAACTCCAGTTGGTATTGTAAATAGTGCTAGTCGTGAAAATGAAAGCATGGTAATTTCTGATTTAGAAAACTTCACTAAAGAAGATATAAATATGTTCTCTATGGTAATTATTGGTAATAGTAAAACTTTTGCTAAAGAAGGTTACATGATAACTCCTAGAGGCTATGAAGTATGATTTTTGTAGCGTCAGGTACACAAGACGGCAGAGGTCTAGTTGAGTTTTTATTAAAGCAAAATTATAAAATAATGGCCTCTGTAGTTACTGATTATGGCAAAGTTTTATTACCAAAACATGATAATTTAATTATCAATGACCATAAATTAGATGAAGTAGCGATGCAAGAATGTTTAAAAGAACATAAAATTACAGCATTTGTAGACGCTACTCATCCATATGCGGTAAATGTGTCTAATACAGCGATGAAAGTTTGTGCCAAATTAGATATACCGTATATTCGTTATGAACGTGAAGTAACACCATTACCTGAATATGCAAAATTACACGTAGTAAAAACATACGAAGAAGCTGCTAGTTTAGCTATGCAGTTAGGTGAAAATATCTTTTTAACTACAGGAAGTAACCGTTTGGCATTGTTTGCAGAAGAAGCGAAAAAAGCCCAAAAGCATATTATTGCTCGTGTTTTACCAGCAATTGCATCTTTAGAAATTTGTCAAAATGCAGGTGTTTTACCACGTGATATTGTAGCAATTCAAGGGCCATTTTCTGAAGAATTAAATATGGCATTATATGAAAAATACAAATCTGATGTAGTAGTAATGAAAAATAGTGGTACTTTGGGTGGTACAGAAACAAAATTAACGGCAGGAATTAAATTAGGTCTAGATATTGTAATTATTGATAGACCACGTATCGAATACACAAATATTACTCATGATTATAATAGTGTGGGGCTATTTGTAGCGAAATATGAAAAATAGGAGGGGTTTTGGTGGAATTTATCAAAGACCCAATGGCGATAGAAGTTCGTAGTTTTGAAATTATAAAACCATATATTGAAAAATTGAATTTAAGTGAAGAAGAAACAAAAATTTATTCACGTATTATTCATGCGTCTGGTGATGTAGATTATGCACCAATTATTCGTATTCATAAAGATGTAGTAAATTCTATGAAAGAAGCATTACTTGGTGGTTGTAAAATCTATACTGATGTAGAGATGGTACGCACAGGGATTAATAAACGTAAACTTGCGTCTTGGGGCGGTAGTGTAGAATGCAAAATTGCAGACCCTGAAATTGCAAAATATGCTAAAGAACATGGTATTACTCGTTCTATTGCTGCTATGCGTCATTTTGGTAAAGATTTAAATGGTGCAATTGTAGCTATTGGTAATGCTCCAACTGCTTTATTTGAAGTTATTCGTTTAATGAATGAAGAAAATATTCGTCCAGCAGCAATTATTGGTACACCTGTAGGGTTTGTTGGTGCAGCAGAATCTAAAGATTTATTAATTGCAGAATCTAAAGTGCCATATATTACTGTAACAGGTACAAAAGGTGGTAGCCCAATTGCAGCGTCTTGTATTAATGCTGTGATGTATATTATCAATAATACACGTGTATAATAAGGTGATTTTGCATGGTAAATAAAGTAAATATTCCACGTGTAGTTATTGCCGCTACGCAAAGTAGTTCAGGTAAAACTACAGTTGTTACAGGAATACTACGTGCTTTAAAAAATCAAGGATTAAAAGTACAGCCATATAAAGTAGGCCCTGATTATATTGACCCTAGCTATCATGGTATGGCGGCAGGAAGAAAAGGTCATAATCTGGATACTTGGCTTGTTGATGAAAGTAAAATCAATGATTTATTTGTAGAAGAAGCTAAAGATGCAGATATTGCTATCATTGAAGGGGTTATGGGTCTTTATGATGGTGGTAAAAATGGTATTAGTAGTACGGCTCAATTAGCTAAAAAATTAAATGCACCTGTAATTTTGGTAATTAATGTACAATCTATGGGTGATTCAGCTGCGGCTATTGCTTTGGGATTTAAATTATATGACAGTGAAGTTAATTTACAAGGTGTAATTTTAAATAAATTAGGTTCACCAACACATAAAGCTTTGATTGAAGAGGCAATGGCAAAAATCAATGTGCCAGTATATGGAGCTATTTTCCGTGATAATGATATGCACTTACCAGAACGTCATTTAGGTTTAACTCCAGCAGGGGAAAAAGATGCCCGTGCGGTTATTGAGATGATTTCTGAGAAAATAGCTAAAGAAGTATATTTAGATAAAATTATAGATTTAGCAAAAACTGCACCATCAATTGAAGTGCAAGTAGAAGAAAATACAACTAAAAAGCATGAAGTAACAATTGGTATTGCTCAAGATAAAGCATTTTCTTTTTATTATCCAGCAAGTTTAGCTCAATTAGAACGCTATGGAGCAAAATTAAAATTCTTTAGTCCGTTAGAAGATAAAGAAATACCAAATGATGTAGATGCTTTGATTTTTGGTGGTGGATTCCCGGAATTATTTGCCAAAGAACTTAAAGCCAATAAAACTATGGTAAATTCTATACGTGAAGTTCATAAAAAACATATGCCAATATATGCTGAATGTGGTGGCTTTATGTATTTAATGCAAGGAATTTATGATTTTGAGCAGAACTTTTATGAAATGGTCGGTATTATACCAGCAAAAGCTCAAATGAATAAAAAATTGCAAACTGTAGGTTATGTACAGGCAAAAATTTTGCAAGATAATATTTTAGGTCAAAAAGATAATATTATTTGTGGCCATGAATTTCATTTTTCTACGCAGATTGAAGATATAAATCAAGAAAATCAAGAATTTCCTTGGGCATTTGAATTTACTAAAATGCGTAATAATATGAAATATAAAGCAGGTTATGCTAAAGATAATGTTTTAGGCTCTTATTTGCATTTACATTTTTTAGGAGCAAAACAAAATGCTAAACATTTTGTAGAACAAGCAAAATGTTATAAAAGAGCACAAGAGATGGAGAATATTTAATGACAAAACATATTATGTTACAAGGTACTTCTTCTCATGTGGGAAAAAGTATTTTAACTACAGCATTATGTAGAATTTTTTATCAAGAAGGTATGAGCGTAGTACCGTTTAAAGCCCAAAATATGGCACTAAATTCTTATGTTACTAAAGACGGCGATGAAATGGGTAGAGCACAGGTTGCTCAAGCAGAGGCGGCAGGACTTGAACCTTTCGTAGAAATGAACCCCGTATTATTAAAACCAACAGGAAATGCTTGTTCTCAAGTAATTTTAATGGGTAAAGCTATTGGTAATATGTCTGCTCGTGAATATCATAAAGGTTATTCTTTAAAAGCATTTGATACAGTAAAAGAGGCTATTCGTCGTTTAGAAGAACGCTTTGATATGATGGTAATCGAAGGGGCTGGAAGTCCAGCTGAGGTAAATCTAAAAGCTAATGATATCGTAAATATGCGTATAGCAAAATATTTAAATGCACCAGTATTATTAATTGCAGATATTGACCGTGGCGGAGCTTTAGCCTCACTTGTAGGGACTTTAGAGCTTTTAGAACCTGAAGAACGTGCTTTAGTAAAAGGTTTGATTATTAATAAATTCCGTGGCGATGTAACTATTTTACAGCCTGCACTTGATTTTCTTGAAGAAAAAACAGGAAAACCCGTATTGGGCGTAATTCCATATTTACCAGATTTGGGTATTGAAGATGAAGACTCAGTATCTTTAGATGATAAAAAAGTACAGGAAAAAAATAAAGCGAATGCACCAATAAAAATTGCAGTAGTGCAGACTCCAAAAATTTCTAATTTCACTGATTTTGATGCTTTGAGTAAAGAAGATGATGTAAACCTTTATTATGTTAAAGAAGGTCAAGAAGATGAACTTCTTAAAGCTGATTTGATTTTACTTCCAGGTAGTAAAAATACTACAGAAGATATGCTGTATTTACGTAACAGCGGCATGGAAGAAGCTTTAAATAAAGCTCATGAACAAAATATCCCAATTATTGGTATTTGTGGTGGTTATCAAATGCTTGGTGAAAAAATCTGTGACCCATTACACACTGAATCAGATAATGATAGTGTAAAAGGTCTTGGATTTTTACCAATGGAAACTACTTTTGTGGAGAAAAAACTTACTTCACAAGTAGAGGCAAAATGTTTAAATTGGGAATTTTTAGGTGAAAAATTAGCTATTGATGATTTATTTGGTTATGAAATTCACATGGGAACTACAAAATTCACAGGTGAGGCAAATCATCCATTTATGATTACTAAACGTGCAGATAAAGCAGTAAAAGTCGTTGAAGGTATGATAAATCAAAAACAAAATGTCATGGGTGCGTATATTCATGGTATTTTTGATAATGATAAATATCGTCGTAGCTTAATTAATATTTTACGTAAACGTAAAGGATTAGATGAATTAGCAATTTCTACTAATTATGCAGCAGCAAAACAAGCAGCATTTAATCGTTTAGCTGATACTGTTCGTCAAAATATGGACATGGAAAAATTGAAAGAAATTCTAAAATAAATAAAGAAAACCGCAATAGAAATAATACTATTGCGGTTTTTTTATTATTAAATTTAGTTTTATATTAAGAAAGACGAGAAAAATGTTCAATAGCTTTAGCAAATTCGTCTACAGTTTTTTCGGCATCGCCATGTTGGATACCGTCAATAACACAGTGTTTTAAATGACCTTCAAGAATAACTTTTCCGACGCTATGTAATGCTGATTTTGCAGCATTTACTTGCATTAAAACATCTTCACAAGCAATAGATTCATCGTCTACCATTCTATCTATAGCATTAAGTTGACCAATAATTTTTTTGATACGGCGATGGAGTTTTTCTGTTTCCATACATTGTTTCATGGGGCAAACTCTCCTTTTAATAGAATAATATTATTATACATTAATCTAATAAATAAAAATAGAGACGATGAATTATCGTCTCTAAAATTTATTCAAGGAAATCTTTTAATTTTTTACTACGACTTGGGTGACGAAGTTTACGAAGAGCTTTGGCTTCAATCTGACGAATACGTTCACGTGTTACACCAAAGTTTTGACCTACTTCTTCAAGTGTACGAGCACGACCATCATCTAAACCAAAACGTAAACGAAGAACTTTTTCTTCACGTTCAGTCAATGTGTCTAAAACGTCTTCTAATTGTTCTTTAAGTAAAACAAAAGAAGCAGCTTCAGCTGGTGCTGGTGCATCATGGTCTTCAATGAAATCACCAAGATGTGAATCTTCTTCTTCACCGATAGGTGTTTCTAAAGATACTGGTTCTTGAGCAATTTTCATGATTTCGCGTACACGGTCAACACTTACTTCCATTTCTTGAGCAATTTCTTCTGGGCTTGGTTCACGACCAAGAGATTGAAGAAGTTGGCGAGATACACGGATTAATTTGTTGATTGTTTCAACCATATGCACAGGAATACGAATTGTACGAGCTTGGTCAGCAATAGCACGAGTGATAGCTTGGCGAATCCACCAAGTAGCATAAGTACTGAATTTATACCCTTTATTATAATCAAATTTTTCTACAGCTTTGATAAGACCAAGGTTACCTTCTTGAATTAAATCTAAAAAGAGCATACCACGGCCAACATAACGTTTGGCGATACTTACAACAAGACGTAAATTAGCTTCAGCTAAGCGTTTTTGCGCTTCAAGGTCGCCATCTTCCATACGTTTTGCTAATTTTATTTCTTCATCAGCAGATAAAAGAGGCACACGACCAATTTCTTTAAGATACATTCTTACAGGGTCGTCAATATTGATGCCTTCAGGAATACTGAGGTCAATATCAATATCATCATCATCTTTGATGTCACTATCATCGTTATCTGGACCATTCCCATTGTCGATGATATCAATACCGCGTTTGGTAAAAGTATCATACAACTCATCTATTTCATCTGGTGACATGTCTACAGATTGAAGGGATTCCATGATTTCATTGTAAGTTAAGACGCCAGTTTTTTTACCTTTATCGAGTAACTTACTTATCGCATCTAAGCTAGCAGCAGCGGCTGCATTGGTATCTTTAACGGCTTTTACATTTTTTTTGGACTGAGCCATTATTACATGCCTCCTCTTAAAATAATTAATAAATTATAAATAGTTAATATATCTTAAATATAAAAATTAAAATATCTAAGATAAGCTATCTATTTCTGTTCGTAATTCTTGACTAATTTTTAGTTCATCTAAAAATCTACTATCGCCATTCCGTTGTAATTCATCAGCTAAAAGACGATGTTTTTCATAATTACTATTTAAATAATATCGGCGTAATAGTTTTAAACAATCTTCAGTAAGTTGAGTATCATCTAAAGTGGTAAATTCTTCAACTAAACAATGGGAAAGTTCGCTATAAGCAGCTTCACTTAAATTTTCAGCAGCATCAATATCATTTAAATTTGTTTGTTGTTGTAAAGCTTTATTAAAATATTGAAGAATCTCTTTATGCAAAGCATTAGGAAATTCTTCAGCAGGAATAAGATTTAAAACATAATCTAAAATACTTGTTTCATGCCAAATTTTTTTGATTATACATCTACCTGCCCATGTTAGGGCATCTTTTTTTTCAAAAGTAGCTTTGCGTGAGTTAATGCCGGGTAAACTATCATTAGCTAAATTATTTAAATTATTTTGGTAAGAATTTTTTTGCATATTTTGTTGCAAATCACTGCGAATAACGCCTTCATCAATTCCTAAAACATTGGATATACGAATAATATATTCATTGCGTTCAACAGTGTTAGTAATATTAGACAGCAGTGGCATTAATTGATTTACTGCTAATAATTTACCTTCTAAAGTATTACGGTTTGTAGATTTTAATACATATTGTAATTGATATTCCATTAAAGGAAGAGCATTATCAATTAATTTGTAGAAATCTTCATTGGTATGTTTTTTCAAAAACTCATCAGGATCTTTGCCGTCAGGAATAGAAATAACTTTTACATTAGCTCCGTTACTACTAGCGATAGCTAAAGCTCTCATAGTAGCTGTTTGACCAGCATTATCACTGTCATAACAAAAATAAATATTTGGTGAAAATCGTAATAATTTACGACATTGTTGAGGTGTAAAAGCTGTTCCTAAAGAGGCTACTGCATTATTTATATTATGACTATGTAAGGCGATGGCATCCATATAACCTTCAACTACAATAGCATAATTAAGATCTTTGATAGATTTTTGAGCTTGATCTAGACCAAATAATAAATGGCGTTTATTAAAAATAGGAGTTTCAGGTGAATTTAGATATTTAGGAGAATCTTTATCATTAATGATTCTACCGCCAAATCCACAAATTTGACCATGTTCATTACAAATCGGAATGATTATACGATTACGAAAACGGTCAAAAACTTTACCAGAATCTTTAACAGTAACTAGACCAGCATTAGCTAATAATTCTTTAGAAATACCTCGTTTATTAAAAGAGGTAAATAATTTATCCCAAAGATTAGGCGCAAAACCAAGTTTAAATTTTGTAATAATATCTGAATTTATTTGGCGATTGGCAAAATATTGTTTACCATTTACACCTAATGATGTACGTGTTAAACAGTTGTGAAAAAAAGAACCAGCCATTTCATGAATTTTATATAATGATTTACGATGTTGTTCTAATTCGAGTTCATGAGCAGATTTTTTATTGGTTGGTATAGGAATATTAAGTCTTTGGGCCTGCAACTTAATGGCATCATAATAAGAAATATTTTCAATCAAAGAAATAAATTTAAAAACATTTCCGCCAGCATGACAGCCAAAGCAATAAAAAAATCCCTGTTGGGGAACTACTGAAAATGAAGGTGTTTTTTCATTATGAAAAGGACAACAGCCCCAATAGCGATTACCTCGTTTTTTGAGATGAACATAACTTGAGATGACAGACACAATATCTGAAGATGAACTAACTTGTTCAATAAAATCATCATGCAAGTTTTGTGTACGCATATAAATTCACCTTTCAATAAAACTATTTAATTATAGATGATTTCTGACATAACGTAAATATATTCTACATGAAAAAACAAAAATCCTGCAAAAATTATTATTTTTTTTATAAATTTATATTATGTTTATGTAAAACCATTGTATCTATATATTCAATAAAGATAAGTAAATATCCTGCTTTTTTGTGCAGTAGTCAAGTGTTATTGTTTTTTTTAACTGGATTTGCTATTATGAATTTAAAATATAAAAATAAAAGGGGCTTTTTTGTGAGTATAAAAAAAGAACGAATTCCCGCTATAGAATATATGCGTGGTATTTCGATGTTGGGGGTTGTGGGGATTCATGTTGGTTCACAATATTTGGTGAATAATCCTACACCTAATTTACAATTATTGGCTTTATTTGAAATAGCAACGCGATTTTCTGTACCAATATTTTTCTTTATTTCGGCATTTGGTTTATTTTATAATTTAGATTTAAAAGAAAAATTTAATTATAAAAGCTTTATGGATAGGCGTTTTAAAGCGGTACTTATACCTTATCTTGTATGGTCAGCATTTTATATATTGCATTATACAGTAACTAATCATACATTATATTTATTTCATCCGTTGAATTTATTAGGCATTTTATTTTTTGGTTTAGCCTGCTATCAATTATATTTTATGATACTTTTAGTGTGGTTTTATGCATTGATGCCTTTATGGATTTTTATAGTGAAACGCTTGAATATAAGTTTATTAGTAGGATTATTTATTATTCAAATGGCTATAGATTATTATTCTAGTTTTATGATTAATCCATATGGTATAGAAAATCCAATAATTAAAGCTTTAATAATGTATCGTTTAAATTATTGGGTAATACATTATATATTCATTTTCTTACTAGGTGGATATGTGGCAGTTCATTACGAAAAATTCAAGATATTTATGCAAGAAAATTTAATGAGTTTAAGAGTATTTGGTTGTTTAAGCTTGGTAGGATTATTAATATATTATTATTATTGCATTTATTATAATGGATACTCAGCTGAAGGGGCGATAAATACCGCTCATCAATTATCACCAGCAGGTCTTGTTTATACTTTGGGAGCAACATTATATTTATTTGCAGAATTTCAATATGGATTTTTAGCAAAACATTTAACAAAGATATTTTCCCTTTTAGGAAAACATTCATATTTTATGTATTTAGCTCACCCAGTAGCAATCACTTATTTAGCTTTAGTGATGGCAAAATTTAATATTGTAATGACTGCTATAAATTCTTTGATTTTTTATAGCTTAACAATAATTTGCACTTTAATTATGGCGATAATTTGTAGAAATATCGGGAAAAATTATTATCCAAAATTGAATGAATTAACAATAGGTGTTTATCCTAAAAAGAAATAATAAAAAATAGAGAAATAAAAAATGGAGAGTAAAAACTCTCCATTTTTTTATTATATTAATCTTTACGAACTACAGAAATAATAATACCCACAACTAAACCACAGATAGAAGGAACAATCCAGCCCATTCCCATACTAAAGAATGGTAATGTTGTTTGATAAAGATTGATAATACCTTGAATCATAGGAACTGTATTTAGACCAAATGGTAAAGCATTGAGCATATCACCAATAGCTGCAAGTAAAGTAAATATAGTAGTCATTAAATATACATAACGGTGATAACCAAAAATAGCACTGATAAAGGCTAATAAAATTAAAGTAATAGCTAATGGATATAAAAGCATTAAAATTGGAATAGCAAGATAAATAATGCTTGTTAAACCAACATTAGCAATTAAGAAAGAAACGATAGTGAAGATAAAAGCATAAGTTTTGTAATTACAAGATTGAGGATATAATTCACTAAATGTAGCAGAGCATGCAGTGATAAGACCGATAGCTGTTTTTAAGCAAGCAATAGTAACCGTAAGAGCTAAAAGAACGTGGCCAAAAGAGCCAAAATAATAAGAGGAAATTTGCGCAAGAGCAATACCACCATTAGCAGATAAAGTAAATTCGCCAAGGCTGCAAGCACCAATATAAGCTAAGAAACTATAAATAATACCCATTAAAATCAAAACAACAATACCAGCTTTTAAAGTACCATAAGCGACATCTTTAGGATTTTTTAAACCTAAATCATGAAGAGTATGAATTACGATAATACCAAAAGCTAAAGAAGCAAGGGCGTCCATAGTGTTATAGCCTTCAGTAAAGCCTTTAAATAAAGCGTCATGTTGATAAGCTTCTTGTACAGGCATAGTACTAGGGTCACCCATAGGACTAATTATGGCGGTAACCATTAAGATAGCAAGAAATACTAAAAATAGTGGATTTAAAATTTTACCAATCCAAGTAAGAATTTTTCCTGGTTTTAAAGCAAATAATAAAGCAAGCACAAAGAAAATTAAAGAAAAAATACCTAAATATATATCTTGCATAGAAGCATCAATATGACTTGCAAAGCCAATTTCAAAAGAAACAGCAGCAGTACGAGGAATAGCAAATGCGGGCCCGATAGTAAGATATAAAAGAACAGTAACAAAATGAGCATATGGTTTATTAACACGACTAGCTAAATCAAATAAGCCTTCACTACGAGAAATCCCCATAGCAATAATACCCAAAAATGGAAGACCAATAGCGGTAATCATAAAGCCAATATTGGCAAGCCAGATATTACTACCAGCTTCTTGACCTAAATGTACAGGGAAAATTAAATTTCCTGCACCAAAGAACATACCAAATAACATAGAGCCTACTAAAATATATTGAGACGTAGATAACGTTTGTTTCATAAAAAATCCCACCTTTAAGTTTTTTATTTTTATTTGACTTTTAACCGAATAAAGAAATTTGGTCACTTTCTTGTAAATTATCTAAGCAACCATGTTCGCGTAAGCGTTCAAGAATAGGTGTAGACAAGCTAGCACGTTTTTTCAAATCATCAATGGAAGTGAATTCACCTTCAAGGCGTGCTTGTACAATATTATTTGCGGCAAGTGCACTTACCCCAGTTAGTGCAGTGAATGGAGGTAATAGAGATTTTTCATGAAGAATAAATTTATCGGCATTAGATTTATATAAATCTACTTTTTCAACAGAAAAACCACGAAGATACATTTCCCAAGCAAGTTCTAAAACAACTTGGAAACCCTTATCTTTTACAGATAATTTTTTTTGTTTTTCTAAATTTATAATATCATCAAGTTTGTCACGAACAGCCATTTTACCTTTGGAGATGATATCGGCATCAAATTCAGCAGCACGAATTGAAAAATAAGCAGCATAAAATGCAAGTGGATAGTGTACTTTACAAAAAGCAATACGATAGGCCATCATAACGTAAGCTGTAGCGTGAGCACGTGGAAATAGATATTTAATTTTGAGACAAGAGTCGATATACCAATCAGGAATACCGCCTTCTTTCATTATTTTTATATCATCCTCACTAAGACCTTTGCCTTTACGTACTTTTTCCATAGTTTTAAATGAAAATAATGGATCAAGACCACTATGGATTAAGTGCATCATGATATCATCACGACAAGAAATAGCATCAGATACGGTACATGTACCACTGGTAATTAAATCTTGAGCATTTTCTAACCAAACGTTAGTACCATGAGAAAATCCACTGATACGAACTAAATCACTGAATTTTTTAGGCTTAGTATCATCTAACATTTGACGAGTAAATGGTGTTCTAAATTCGGGAATACCAAAAGTTCCTGATGTGGCACCAAGTTCTTCAGCAGTTACACCGAGTGCGTCTGTAGAAGAGAAAATACTCATAGTAGCAGGGTCATCAAACGGGATACTTCTAGGGTCACGATGAGTGATGTTTTCTAACATTTTAATTACTGTAGGGTCATCATGACCGAGAATATCAAGTTTTACAAGTCGGCTACTGATTGAATGATAATCAAAATGTGTAGTAATAGTATTAGTTTCATTATCGTCAGCAGGTCGTTGAATTGGTGTAAAATGATGTACGTCCATATTACGAGGAATAACCATGATACCGCCTGGGTGTTGTCCTGTAGTACGTTTTACACCAGTACAGCCATTTACTAAGCTATTAATATAAGCGTCACGTTTTTTGATACCTTTTTCATCAAAGAATTTTTTTACATAGCCATAGGCTGTTTTATCAGCAACAGTGGCAATAGTTCCTGCACGAAATACATTATCTTTACCGAATAATTCTTCAGTATATTTATGGGCAATTGGCTGATAGTCTCCAGAGAAATTCAAGTCGATATCAGGTACTTTATCGCCATCAAATCCCATAAAAACGGCAAATGGTATATCATGACCATCTTTGATCATTGGTGTATTACAATATGGGCAATTTTTATCAGGCATATCAAAGCCACAACCATAAGTACCATCTTCAATAAATTCACTATGACGACAATGTGGACAGCGCCAATGTGGTGGAAGCGGATTTACTTCAGTGATGTTAGTCATTGTAGCTACAAAAGATGAACCAACAGAACCCCTTGAACCAACAAGATAACCGTCATCGAGTGATTTTTTTACTAATTTATGTGCGATTAAATATAATACGGCAAAGCCATGACCAATGATAGAATTTAATTCAAGTTCTAATCTGTCTTGGACGACTTTGGGGAGATTTTCACCATATAATTCACGAGCTTTAGCATATGACATATCATGAATTTCTTCATCAGCACCTGGTATCATTGGAGAATATAATTCATCAGGAATAGGCTTGAATACTTCTACCATTTCGGAAATTTTTCGAGGATTAGTAACAACTGCTTCATAGGCTAATTCTTCACCTAAATAAGTGAATTCTTTGAGCATTTCTTCAGTAGTACGTAAATATAATGGCGGTTGCTTTTCCGCATCTTCGAATCCTTTTCCTTTCATTAAAATGGCACGATAAATACTATCTTTAGCATTAAGAAAATGTACATCGCAAGTAGCAACAAGCATTTTATTTAATTTTTTAGCAAGTTCAGCTACTTTTAAATTTATATTGATTAAATCTTCATCAGTTTGAATATCAGGAAAATTATCACTGCGGATTAAAAAGGCATTATTACCAATAGGTTGAATTTCAAGATAATCATAAAATGAAGCAATTTCTAAAAGTTTTTCTTCAGGTTCTTTATTAACAATAGCACGGATTAATTCACCAGCTTCACAAGCTGAGCCGATGATAACACCTTCACGGAGCTCGGCAATAATTTTTTTAGGAAGGCGAGGTCGTGATTTATAAAGGTATTTTAAATGAGATAAAGAAACCATTTTATAAATATTACGAAGACCAATAGAGTTTTTGGCAAGCATGATAATATGATTAGCACGACGCTGTTGATAATTATCACCTGTCAAATAACCTTCGATGCCATAAATGATTTTGATATCTTTTCCTTTAGCTGCTTTCATAGCTTCAGGAAATGCTTGGACGACACCATGGTCAGTAATAGCAATTGCTGGCCAGCCCCAACGAACAGCAGTGTCTATTAAATCTTTAGCTGAAACAACTGCGTCCATATTACTCATATGTGTATGAGCATGGAGTTCAACACGTTTTTCGATAGAACGGTCTTCTTTTTTAGGTAGTTCAGCTAAACAAATATTAAGTGGCATCATAATATAATCATTGAGATAGGAGTCAAAGCGAATAGAACCTTTAATTTTTACTATATCCGCCTTACTCAAAGCAGAATTTATTTCGGTAAAGTCATCTTTATTTTTCAAAAATACTTTACAAGAGATGCCATCTGTATCATCAGCTAAATCGAATGTTAAAAGATTTGTACCAGTATTGAATTCGCGACTATTAATATTAAATATGCGACCACGAAGAACAATATTTCGCATTTCACCATCAATTTGGGTGATTTCTATTGGTTCTTCAGGGATATTATCAATCATTAATTTGCGGTCTGTTTTACGACGAAATTTGGGTGATTGATTTTGTGAATTCTCACTAGTAGTATTATGAGAAGTTTTATTAGAATTAGTGTGAGTATGAATAGAGCTTTGGGCTTGTTGTTGTAATTTACGAAGATAAGATTCAGGATCAAAATCTGCTAAAGTGTTGTTAGTATCAATATTTGTAGGATATTGTTCTACTCGACAAATAACTTTACATGGACAGTGAACCATGGCTTGTACTGATGCAGAAATTGTTTCTTCAATATTATGAGAACGTAAAATATCTTCAATGTGATCGCCTTTAAAATCAATCATGATTTTATTGCCATCAACACTGTAGGTAGCTTGATTTAAAATCGTGAATAAATTAGGATGACCATTAGTTGCATTTTGAACAATAGTAGGCCAATGACGAGCAACCTCTTGAGGTAAATCAATAATATCTTGGTAAAAAATTACTTTTGTAATATTACATTTTTGTGAGATATATTGAGAGGCTTTAGCTAAAAGTTCATCGGGAATACCATTATAAGTTTGCATAAGAATTTCCCAAGAATTGTTATTAACATCAATTTCAACATGTTTAATACTGGCTTCTTGCATGATTTTTTGTTCTTGGGGTGCTATAGGCATACTAGACAATAATTCACGAAATTTATTTCCACCATTTTGAGGTAAAATTAAAAATTTCTTTGTCATGATAAACCTCGGTTTTAAGAAAAACGACCTAATTTAGGTAATTGAGTAATACTTAAATGAGCGGTACTATTTAATAATTCTAAATTAATTTTGTCATCATAAAAAGCAACAATATTTACTGCAGTATTGTCTTGACGTAAAGTCCAAATGTAGCGTAGTGGCATATGAAGTACATAAGCAAGTAAAGTACGGAGAATACCACCGTGAGCAGTAATTACAATTGTTTCATTAGGATGATTTTTTACAATTTCAAGCAAAGCTTCTACACCACGTTGCTGTACTTCTTTAAAAGATTCACCATTAGGCATAGTGATGGCGTCAGGATTATCAAACATTGTGTCGATTTCAATAGGCCATTTTTTATGAATTTCTTCATAAGTTAAGCCTTCCCAATCACCAAAGCTTATTTCACAAAGGCGTTTATCAATAGTAATAGGTACATTAAATTTTTCGGCAATGAGTTTACCTGTAGTATAAGCACGATTTAAATTACTGCTATATACTTTATCAATATGATTAACAGGGAAATTTTCAGCAAGTTTTTCAGCCTGTAAAATCCCTTCTTCAGATAATTCGATATCAGATTGACCTTGAAATTTTCCAGAAGTATTCCAAAGTGTTCGTCCATGACGAACTAAAATAATTTTAGTCAAAAAAAAGCCTCCTTATATTTGTATTTTTTATTTATATATTTTAAATAAATGCTTTGGCAATAACAAAAATAAATAAAACGACAAATTCGCCAATTTCAGCAGTTGCCCCATAAACATCACCGGTAAGACCACCGAGTAAATTGGCAATATAGCGATCAAATAAATACATAATAATAGTAGTTAAGATAAAAGCAATAGTAGCTACTGTACCTAATAATAAAGCACAAATACAAGTAAATCCAGAAGCTAAAGCCATACTTTTGCTTGATGAATATTCATGAAAAGCTTTACCAAGGCCTTCTTTACGAGCGTAAGGAAAATTTACTACAGCACTACTCATACAACAACGAGCGATAATTGGCATTAAAAATAAAGCAATTAAACTGTTTAGTGAATCATGCGTACTATAAATATTTTGATTAAGCATTAAATCAGTAAACATACTGTATTTACCAATTAAAATTAAAATTAAACAAGTAGCACCATGAGCACCTACACGACTATCTTTCATAATCTCTAAGATACGTTCACGTTTCCTACCGGATAATATACCGTCCATAGTATCGGTAAAACCATCACAGTGAAGCGCGCCCGTAAGAAAAATATTTAAGGCTAATAAAATAAAACCTAAAAGATGAGGAGAAAATTGAAGATTAAAACTAGGTAAAATAAAAAGTAATACATAACCAGCTAAAAGATATATTATACCTAAAATAGCACCGATTAAAGGAAAAAATTTGACACTACCACCACAAGCTTGTTCAGACCAATTTAAATCTTTTTTTAGTGTGATACGGGTAAGAAATTGTAAACCAACTAAAAAATTATTCAAAAAAATTCCTCCTTAAAATATTGCTAATAATCAAGAAAAAAGCTTATTTTATTTTCATAGGAATACCTGAAACAACAAAATAAACATCTGTAGCATTTTTAGCTATTTCTTGGTTACAAAGTCCAGCTAAATCACGATATTTTCTTGCTAGGGCATTTTCAGGAACAATGCCCGCCCCTACTTCATTAGTAACAAATACACAAGTTTTATCATTGAAATTATTATTTATAGTATTTATTAATTTTTGCATTAAAGTTTTTGCCCCGTTGACTAATTCATCCATAGAATAATTTGAAGTTTGTTCACTACAAATGTAATTGCTAAGATATAACGTAAGACAATCAAATAAAATAGTATCATGTTGTTTTAATGCTTTATTAATAGCTAAATGGGCATCAAATGGGGATTCAAATGTTGTCCAAGAACTAGGACGACGTTGTTGATGTAGTTTTACACGATAGGCCATTTCGTCATCGTAAATTTGAGATGTAGCAATATAAGCAATATCTTTGCCATGAGTAGTTACATAGTTTTCAGCAAAGCTACTTTTACCACTACGAGCACCACCTGTAACTAGGATAATTTTATTCATAAACAATAACCGCCTTTGTCTATAGATTTATTTTTCAAGTGAAGTATGTTATTCTAAATAGACAGATAAATTTTAAATAGTGAAGAGGTAGAAAGTATGCAAGTTTTTTCCTCGCTTTTGGATATAGAAAAATTAAATTTACAAAATGAAAACTTAGCTGTAGCTTTAGGAACATTTGATGGAATACATATTGGTCATCAAAATGTAATTTCACAAGCTGTAAAATTAGCCAAAGAAAACAATGGTAAAAGTGCAGTATTTACTTTTAGTAATCATCCTTTAGCCATTATAGCACCGGAAAGAAAGCCGTTGATTATAAATGATACTTTAGCTAAAATTCGAGATATTGAAGCATTAGGAATAGATTTTTTGTTTAATATTGAATTTACAACAGAACTATGTCAAATGCAACCAGAAAATTTTGTAAAGATGTTAATAAAATATTTAAAGCCTAGTTTTTTAGTTACTGGGCCTAATTATAGTTTTGGTGTAAAAGGCTTAGGTACGCCTGAGATGCTAAGCTATTATGGAGAAAAATATGGCTTTAAAGCTTATATGCAACATTTTATTTATTGCCATAATAATATGGTAAGTAGTACCGTTATTCGTAAAGCTTTAGCCGAAGGCGATTTAGATTGTGCAAATAAGATGCTTGGAAAGCCATTTAGTATAAATGAAGAAGTCATTCATGGAAAAAAACGAGGTAGATTACTAGGCTTTCCTACAGCAAATTTAGCAATAAAAGATGAGCGTGCGATGTTACCAAATGGAGTTTACGTAGTAGAAGCTTACGTAGATAATAAAAAATATCAAGCAATAGCGAGCATTGGTACAAATCCTACATTTGAAGATATCAGTCGTCGCGTAGAAGTAAATATTTTTAATTTTAATCAAAGTATTTATGGAAAAATTATTCGTGTAGACTTTTGGAAAATGTTACGTCGTGAGATAAAATTCACTTCAGTAGATGCGTTATTAAATCAGATGAAGAAAGATGTACAGCAAGCTAAAGATTATTTTGTAAATGAATAATTATAATTTATATTAAATCTATCTTTAGCTGGTTCAGCAATAGCGGATATATCAATCGTTTTGTCACGCATTAAAGGATTTTCTGTTTCATCAGTGGCATTGTCTGGAACGTATTGGGTAGTATCTTCTGGCAGTTCAATTGGTAAATTGGTAATACGAAAATTTTCAAGATATCTATCTGTTGGTTCGACATTGATGATTAATTTGATTTTATCTGGAGTAGTATAAAGATAACAAACTTCGCCGTCTACTAATTGGCGTTCAGCTTTGCCGAATAATTTTTCTATTTTATAAGGGGTCATACCACGTTTTAAATCATCATTATGATTATAAGTATCATCTACGATAATCATATCGATAACCTGTTTAGTGTCATCATTTATACCTATTTTATTGTTATTTTTATAAATGTAATAAGTGACTTTTTGTCCCCATAGATAATCAGGTTCGCTATAACGAGGAGTACCAAAGTGCTTAATCATTTGATCATAATTATCGCCAATGGATAAATTGTTATAGGATGGTTTATTTTTGGTAGGAGCAAAAGTCATACCCATAGATAGAAGGCTGATACAAAGACAAATAACGAGTAAATAAAGTCGCATATTAAAAACTCCTTTTTCGTAAATTCTATAATAAGTATAGTATAAATGTCTCAAAAAATACTGTCAAAAATTGACAAACCCCTTTAAAACCTATATAATATTTGCTGATTATAAAAAGGTAGTGTCAGGCGATTAGCTTGGCACTTCTTCTATTATTTTTAACTATTACACGAATGTGTATCTGAAAGGAAGCATAAAAATGGCAGATAAGCGAGTAGTTTTGACCGAAGAAGGCTTGAAAAAGTTAGAAGAGAAACTTGAATATTTAAAAAGTGTCCGTCGTTTAGAAGTTGCTGACCGTTTAAAAGCAGCTATCGCACTGGGCGACCTTAGTGAAAACTCCGAATATGATGATGCTAAGAATGAACAGGCTTTCATTGAAGGTGAAATTCTCACTTTAGAAAGCCAAATTAGAAATAGTGAAATTATTAAAGCAGATGATACAAATAAAGGCGTAGTACATCTCGGTAATACTGTAGTAATCAAAGATATGGAATATGATGAAGATGAAACTTACACAATTGTAGGTTCTACAGAAGCAGATACTACAGAAGGTAAAATTTCTAACGAATCTCCAGTAGGAATGGCTATTTTAGGTAAAACAGTAGGTACTGTAGTTCAAGTAAAAGTACCAGCTGGTGTATTAGAATATAAAATTCTTGAAATAAAAAAATAAGCCAGTTAATCTAGTACTAAGTAATAATTGATTTTGTAAAATATAAAAGGAGGAATTTCGTTGGCAAAACAGCATGTAGAAGAAAAACAACAAGATATTAAAGAACTTATGCAGGTGCGTCGTGATAAGATGCAGGCTTTCATAGATAAAGGTATTGAACCATTTGGTAGAAAATATGATGTAACTCATCATGCACAAGAACTTTTAGACCAATTTGAAACTTTAGGTGAAGAAACAGTTGTACGTATGGCTGGTCGTTTGATGGCAGTACGTGGTCATGGTAAAGCAAGCTTTACTGTAGTTTCTGACCTTAGTGGTAAAATTCAAGCATATTTCCGCTTAGATAATCTTGGCGAAGAAAAATATGGCGAATTTAAATTATTAGATATTGGTGATATCATCGGTGTAGAAGGTAAATTATTCAAAACTCATCGTGGTGAAATCACAATAAAAGTATCTGATTTTAATATTTTATCTAAATCTCTTCGTCCATTACCTGAAAAATTCCATGGATTAAAAGACGTAGAAACTCGTTATCGTCAACGTTATTTAGATTTAATTGTAAATCCAGAAGTACGTCAGACATTTATTAAACGTACTAAAATTATAAAATCTATTCGTAAATATTTAGATGACCGTAATTTCTTAGAAGTTGAAACTCCAGTATTAAGTCCAATCGCTGGTGGTGCAAATGCTCGCCCATTCATCACTCATCATAATGCACTTGATATTGATATGTATCTTCGTATCGCTACAGAATTATATTTAAAACGTCTTATCGTTGGCGGTATGGAACGTGTTTATGAAATTGGTCGTATCTTCCGTAATGAAGGTATTGACGTAAGACATAATCCAGAATTTACATCTATCGAAGTTTATCAGGCATATGCTGATTTTGAAGAATTAATGGATTTAGCAGAAGGTATTATTAAACAAGCTGCTATGGACGCTTGTGGTACTACAAAAATTACTTATGAAGGTGTAGAAATCGATTTAGGTAATTTCCGTCGTATTACAATGAATGATATTGTTTTAGAAACAACAGGCAAAGACTTTAGCAAAGCTCAGTCTTTAGAAGAAGCACAAGCTATGGCACAGGAATTAGGCGTAGCTGTTGATGGCAAACATTCTGTAGGCGAAGTTTTATATGAAGTATTTGATGAAAAAGTAGAATCTACTTTAATTCAACCTACTATTGTAACTCAATATCCAACAGAAGTATCTCCACTTGCAAAACGTAATAAAGAAAATCCTACATTTACAGACCGTTTTGAAATGTTTATTTATGGTCGTGAACTAGCAAACGCATTTTCTGAATTAAATGACCCAATCGACCAAGAACAACGCTTTATCGATCAGCAAAAAGCTCGTGAAGGTGGCGATGATGAAGCTCATATGATGGACCATGATTATATCACAGCTCTTGAATATGGTCTTCCAC